>JBJFGB010000142.1:0-9439 GCA_051892295.1 Faecousia sp. | reverse complement strand
GCCAAAACCGACCCCCTCGGCGCGGATGTACCGAACCCCGTCTCCCATGTCGCTTACGGTTATGCAACGCAGCTTTGCATTCTTGACGAGGTGACAGGCTATATCAAAAAGATTGTCGCGGCGCATGATGTGGGCAAGGCGGTCAACCCGCTGTCCTGCGAGGGACAGATTGAGGGCGGCGTCGTCATGTCGATGGGCTACGCGCTGACGGAGGAGTTCAATATCGACGCCAACTGTAAGCCCACCTCCAAATACGGCACGCTGGGTCTGTTCCGCGCGCATCAGACGCCGGAGATCAAGGCGATCGTCATTGATAAGCCGGGCTTGAATGTCGCCTGCGGTGCAATCGGCATCGGCGAGATTACCTCGATTCCGACCGCTCCCGCCATTGCCGACGCGTACTACCGCCTCGACGGGGAGCGCCGCTACAGCCTCCCCTTAAGCGGCACGCCTTACAGCCGCAAGTAATCGCGCAGAAAGGAAGATTCTCATGATCGTCAAAAAGAAATTCCCGCCGAAGGTCGCCTGCGTCCACTGCAACGGCGGCTGCCGCGCCAAGCAGTCCCCCGAGGGCTACGATCTGTGTTCCTACGGCTGCACGGGCTGCGGTGCCTGCATCGACATCTGCCATTTCGGCGCAATCTCGCTGAACAGCTACGGCGTTGCCGAGGTAGACGAGAGCAAATGCGTCGGCTGCGGCGCTTGCTACCGCGCCTGTCCCCAGCGCGTCATTCACCTGCGTTTGGAGGATAACCCCATCGTTGTCCTCTGCTCGAACAAGGACGCCCGCTGCAAGGACGCCTGCGAGGTGAGCTGCATCGGCTGCGGGCTGTGCGAAAAAACCTGTCCCGCCGGCGCAATCAAGGTCTCGGAAAACCGCGCCTTCATTTTCTCGGATAAGTGTCTCTCCTGCGGCGCGTGTGCCATGGTCTGCCCCCGCAATGTCATCCACGACAAGCGCGGCATTCTCACCCACCGCATTTAATCCCACGGAAGCGCTGCATAATAAGGCGATTTGAGCGAAAAACAGCCTTTCTTTCTCTGTTTTTCTGCATAACGTTCCCGGTCGCCGAGCTTGCGCAGACTGCCGAGACAGCATTTCATCCCGGATTTCCGCGCATTGCCCTTTTTCGCCCGGTGCATTTCCGGCGCACGGGCTTTGTCTGCATACTTGGAGGAAAGCAACATGAAAAAATATCTGAACATTTCCCTCGTATATGCCATTTTGGCGATGGTCGGCGGCGTGTTTTATCGGGAGTTTACCAAATTCCACGATTTCACCGGCGTGACGGCGTTGGGCAAGGTACATCCCCATCTGTTTCTGCTGGGCATGCTGATGTTTATGGTCATCGCCCTGTTTGGGGCGCGTACCAATTTGCAAAAGCAAAAGGTCTTCCGCGTTTTCCTTGTCCTCTATAACATCGGCGTACCGCTGACTGCCGCCATGCTGCTGGTGCGCGGTATCACGCAGGTGCTGGGGCTGACGTTAAGCACTGCCGCCTCCGCCGCGATCTCCGGCGTCGCGGGCATCGGACACCTCCTGACCGGCGTCGGTCTGATTTTGCTGCTTGTCGTCCTGAAAAAGACCGGCAAAAGCTGACCTCTGAAAAACAAACCGCCCAAAAAAGAGGGGGGGACCATTTGATTTGTAACAGCCCCTGTAGGAATGGGACATGTCCCCGCCAACCGCGAAGCGGCAGACGGTACGCAGGAACAAATTTGTACTCGGTCGGTAGTTCCTGCCCACAGGACGTCGAGGACGCCGTCCCCTACGGTGAGGTGCGGCTGTTTTGGACCAGGGCGCGGGATTGTTACAGATGGGCTTTCTTGCTGTATTGGAATCCGCTTCATAAAAAAGCAGCCGATGTCATTTGACACTGGCTGCTTTTTTATGAGTTATTTATAAAGCGGGTGTTAATACAAGCAATGCTTCGAAAAGCACGTGAATTCCCACGTCGCTCCTGCCGGTGGAGTGAAGCGCTTCGGGGCTTGTCTTAGACATACTGCTTCAGCGCATTATAAACCATCAGTTGTCTTGAACGATAGGCTCCGACTTGGTTGCCGGTGTCGGTTTGCAGCGCGGCGTAGATGTTATCGAGGGTATAGGGTGCCGCCGTCTTGCCGAGGACGCGCTTCAACGCGGATAAGCCGCCCTGATGGCGAATGTTGGCACACATCATCTGCGCATCAATGTCCGTGACGCCGAGGCTTCTTGCTTCCTCCATATACTTTGACATCTGTTCATCCAGCAGCGCATTCTGGCACTGAATTCCCTCGGGAGAGCTGATGATTGCCTGAATGCACTTTGCCTTCGCAGAGGTCTTGGAAATGCGGTAGGTGCTCCAATCACAATTGTCCAGATCGGAGGCGATGCCTGCGGTATCCAACGCGGCAAAGGTGGCAGGATATGTTGTGCGGATACGGTTCAGCAGCTTCTTCGCCTCAACACCGTACCACTGACCGCCGCCGATGGTAATGGCATGCTCGGCGGAGCTGTTGGTATATGCCTCAACAAAGCTGGTGTAGTCCACCCGTCCGTAGACCTGACCGCCGGTTTCCACTGCGTAGATGATATTGCGCATGACTGCCATTTGGCTCGCGGTGGGAACGCCGGTGGTGGGGTTGGACTCCACAGGGGTCAGGGTGAATAGCTGCGCGCTGGACGCTAAATAGGAATAGAGCTGAATATTGGTGAGGTCATCGGTCTGTGCGCCGGTGACATCCAAAACGCAATTGACGGCACAGGCGGGACGCAGGAGATACTTGCCCTCCTTGAGGTAGATAAACCAGCGCTGCGCATTGCTGCCATTGTCCGTGTAGACCTGAATATTGGTGCCGGAATCGCTGCTTGCGCCGGCAACATCAAGGCACTTGCCTTCCTTTTGGTTCACAACCTTGTAGCTGCCGTCGCTCTGGCGGATAAATCTCCACTGCTGCGCCGCCGCGCTGCTGTCCGGATAGAGAATCACATTGCTGCCGCTCAGCGAGAGATTCTTGCCGGCAATCGGCCAAGTGATCTTCGTGGTGAAGTCGCTGCCCAAATCGACGGGTGCCACGGCGTTCAGGTACTCCACCGGAGAGATCATAAACGACTGTGCGCTTGTCCCATTGGTCGTATAGGTCTGAAGCTTGGTGCAATCGGCAGCATTGCCGCCGGGGACATCCAGCGCGCATTCGGGCGCACAGGCGGGCTTCAGCACATAGGCGTCGTTCTGCAAATAAAGGAACCAACGCTGCGCGCTGCTGCCGTTGTCCGCGTAAACCTGCACGGCTGCGCCGGAGCTGCTTGCGGCGCCGTTCACATCCAAGCAGAGTCCTTCTTTTTCATTCACAATCTTGTAGCTGCCGTCATTTTGACGTATAAATCGCCAAACCTGCGCTGCGGCGGAGCTGGGTGAATATGTAATTACAGCGTGATCGGAGAGGGAGAGATTCTTTCCCGTGCCGACGGGAGAAATCTTCGCGCAGAAATCATCGCCGAGATTGGCGGGCACATTGGAAACGGCGTCGTCACCGTTGGTCGAGCGGCCCTCGTTGATCCCGTTGTACAGATAGTGCATATAGCAGTCCGTTTTGGTAAGGCCGTTGGCTGCAAGGTCGGGATGTGCGTTGTAATAGTAGTCCGGATCAAAGAGCGCACTGCCGCGGCGTCCCTCACGCATGCCGTAATCGAGGAAATGACGCATCGCCTGCACGGAGGAAAAAGAGGACAGATCGGAGTATTTGCTCGCGTAGTATTTTGCGTCCAGAATCGGAGAGAGGTTGCGCTTCTCGACCGTGCCATACTGCACGAAGTGCTTGAGCGCTTCCCAATAGTTGTTTCCAAAGGTATTCTTCAGATCGGTGTTGCCTTTCAGATAGGTGCTGAGATGGAACACCGGGCTGGAAGCCCTGCCTTCCTTCGCGCCGTAGATCATGAAGTGGGCAAAGAGCTTACCTCCGTCCATTCCGTAAGCCGCCTTCACATCCGGCTGCGTCATGGCATAAAAGTTCGCGTCGAAAATCAGATCCTTCACAGCCGAGAGCTGCGCGGAATACTGGCGGTTTTCATACTGACCGCACTGCACAAAATGATTGAAGGCTGCGACATTATCGTTGCCGAATGCCGCCTTTAGGTCGGAATTGCTGTTGCGGTAATAGCTGACATTGAAGAAGAAGCTGGCCTGTCTGCCTTCCTTGATGCCGTATTTGACAAAGTGGTCATACAGCTTCTGCTCATCCGTGCCGAACGCCGCCTTCAAATCGGGATACTGATTCGCGTAGTAGAACGCGTCAAAGACCCAGTCCTTCAGATTGTCGGGAATGTTGACGGAAGTTTCCGTGGCAGTACTGCTGCCGGAGCTGCTGCCGGAGCTGCTGCCGGAGCTGCTGCCGGAGCTGCTGCCGGTGTAATTCGGCTTGCAGATATAGACGATGTATGTATTGTTGATGCTGTAAGACTTTGCTGCCACGGCGCCGCCGTTGGTCGAAACCGTAGCGGAGCTGGTGTTGCCCTCAATGGTGTAGACCGTGCCGTTGGAGTAGCCGGTGACGATGCCGATATGGTTGGTAATCGCCGTGTTTCTCGAGGACTTAAAGTAGATAATGTCACCCGGCTGCGGTGTATAGACACCGGCTGCAACCTTTGCGCGGGAATACGCCTGTCCTCTGGAGATGAACCAGTTCAAGCC
Source organism: Faecousia sp. (assembly GCA_051892295.1). GTDB lineage: Bacteria > Bacillota > Clostridia > Oscillospirales > Oscillospiraceae > JAZOXB01. The sequence continues at coordinate 4,769 of JBJFGB010000142.1, read as the reverse complement.
GGAGGGCGTGTAGGAGTGCTTGGGAACGATATTGGTGCTGATGTTCGCCACATTGGCGCACCAAGAGACAAACATGGCGCACCACATATCCTGCATGCCATACCATCTGCCGTACTCGGTATAGTTGTTGCTGCCCTTCACCGTGCCGGAGAGGTACGCCGAAGAAGAGCCCTCCTGATAGCCGACCTGCGACTTCGCAACATTCACAATATCGGTTCTCTGATTGCCTGTGAGATTGACCTTGGTGAGCGCCGTGTAATACGGACCGGAGCGATAGGATGCCGAACCGCTGTAGCTCAATGCGGAAGCCGTGACCGTGCCGGGCAGGAGCAGGGAGATTGCCAAGACAAGCGAAAGCACCAGCGCCTGCAAACGCCTTGCTGTTTTTTTCATTTATTTTCCTCCTTTGTGGGAGCAATGTCTTCCCACTGCTTTTTATACAATTGGGTCGCCGCAGAATCCGTTTGGTCGTTTTCCCTCCTTCATTTCCTCATATCGCTGCGAACAGACAGCCCTCTCTCCGCGAGGCGCTTCCGTTCATAAGCTCCGTTGTGTAAATCGATTTTCCCGGTCGTTTTATGTATCGTTTTTGTCCGCTGCCGCCGACGCACTTTGGAAGCCCCCTGCGCGCGTGCTGCGTCCGCTGTTGGAAAACGCGCGAAAAATCGGATATTTACACATTTTATCTTATAATAATTATTATAGCGCAGGACATCCGTATGTCAAGGAAAAATATACCGACATCAGGAAAATTTTCAGGAAACGGACAGTTTCTCGCTCCGGTATGTTACTTATCCCGCTGTCGCGGGCATAAGCCGCGTATAAAAAACAACGCAGAAAAAGGCGCGTTTTCGCCGCGGGAGAATTGATTTGCAGAAGCAGCTTGTGCTATAATCAACGCAGGAAAGAAAAAGGAGGAAAGCAACATGAAAAAATACCTGAACATTTCCCTCGTATATGCCATTTTGGCGATGGTCGGCGGCGTGTTTTATCGGGAGTTTACCAAATTCCACGATTTCACCGGCGTGACGGCGTTGGGCAAGGTACATCCCCATCTGTTTCTGCTGGGCATGCTGATGTTTATGGTCATCGCCCTGTTTGGGGCGCGTACCAATTTGCAAAAGCAAAAGGTCTTCCGCGTTTTCCTTGTCCTCTATAACATCGGCGTACCGCTGACTGCCGCCATGCTGCTGGTGCGCGGTATCACGCAGGTGCTGGGGCTGACGTTAAGCACTGCCGCCTCCGCCGCGATCTCCGGCGTCGCGGGCATCGGACACCTCCTGACCGGCGTCGGTCTGATTTTGCTGCTTGTCGTCCTGAAAAAGACCGGCAAAAGCTGACCTCTGATACTGAAAACCGATCTCCTCCTGCCACAGGGGGGAGAGCGGTTTCGTTTGCATGGAACGATATTTTCGGTACAATGCTACCTTGTCTCCAGCAGGCGGCAGCGTTCGGGCAGCTCCGCAGCGTCGAGACGAATCAGCCTCTGCGGCTCTGCGGCGGTAACAGAAATGACAAAATCCTCCAGCACATGGCTTTGGCAGAAGCTGCCGTCCTCCAAAGCGCCCTCCCTTACGGGAAAGCTTGGCAGATTGTAGCAAATCCCTCTGCCCATGTATTTTCCGTAGCTTTCCTTCCTCGTCCAAAAACGCGTAAATAGCACATCCGCATCCCCCGCTTTGACGGCGGAAAGCTCCTGCTCGGTCAGAACCCGCTTTGCAAGAGCTTCCTTAAACGGCACATAATGCTGAATGTCCACCCCCAAAGCGCTGTCGGCAATGCCGCAGGCAACCCCTTTTTTGCAGTGAGAAAGATTGAAATGAATCCCCTGCATCTCCGCAAGATAGGGCTTCCCCTCCGCCGTGAGGGCAAGCCTCGGCATTCTGCGGCAGTCATATTCTAAATACAGCGCAACGCGCAGCAGCACAAATGCCAGCAGGGATTGCACGCGGTCGCTGCGAAAGCGGTATTGCTGCGCCCGCGCAAGCCGCTCCGAGGACACATAGGGCACAAGCGCGTCGATCTCTGCGTCCTGCATCTGTTCGATACGATCCAAATAATAAACCACGGCGAAGCTCCATTCTCGCAAGGACGCCTCCGCGCGTCCCCGTTTTGAGAATTATAGCATGTAAAATTATAGCAGTCAACACAAACGCTGCCTCCCCGGAAAAGAACCGACGGGTTTCCCGATTGCAACACTTTTTTTATGGACTCCCTTGACAAGTGACCGATTGGTAACTATAATAAGTTTCCGATTGGTCACTTTTTTGAAAAACAGGAGGCAATGCATGGGGCAGGGTACAAAGGAACGGATTATGGAGGAGGCGCTGCGGCTTTTTGCGCAAAAGGGCTATGTTGCAGCCTCCATGCAGGACATTGCCGCCCGCTTGGGCATCACAAAGGCGGCGCTGTATAAACACTACGGGAGCAAACGCGAAATTCTCGACGCGATCCTTGCGAAGATGCGCCAAATGGATCTCGAAGAGGCGCAGGCGCACGACATGCCGGAGGGCTTGTCGGAGGAGGTGCCGGAGGCGTACCGCGGCATCTCGCCCGAGACCATCCGCGTGTATACGAAAGCCATGTTCCTGCACTGGACGCAGGACGCATTTGCCGCCGATTTTCGCAAAATGCTGACGCTGGAGCAGTACCGCGATGCGGAGATGGCGGCGCTGTACCGGATGTACCTTGCCGAAGGACCTGTCGCGTATATGACGGACGTTTTCCGCCCCATGACGGATTCCGACGAAGCGGCGCGGCAGCTCGCCTTGGCGCTGTACGGGCCGATCTTCCTGCTCTACAGCGTCTACGACGGCGCAGCGGACAAAGCTCCCGTCCTCGCGCAGGCAGAAGCCTACTTGGAACACTTCACGCGCACCCTTCCGTCTCCGTAAAACCCGCTATTCACTATTCACTATTCACTTTTCACTATTCTCTAAATTCAGAGGAGGAAACCCAAATGAAATACACTCTCAGTCAAAAATACGACACCCCTGCACTCATGGCAAAGATCATGGGGCCGAACCCGATCAAGCTGACGGAGGAGCTGCTGCGGGAAAGCAAAATCCCCGAGGGCGCCACCGTCTGTGACTTAGGCAGCGGACAGGGCTTGACCTCCGTCTTCCTGGCAAAGGAATACGGCTACAAGGTCTATGCCGCCGATCTGTGGAGCGACCCGGAGGAGAACCGCAGGTTTTTCCGCGAAATGGGCTTAACGGACGAGCAGATTGTTCCCGTCAAGGCAGACGCCACGGCGCTTCCCTTCGCAGCCGAATTTTTCGATGCCGTTGTCACAACCGACTCCTACAACTATTTCGGGCGCGATCCGGAATATTTGGATGCCAAGCTGCTGCCCTTTGTGAAGCCCGGCGGCTACGTCTATATTGCAATCCCCGGCATGAAGCAGGACTGCCACGACCGACTGCCCCAGGAGCTGCTGCTGTCATGGACGCCGGAGCAGCTTGCCTACATGCACGATGTCGCCTATTGGACGGATCTGGTTCGCCAATGCAAGGGCGCAAGGATCCTTGCCGTCGAGGAAATGGAATCCAACGAGGAGGTCTGGGCAGACTGGCTGAAGCAAGAGAATGAATATGCCGTCGGTGACCGCAAAGCCATGGAGGCAGGCGGCGGCAAATATCTGAATTTCATCCGAATCCTCCTCCAAAAGCGCTGACCCTCCCCCAGCGCCGTAGCCCCGGCTATCAGCCGCCCGCGTGCAGGAACTGCCGACTGCGTACAAATCTCCCCTCCATGTCATTGCGAGACCCCAACGGGGTCGTGGCAATCCCATGCAGGAACTACCGACCGCGTGCAAATCTTCCCACCATGTCATTGCGAACCCAGTGCGCACACTGGGTGTGGCAATCTCGTGCAGGAACCACTGACTATGACTAACCAACAACCTGAGATTGCCACGTCGCTGGCGCTCCTCGCAATGACAAATGCGGCTCTCTTTTCTGTCATTGTCATGAAACCCTTTGTAGGGCGGGGACATGTCCTAAGCCGCGTGTAGGAACTACCGACCGAGTATAAGCTCGTTCATGCGTACTGTCTGCCGCTTCGCGGACGGCGGGGACATGTCCCCGCCCTACGGCCGTTGATCGCACCCCTCCGTAGGGCGCGACGACTCGGCGCGCCTGTGCAGGAACTGCCGAGTACGTGCAAACCGGCAGAAAGAGATTGCCACGTCGCTGCGCTCCTCGCAATGACAAATGAGGGTTGCCCTTTCTGTCATTGCGAGGCGCTTGCGCCGTGGCAATCTCGTGCAGGAACTACCGACTGCGTACAAACTTACAGCCTGAGTTTGCCACGTCGCTGCGCTCCTCGCAATGACAAATGAGGGTTGCCCTTTCTGTCATTGCGAGGCGCTTGCGCCGTGGCAATCTCGTGCAGGAACGACCGACTGCGTACAAACTTACAGCCTGAGTTTGCCACGTCGCTGCGCTCCTCGCAATGACAAATGAGGGTTGCCTTTTCTGTCATTGCGAGGCGCTTGCGCCGTGGCAATCTCGTGCAGGAACTACCGACTGCGTACAAACTTACAGCCTGAGATTGCCACGTCGCTGCGCTCCTCGCAATGACAAATGAGGGTTGCCCTTTCTGTCATTGCGAGGCGCTTGCGCCGTGGCAATCTCGTGCAGGAACTACCGAATAAGGCAGGGAATCGTCCCCTATCCCACGTTTTGGGAAAGCTTCTGCTTTTTCTGTTTATTCAAACCGCATGGAGGCAAAGGCAAAGTCCTCGTCCCGGGACCAGTCCTTCGTCT
>JBJFGB010000141.1:7870-9495 GCA_051892295.1 Faecousia sp. | reverse complement strand
GCAGTTCCTGTGTGGACAAATTCGCAGAGCAGCGTCGCCACCATTGAGACGGCAGACGAGATTTGCACGGTCATGGGTGTGGCAAGCGGCACAACCCAGGTGCGCGCGACCTTTACCTGCCCGGATGGCTCCACGAAGTACAGCTACAAGACCATCACGGTGGGCAGCACCTCTACCTCCGGTCCCGGCAGCGCCGAGGAAGTCAACTATGTGACCAGCGGCAGCTACATCTACAACTGGGGCACCAGAGGCACGACCGCGACCTTCCTGACCACCTACGCAACGGATTATTACACCGGCAGCTACAGCTACGATACCCTCTCCGCGCTGAGCGGAACCACCTCCACCAGCGCAAGCGATATCTACAGCAGTGAGCTTGGTCAGGCGATCCACAGTATGCTGGCTGCCAAGCAGACCACGATCACGTCCTACGACGCGACCAGATACCTGTTCTGCTACACCGACTGCCAGGAGAGCAACACCGGTAAGATCTCCTCTTACTACTCCGGTACGGAAGTGTCCAGCGAATGGGACAGCGGTTCCACTTGGAACCGTGAGCACACCTGGCCGAACAGCAAGGGAGCCGGTGGGAATGATGAGAGCGACATCATGATGCTCCGTCCCACCTCGGTCACTGAAAACTCCAGCAGACAAAACACCGCCTACGGTGAGTCTTCCGGTTACTATGATCCCAACTCTGTGAGCAGCAGCGCCCTCAACCTCCACGGCGACGTGGCGCGTTTGATGCTGCAGCACATGATGCGTTGGGGCAACGTCGACAATATGTTCGGTTCCTCCGGCGTTATGGAAAGCAGAGCCGTCCTCCTGAAGTGGATGGAGGAAGACCCCGTTGACACCTGGGAGATGGGCAGAAATGACGCGGTGCAGGCGATCACCGGCGTGCGCAACGTCTTTGTTGATTACCCCGAACTGGGCTTCCTGCTCCTGGGCGCTGACGTTCCTGCCGGTTACACCACCCCGTCCGGCTCTGCGACCAAGACTGCAGCAGCCTCGGTTTCCACCGTAGAAGCCTCTGAAAGAAGCGCGACCCGCGCAACGGAGACTGCTAACTACAGCGGCGCCGCCTTTATCGACGGCATCGGCAACACCAGCTCCGTTGAAGAGATGAACAAGTACGGTCCCAAGAATGAGGTCTATCTTGCCAACGGGCAGGCAATCGTCTTCTACCTCGTGGGCGACAACGCCATCCAGAATCTCCAAATCGGCGCAAAGGCAGCCAACGGCACAGCCCACATCAAGATTACTGCGCTGAACAGTCCGGATACTGTCGTGTTGGATAAGGAGCTTGTCTCCGCAACCGAGATGTACTACGAATTCGGCAATGGTATCAAGTGGGACAGCAACGTATCTGCCGCCATTGTCATTGAGAACACCGGCACCGGCATCCTCTCTATCACGAATCTCCGCTATCTGACGGCGGACGGCAGTCTGGCGTTCTATGTCAACAGCAGCGCTGTAGCGCAGTCCAAGCTTCTCCTTGCGACCGGCAGCTCCGTCCCCGAGACGGAACCCGAGCTCCCGGGAGACGATATCACGCCTACCGATCCGACCGCGCCGAGCGATGAGCCCATCGAATCTTCGGATTCCGAGACTCCGACCGAAGC
>JBJFGB010000141.1:0-7770 GCA_051892295.1 Faecousia sp. | reverse complement strand
GAGACTCCGACCGAAGCCGAGACTCCGACCGAAGCCGAGACTCCGGCTGATCCCGAGCCTGTTGAGCCTGCAGTCAAAATTGAGCAGTTCAAGGATGTCAGTGAAAACGACTGGTTCTACGACGGCGTTAAGTACGCGGTGGAAAGCGGTCTTATGAAGGGCGTTTCCGAGGAAGACTTTGCTCCGGATGCTACGCTGACCCGTGCAATGCTCGTCACGATTCTGTATCGTTTGGCAGGCGCTCCTGCGGTCGATGAAAACGCGAAGCTTGTTTTCACCGATGTTGAAGACGGTCAGTGGTACACGGATGCAATCCTCTGGGCGACGGAAGAGGGCATCACGCATGGCATCACCGAGACGACCTTCGGCACGGATGAACCCGTTACCCGTGAGCAAATGGTGACCTTCCTCTGGCGTTATGTCGGTGAGCCTGAATCCGAGCAGAGCTTGGAGAGCTTCCCGGATGCTGATCAAATTTCCGCCTTTGCCGAGACAGCAATGCGTTGGGCGGTGGAAAATGAAATTATCACCGGCAACGAAATGAACGGCAAAGCCTACATTGACCCGCAGGGAAATGCGACCAGAGCGCAAATTGCAGTTATTTTCATGCGTTCTGAAAAAACACTTGATTAATTCGGCAATGTGTGTTATCTTAATGTTATAAGGATAAGGTGATGTTATGAAGAAAAGTTATATCAAGCCGATGCTTTATTTTGAGGATTTCGCACTGGCAGAGGCGATTGCTGCCTGCCGCACAATTGCCGGTCCTACGAGCGGTGACGATTGCACATGGGAAGGCTTTGTGCCGGGATTGCCTGTATTTAACATGCAAGTGAATCCCGACTGCCTTTTAGACTATACAGACTACGAGGATCAAGGCCTCATGAACGTATTTGGCTCGTAAAAATCATCCAATGTGGAAGCCTTCGGGCTTCCACATTGTGTATCCGGAGAATGCGAAAGAGGACAGCCATGATAAAAAATGAAAAAAAAGGGAAAAAAGAAAAGCGCGATCAGCGAATCCTTTGTGTGGTGCTCGTGTTGTGTGTGGCTCTGATTGCTGCGGCGATCGTTTGGTGCGTGCTGCGGGCAGGGAACGACGGCACCGAGCCGACACAGAGTAAGGTTACCGAAGCGGTGGAGCCGCTGCCGTTTGATATTCCCGGTTTTACCCGCATCGATGAAGTGGAGCTTCCGACTGTTACCGGACAGCTTCAGGTCACTGCACTCGGCAGCTTTACGGGCGCTTACGTTGAAGATGGAACCGACGAAGAAGTAACGGATGTTTTGGCACTGATTGTCAAGAATACCGGTGAAAACTGGGTCGAGTACGCGGAGCTGACCATGGACTGCGACGGAGAAACGGCGCGGTTTGTGCTTTCCGCGCTGCCGAGTGGTTCCTCTGCGTTGGTTATGGAGGCGAATCGCATGACCTATGCGGCAGGAACTGTCTATCGTCTTTCCGAGGAAGCGAAGATCGCTGCGCTGACCTCTGCGGTGATGGACTTCTCAGAAGACTTCGTGCTGTATCCGGACAATGGCGTGATTAACGTGGAAAACATCTCCGGCAAGGATCATACGGAAAACATTTCGGTGTACTATAAGAATTATCGGTACGGTCTGTATTTCGGCGGCATTTGCTACCGCGCCCGCTTTGAAAAGGGCATTGCGGCAGGGGAGCTTGCGCAGAGCGTGCAGACGCACTACAGCAATGCAGATTCCGTGATTATGTACATGTCCTATGAGAAATGAGCCGTTGCTGATCTCCTTCGGCGGCGTGGTCATCGGCTTTTTCGGCTGCCCGCCGTCCGTTTGGGAGGAACCGTTGCTGCAGTTTGCGCAGCCGGATGCCGCTGCGGATGTACGGATTTGCGTCAAGGAGACGGATGTGCTGCCGGAGCCGACGGATGCCTTGCTGCTTTATACCGCCGCAGGCTTCCGTATGCTTGGCAGAGGAACGAAGCGCTGGGCATTTCGCAGCGACCCCAACTGCGCCAATGCTCCGGATTGTGCGGTGCTTTGCTACGACACTGACTCGCCGGATGAACTGACACTTTTCTTTCACTCCCGAGTGATGGAGCTGAATGTGCAGTCGCTGCTATCAAGCATTATGCTGGAGACGCTCCTGCTGCGTCATGGCAGATGCACCCTTCACGCCTCTTATATCCTGCATGAGCAAAGCGGAATTCTCTTTTCCGCCCCCAGCGGAGCGGGAAAGTCGACGCAGGCGGAGCTTTGGAGGCGGCACCGAGGTGCGCAGATCATCAACGGCGATAAAGCAATCTTCTACATTGAAAAGGACGCTGTGCGTGTCAGCGGCTTGCCCCTTTGCGGCTCCTCCGGCATCTGCCGGAATGCCGGAGCTTTGCTGCAAGCCATTGTTGTTCTCTCACAGGGGCAAGAGAATCGTATTTCCCGCATGGGAGGAAAGGCCGCGGTGAAAGCGCTGCTCTCCCAGATGTATGTGCGGCGTAGAGAGCGCGCGTCTGTAGCGCAGGCAATGACTTTGGCTTCCGAAGCGGTGGCGCGTGTCCCTGTTTTTCAGCTTTCCTGTCTGCCGGACATCACCGCCGTGGAATGCCTCGAAAAAGCGATAAAGGAGGAACACGATGCCGAAGGAACCGATGCTATCAAAATATCTGCACAGCAAGGGACGTAAACTCGGTATACCGGTCAGCGGCACCTTTGAATTGACGCCAAGGTGCAATTTTAACTGCAAAATGTGCTATATTCATCTCTCTCCGTCGGCGCAGCAGTCAAGAGGACGGGAACTGACAGCGGAGGAGTGGATTTCTCTGGGACAACAGGCGTGTGACCGGGGAATGACTTTTTTGCTCCTGACCGGCGGCGAGGCCTTGCTCCGACCGGATTTCCCGCAGATTTACCGCGCGCTGAAAAAAATGGGGCTGGTCATTACCATCAACAGCAACGGGTACCTGCTGCGCGGCGAATTGCTGGAGTTGTTCCGTCAGGATCCGCCGTGCAGAGTCAATATCAGTCTTTATGGCACGAGCAATGAGACATATGAGCGTCTGTGCGGCGTCGCAGCTTATGAAACGGTATTGGAGAACATTAAGGCATTGCGCGCTTCCGGCATCGCGGTGCGTGTGAACATGACCGTCACCGGTGCTAACCGCGAGGATATGCAGGCGGTTTACGAACAAGCGAAGGCGCTGGGAGCGCATGCACAGGCATCTGCCTATATGTTTCCGCCCACCCGCGTTACGGGGCAGTTCGGCGGCGGAGAGCGTTTGAGCGCTGAGGAGGCGGCGAAGTGTGAGCTTGCCTTCCTGCGGCTGCAACTGGGAGAGGAGGGCTTCCGCACCTATGCAGAGCGCCTGCGGGACGGTGTCGCTGTGGAAGCAACGGAGGACTGCGAGGGAACACCCGGTGCGCATATGGCATGCCGTGCGGGCAGAACCAGCTTCTGGATTGCGTGGGACGGCGCACTTTCGCCCTGCGGCCTGCTTCCGAAGCCGTCACGCAGTGTGCTGACAGACGGCTTTTCCGCTGCATGGGACGCAATTCGCAAGGAAACGGAGGAAATCCGGCTTCCGGAGGCGTGCAACACCTGTGCCTATCGCCATGCCTGCCACAACTGCGCGGCGAAATGCTATTGTGAAACAGGTCGTTTTGACGTCAGACCGGAGTATGTCTGCGAGTTGATACGCCATCAAGTGGAAGGCGCAATTGCCTGTATCAAGTAGAAATACGGAGGAAAATATGAAGATTAAACTGGAATTTGTCCTGCGCGAGATTGCAGGCGACATTCTTTTGGTGCCCGTCGGCAAGGCGGCACTTGACCTGAACGGTATGCTGACGCTCAATGAGGTGGGTGCGGAGATTTGGAAGATGCTTCCGGAGGTTGAGAGCGAGGAGGAGATCGTCGAACGCCTTTTGCAGGACTATGAAGTTGAGCCTGCGCAGGTGCGTGAGGATGTTTCCGCGTTTTTGAATCGGCTGCGCACCCTCGGAATCCTTTGATTTTTGCAATATTCTCAAAAAATAATCTGAATTTGTCTGATTTTAATGGATTTTGACACTTGCCAAAGCGGGCAACATCGTATATAATGAAAACGATTCAAATACATAAAATACGCCGAGAATTCGGCGTACCATAGAATTGGAGGAAACTACAATGTCTGTAAAAGTTGCAATCAATGGTTTTGGACGTATCGGTCGTCTGGCATTCCGTCAGATGTTCGGCGCTGAGGGTTATGAGATCGTTGCCATCAACGACCTGACCTCCGCAAAGATGCTGGCACATCTGCTGAAGTACGACTCCACGCAGGGCAACTATGTCGCCATGGGTCACACGGTTGACTTCCATGAGGGCGAAGGCGAGGATAACTACATTGTCGTCGATGGCAAGAAGGTCGTTATCTACAAGATGCCCAACGCTGCTGAGCTGCCTTGGGGTGAGCTTGGCGTTGACGTCGTGCTGGAATGCACCGGCTTCTACACCAGCAAGGCAAAGGCGCAGGCGCACATTGACGCAGGCGCGAAGAAGGTCGTTATCTCCGCTCCCGCAGGCAACGATCTGCCCACCATCGTTTACAACGTCAACCATGAGACCCTGACCAAGGAAGACAACATCATCTCCGCCGCTTCCTGCACCACCAACTGCCTTGCACCGATGGCAAAGGCTCTGAACGATCTCGCTCCCATCGAGACCGGTATCATGTGCACCATCCACGCTTACACCGGCGATCAGATGATTCTCGACGGCCCGCAGCGCAAGGGTGACCTCCGCCGCAGCCGCGCGGGTGCTGTCAACATCGTTCCGAACTCCACCGGCGCTGCGAAGGCAATCGGTCTTGTGATTCCCGAGCTGAACGGCAAGCTCATCGGCGCTGCACAGCGTGTCCCGACCCCCACCGGCTCCACCACCATCCTCAACGCGGTTGTCAATGGCAATGTCACCGTTGACGAGATCAATGCGCAGATGAAGAAGGAAGCCACTGAGTCCTTCGGCTACAACGAAGATCAGATCGTCTCCTCCGATGTCATCGGCATGCGCTTCGGCTCCCTGTTCGATGCTACCCAGACCATGGCGATGCCTCTCGGCAACGGCACCACGCAGGTTCAGGTCGTTTCCTGGTACGACAATGAGAACTCCTATGTTTCTCAGATGGTTCGCACCATCAAGCACTTCTCCACGCTGCTGTAATATCCCAAACCAAAATCAAAGCCTTGGCGGTTTTTCCGCCAAGGCTTTTTTTGCGCATTGCACCCCTGTAGGGCGGGGACATGTCCTAAGCCGGTGTAGGAACTACCGATTACGGACAACCTTCCCCAACATGTCATTGCGAGGAGCGGAGCGACGTGGCAGTCCTGTGCAGGAACTACCGGGTGCGCACAACCCTATACCCGGGGATTGCCACGGGCGCAAGCTCCCTCGCAATGACAAATGGGACAGCCTATCGTGTCATTGTCATCAATCCCCTTGTAGGGCGGGGACATGTCCTAAGCCGGTGTAGGAACTACCGATTACGGACAACCTTCCCCAACATGTCATTGCGAGGAGCGGAGCGACGTGGCAGTCCTGTGCAGGAACTACCGGGTGCGCACAACCCTATACCCGGGGATTGCCACGGGCGCAAGCGCCCTCGCAATGACAAATGGGGCAGCCTGACGTGTTATTGTCATCAATCCTCTTCAGAGGCTGTTTCGACATGATGCAAAAACCTTGGCGGTTTTTCCGCCAAGGCTTTTTGTTAAAAAGGTCAGTATGCTGTGCGCTCCATATATACGCTGGTGGGAAATTCGTCTTGAAGCAGATAAGACGGCATGGGCTTTCGCGCAAAGCCTAAACGTGTATACAGCGCGAGCGCTTTTTCATTGGTGGGATTCGGATCCACCCAAACTCTCGAAGCGCCGTTTTGAAATGCCTGCTCCATGGCGTAGGACAGCGCCTTGGACGCAATCCCTTTCCCGCGGGCAAAGGAAAACAGCTTGATATCCAGCGCGGCAGCGTTTCCGTGGTCGGCATCAATTGCATAAAAGCTCTCTCCGCAATAGACACCGTCGTCAAACAGGGAATAGTGATTCACCCGCGGCCTTGCGGCGCTAATCCGCTGATACCAGCGCGCCATTTCTCCGTCCGTTTGCTGTAAACCCTCGGGGAAGCCGACGAATTTCATCACATCTCCGTCAGCCCAAAGCCTCTGAATATCGGAAAGGTCATTTTCTGTTGTTTCCTGAATCGTTACCATCACTATGCTCCTTCTACGATTGCTTTCCGACAAAGAGCAGGTGATTGCTGTGACCCAGCATCTCCGGCTTTTCGCAGGTATGCAGGTGATAACGAAGATACTGCGCATAGCTCTCCGCGTCGAGCGAATTGATGCGATCTTCCATCAGCTCGCTCAAACCGTCCGAGGCAATCTCGCGCACGATGCGGATGCCTCCGTCGCGCAGCATACGGCGGCACTCGTCCACCGTGTGGAACACGAAGGGGAAATCGTGCAGCCGGAGCGTGTCATGGTCGTAATCCCCTGTGCGGAAGTAATTCGGATTGTTCTGCAGCTCGGTGAAAAAGACCATGTCGTGTGCGATAAAGGCGAAGAAGAGGGTGCCTCCCGGCTTGCAGACGCGCTTGGCTTCAGCAATGCAGCGCTGTCTGTCTTCTTCGCGATGCAGATGATACAGGGGACCGAACAGCAGAACAATATCGAATGCGGCATCCGACCAGAACGAAAGGTCAATCGCGTTGCCCTGCCGCAGCTCCACACAGTCGTCGGCGGTCAGCTTCTTTTGAAATGCCTGAATGTTGCAATCGGCAAGCTCTAAGGCGCTGACCGAGTAGCCATTTCGTGCGAAATAGAGGCTGTATTCGCCCGCACCTGCGCCGATGTCCAAGATACGGTCGTTCGGCTTTAGATACTGCTCGATGTAATGCACCGTCGTGAGAAATTCCACACGGGCTGCCTGCGAGCGGTTCAGACGGGTGTCTTCATTGAAGATCTCATAGGTTTTGGCAATCTGCGTAAGCTCATCCTCGATCTTCGATAGCTCAAAAAAATCCATCTCAGACTTCGCCTGCGACTTCGGCGGCGGCTTTCAGCCCGGCGGAGGACTCGTCGACGATGCCTTGCGCGGTGGAAAGCAGCTGCTCCAGCTTGTCAAAATCGTTGCGGAAGGTGTCAAGCAGCGTCGCGAAATCCTGCGAGGTGAGCGTCAGCTTTTCGTCTGCCTGCGAAAATACGGTTTTCATCCGCTCGGCGGACGCGGCGGCGCGTTCTCTTGCCATGCGTTCGGTCATCTCGGCGCGTCGGTAAGCGGCAAGCTCCATTTCGTTGAAATTCGAAGGAGCCGCGGAGACAACGCTTGCCATGGGTGCCATCGGTGCGTTCAGCGCCGCTTCGGAAGGGGAGGGAACGGCTTCCGCAGACTGTGCCGCAGCCTCCTGCGCGGCGGTCAGCGCTTCCAACTGCGCGCTTGCCTCTGCCGCCTCTGCACGCGCTGCCTCCAGCGCTTCCTGCAAACGGGTGTTTTCCTCGCGGAGCAGGCGGAGCGCTTTTTCATGCTCTGCCGTCTGCGCCTGAATGAACTGCACCACATCGGTGCGGTTAAAACCATGCAGCGCAGTGCGGAAATTTTCGATATTAACTGCCATTTTTGTTCCCTCACAATCCGAAAAATGCTTTTATTTTATTCATTATACCATGAGAAAGCACGAAAAACAATATCCCGTATCGCTTTTTTGTCGCTTTCGTATGTGTCAAGTAAATATTGGCAATTTCCCTTTTTCAAAAACCAAGTGAAAAT
>JBJFGB010000140.1:0-9541 GCA_051892295.1 Faecousia sp. | reverse complement strand
CGGGAAATCAAGAGTGACCTGATCGTGAAGATCATCGAGCTGGGCGAAGCGGCAAAAGCGCGAAAAGCGGCAAACACTCGCCCGGGCTCGTTCGATGCGCTGACACAGAGGGAATTTGAGATCGTAGAGCTGATGGCGCAGCGGCTTTCGAACCGCGAGATCGCGGAAAGGCTGTTTCTCTCCGAAGGCAGCGTCAAGCAGTATGTGAATCAGATCTATTCCAAGCTTCATATTGAGGGCGACACCCGAACCAAGCGAAAGCAGCTTGCCGCGCTGTTCTCGCAAAAGACCTAACCTTTGGTTAATGTTCATTGCTTAAAATCCACCGTACAATATTTGTATGGTGGATTTTTATCTGCGGCAGTTCTGTCCGCCCCGGCAGTGCGGAGCGGGAACACTGAATTCAAAAAAGAAACGGAGGAAATGACATGAAACACAATCGAGCCCTGCGGAAGGGACTGGGCATATTGCTTTCCCTGGTGATGTGCCTGAGTCTGCTGCCCGCCGCGGCGCTGGCGGAGGAACCCGTTGTCGAAATCAATGAAACAAACTTCCCGGATGCGAAATTCCGCGCCTATGTCAGCGAAAACTTTGATAAAGATGACCCAAAAGACAATAAGCTCAGCGCCGAAGAAATCGCGAATGCAACACGCATAGATTGCTACTTTAGCGGCATTTCTGATTTCACGGGCATTGCGTACTTCACGGAACTGATATATCTGGACTGCGGCTATAATGATCTGGTGTCGCTGGACATCAGCAACAATACCGCACTGACGGGCCTGCACTGCAGCTATAATGAACTGGTGTCGCTGGATGTCAGCAACAATACCGCACTGGAGGGTCTGGACTGCAGCCAGAATGAACTGGTGTCGCTGGACGTCAGCAACAATACCGCACTGAAGGACCTGCACTGCAGCTATAATAATTTGGTGTCGCTGGACGTCAGCAACAATACCGAACTGACATACCTGTACTGCAACAGTAATTATCTGCAATCGCTGGACATCAGCAACAATACCGCACTGAAGGACCTGCACTGCGGCGATAATTATCTGCAGTCGCTGGACACCGGCAGCAATACCGCACTGAGTTATCTGAACTGCTACTCGAATTATCTTTCGGAGCTGGATGTCAGCAACAATACCGCGCTGACATTTCTGTACTGCGGCTTTAATTATCTGGCGGCCGTGGATGTCAGCGGCAATACGGGACTGGTGTACTTTGACGCAGAAGACAACACCTATCCGGTCCGGCTGTCTGAGGGCAGAACCTTTGATCTCTCCACCCTGCCCGGTGGGTTTGACCTGAGTAAGGCAAGCAACTGGACGGGCGGCACCGTCAAAGGAACGAGCCTGACATTTGCGCCCGATGTAACGGAGGTCACCTACGACTACGATTGCGGATACGAAGATAGCGCTACTTTCGCACTGATACCCGCAAACACCGTCACGGCATCCGGCCTTTACGGAACTGACATGGGGCTCGAACCCGGCGAAACTTATGTTGATGACTATATCGCGGGGCATTGGGTCGCTCTGCAGGTCGGCAAGCGTGACGGCTACATCCTGAAAGACCTGTCGCTGTCCGGAATCGCGAAGGAAGACATTCTGTTCTGGATAGACGGTGACACGGAGTCCGCCTACCGCACCTTCTTCTTTGAGATGCCTGATCACGATGTGGCGATTACCGTCCTCTGGAAGGGAGACGGCTCCGTGCCCGCAGCGAAATACACCATCACCTTCGACCCCAACGGCGGCACGCTGACGACGGGCAGCCACTCTGCCACGGAAACCGACGAGTACGGCACGCTGAATTATTTTTCCGCCGCAACCCGCGAGGGTTACAGCTTTGACGGCTGGTACACCGAAGCAGCCGGCGGCGAAAAAGTAACTTCCTACACCAAATTCACCGCCGATGCCATCGTTTACGCCCACTGGACCCCTGAAGCACAGACCAAGCAGATTACGGAGGCCGGCTTTGCTCTGGAGGGCTATGCCTTGGGAGCAAACGCCGAAGATATCGTTGTCACCGCCTGTACGGAAGGTCTGAGCCTGACCGGCGGATATCTTAAGGCAAAAGATCAACCTTATTCTTATTTTATAGGCCAAGATACCGATAATGACGGAGAAGCGGATGCACCCGTTTACGGTCCGCTGGAAGCAGGCAAGGTATACATGCTGGGGCTGAGAGCGGATGTGAATGCAGGATATGATGTATCCGGGCTGACCAAGGATCATGTCGTATTAAATAGCGATAACAAAGCGGTAGACTACGGAAAGAATTTTGACGCCACGATCGGATGCGCGTTTGTACTGCCGTGCTTAACAGAAAGCGGCACCACAACCTACACCGTAACCGTGGAGAACGCGAAGCACGGCGATGTGACCTCCAGCCGCAAGACTGCCTCCGAGGGTACCACCGTCACCCTGACCGTCACCCCCGACAAGGGCTACACGCTGGAGACCCTGACCGTTACCGATAAGGACGGCAAGGAAGTAACGCTCACTGGGAAGGGCAGCGAGTATACCTTCATCATGCCCGCATCCAATGTCACGGTTCAGGCTGTTTTCATGGAGGATAACTCCATGCAGAACTTCTTTGTGGATGTCCCCGCCGACGCCTATTACTATGATGCGGTGCTGTGGGCGGTGAAAAACGGTATCACCAAGGGCACCGGCGACACCACATTCTCTCCCAATGACACCTGCACCCGCGCCCAGGTCGTCACCTTCCTGTGGCGTGCTGCCGGGTCCCCGGCTCCGAAGTCCGGCACCATGCCCTTCACCGATGTGGCTGCTGACACCTACTACTACGATGCAGTGCTGTGGGCGGTGGAAAACGGTATCACCAAGGGCACCGGCGACACCACATTCTCTCCCGATGACACCTGCACCCGCGCCCAGGTCGTCACCTTCCTGTGGCGCAGCCGGAAGTCTCCCGCCGCCGACAGCGCGAATCCCTTCACCGATGTGGCTGCTGACACCTACTACTACGATGCAGTGCTGTGGGCGGTGGAAAACGGTATCACCCAGGGTACCGGCGACACCACATTCTCCCCCAATGACACCTGCACCCGCGCCCAGATCGTTACCTTCCTGTATCGCTGCCTGGGCTGACAGCGCAAATTTTGTTATACTAAAACAAATTAGAAGCGTAAGTTTCTTATGAGGTTCCGGACAGGGTGACAGGAGGGCTATGGTGCCGCTCGGTCCGCCATTTCCTGATAGCGGCATCTGCTCCCGGATGGGGCTGTTCCCGCAAAATACCTAACCTTTGGTTAATGTTCATTATTTAAAATCCACCGTACAATGTTTGTATGGTGGATTTTTGATACGCAGGAAGGAGGACTTATGTGAAACGAAGATATATTTCAGCGGTCAGACCGTTGGACGGGTTTGTCCTGCAAGTTGATTTCATATCCGGCAGCCGTTTGCTGCTGAACATGAAGCCCTACCTTGATAAAATCCGTTTCCGGCCGCTATCCGTCCCGCAGGTGTGGAACAGTGCCGTGACCAACGGTATTTTTGTCCGCTTCGGCAATGTGGAACTGAGCCACGATGAACTGCTGTCCATGGCAGAGCAGGAGCATCGAGACACAACTTATTAAAAAAGGAGAATAACGAACATGAAAAATTGGAAAAAGTATGTAAGTCTTTTGCTGGCGCTGGTTCTGTGCCTGAGCCTGGCGGCCTGCGGCGGGGAAACGGAAGAGAAGGTCGAGGTAACGCTCGCGAACCAAAGCGGTCAGGCCATCACCTCCCTTTGCATCGCCGCCACGACCAGCGACGAGTGGGGCGACGAGCTTGTTGACGGCATATTCCGGGACGGAGAGACGATGAAGGTCACGCTCGGCTCCTATCAGCCGTCCGAGCTTCCGGGCTTCAACATTCTTGCCTACGGTGAGGCAGGCAATGTTCTGTACGACACCAATGCCGAGTTTACGCTGCACGGCGGCGACTATATTGTCTTCCAGTCGCCTGACGACAATCCGGGCATTACGATCTGCACATCGAAGGAATACAAAGCGCTGTACGCCGGTTATAGTGGGGGAGGAAACGAGGAACCGGACATTTCCACAACGGACAATTTCGGCATGAACGCCGATATTTCCGGCTATACCGGCTGCTGGAAGGTGGAAAACGAGCCGCTCTACTTTCTCATCAACGACGCCTACGAATGGGCTGCCATTAACCTCTACAACAACGAGATCGGTCCCGGCTATGTCGTGGCGGAGGAAGACTACATCACGCTCTGTATGGACGATGGTGAAGAGATGATCTCCCTCCGGAAGACCGCCTATGGCGAGCTGAGCGACGAAAACGGAAATACGCTCACGCTTTCGGACAATCTCATGCTTCTTCCGACGCCGGAGGATGCACTCACCGAGACCGCTTACTTCCCGGACGGCTTTTCAAATGTTTCGATCGATTATCCTATCCAAATGGAAGCGCATCCGCATTCGAATGTCAATAACGCGTTGAGCTTCAACGCGGTCATGGAAGACGGCACGGATGACTATTACTCCAACATTGTGATCGCCTTCCAGCCCATCTCCGGCTATGACCCCTACATGGAACAGGGTGCCGCCACCGCAGAGCCTTACATGGTGAAAATGCTCGATGACTTTATGAATACCATGTACGGCAACTATCTCATCAAATCCATCGGTACCGATTTTAAGGACAACGGCGACTATTACAGTATCATCGGCTATCTGTGGCTTGACGGTTCTATTTTCCGGGACGGTCCCTCCCAGCCCGTGCGCGGCTGCATGGAGGTGCGCTACTACGGCCCGACCGGCTACGCACTCGTCGCATCGACCATTGCCCTGGAGAGCCGCATCCAAAACTACTTTGATATCTGCAACAATCTGCTCACGACGCTTTCCTACACCGCCGGCTGGAGCACCGCGCCGAAGCCCCGCCCCGAGCAGCCCGCCTACTCCGGCGACAGCGGCGACTATGGAACGCCGTATTACTGGTACGACGAGGACGGCGATATCTGGTACTGGAACGGCTATGAAAACGAATTCATCAGCTACGGCTCGGACGGCTACATTGACAGCGATACAGGCGAATATATGGAGTCGAATGACGCGGGCTGGGATTATGATGACGAGTATTACGACGACTATGACCCATGGTCCGACCCCGGCGACGGCTGGGACGAATGGTCCGACCCCGGCGACTATGACGACGGCTGGGGCGACTACTTCGGCTGATTGCAGGAGAATCCTTGGTAAATGATCATTTGATGGAGGACAATATGAAAAAATTATTTTGTATGCTGACGCTGACGCTGGTGCTCCTTGCCCTGCTGGCAGGCTGCGGCAGCTCGGGCAGAAAATGGAGTGACACCGATGTGATCGATGACTATGGCACCATCACACGAGACGGAAAGCAGATTGATGTGTGTGTCGTCCACGACCAAAAAGCGGTATATCTCTATTACGACAATGAAGATCATAAGCTGTTTGACACCGCCGAGCTTCCGACGGACAGGTTCGACAATGACGAAAAGGGCTGGTATATCAGCGGAGTCAGCTTCGATGACTTTTCCGGCGACAACAACGGCGATTTGCAGGTATACATCACGCATTCAGATATGAGCGAATCGTACATTGTATGGATGTGGAGCAAAGGCACGGGCTATGTTTATCAGGCAAATTTTTCCTACTTCTACCAGGACGCCGTGATTTATGATGATTTCTCGATGTACGAAGGTATCTGGATCGGCGGCGAAGAAACCCTATATGATAACATATACATAGAGTTCGATGGAGAAGGCAACTGGCAGCTTTATTCTGAAGGCAATGTGAGAGACGAAGGTTATCTTTATGTATTGGAAGGTGACGGCACCTATCTCTACAGCTACGAAAGTGGTGCCATAGACGGCGGCTATATCGAACTGGATGGCGACCGGCTTTACATCTCCACCCTCGGCTATCTCAGCCGCTTCGTCTCGGAAGAGGACTTATACTACGATGGTGACGGTGGGGATGATGATTACGGCGATGATTCCCGGGTGTACCATCAGGATGTTTCGGTGTTTCAGGGCGCGTGGTATCTCGATAGCGACCTTTCGGCAGAGACCTACATCATCATCGACGGTGATGGAAACTGGAGCTATTGCCGGCGCGTGCCCGGCGATGCCGAGGCTGCGGTAATGGACTGCGGCACCTTCTCCTACTCCCTGGAGGAATCCGGTGTCTATTACGCGGATTCCAGCATGTATGACGGTGTGAGTTACCGGGTATTTGACTTTGATGAAGGGATTCTCCTCTGGGGCGATGAAGGCGCTTATTACCGGATGGAGTGATAAAAAGAAGGAGATTAAGATGATAAATCTTTTAAAAAAGAGTTTTGCGGTTCTCCTGGCAGTTGTTTTCTGCCTAAGCATGACTGCCTGCGGCATCAGCAGCAGGCCCGACGTTAGACCCGACGTTGAGCCCGACGTTGGCGGAACCGACTGGCGCACTACCGGCATTTGGCGCAGCGGCGGCACCATCACCCGCGACGGAGAGGACACCGATGTGCTGGTGTGCATCCACAAAGCAGATTCCACCTTCTATTACGATATGGAAGATCAAGTGTTGTTTGACTCTGTGGACTACCCGATCACCCTCGAGGGCGACGCATGGGAGGCTTTCCGGAGCATCGACTTCGCTGACCTGAACGGCGACGGCAACAGCGATGTGACCATGAATTTCAATGACGGCGGCAATGAACTGCTGATGGTGTGGTTCTGGGACACGGAGAGCTATCAGTTTGTGTACCAGCCGGAGGAATCACATACTGATTCTTGATTCAATTTTTTCATCAAGAATCCCGTGTACTACGCATACTCGCAGCGTGCTAACGCAGGCTGCTCCGTCTGCGACTCGCGAAGAGCCGCCCTACGGGTGGTTGCTCACTGCATAGCGCCTGCGGGCGCTTATCGTGCAGAATTTGCAAATTCTAATATCCATCGGTTTTCAATGCCGTACCGGCGTTGTATTTTCGCGAAGATAAGGAAAGCATCGCGAAAAGTCGTCTCATACCAATCACGGTATCACCAATTAAAATGTGCTTTGCACATTTTAATTGGTGATTGGTATAATATAGATTCGCGATGAATGGAGGTCGCGCTATGAAGCGTTCTTTACGCAAGATACTATGCCTTTTCCTTGCTATGCTGACCATTCCCCTGTTTTCGCTGACCGCAGGGGCAGAGGATTCCGGCGCTGTGCTGAATTCCCTGGACTTTTGTATTGTATTGCTGGAGGATGGAAGCGCGTTTATCACGGAAACCAGGGAAGTCGTGTTCAGCGGCGAGCATGAATTTACCCGTTATGGGGTGGATAATCGATTCACCGGTCCTCGGGTGTTCAGTGATTGGGAGGTCTCGATTGACGGGACGCCCGTACCACAGCTTGACGAACCGGACAATGAAAACCGTCCCGAGAACACCTTTGCAGTGGAGGATAACGACGGAGGAAATACCGTCTATATCTATTTCCGGCAGCAAGGCAGCGGTACCCGCGTCTTCCGGATCAGCTACCGGGTGGAAAACGCCGTGAAGCTCTATTCCGATGTGGGCGAATTTTTCTGGAACCTGACCGGAGAGACCGGCATTTCCGACATTGGCACGCTCACCGCCTCCTTGCTCGTGCCCGAAGTATCCACGGCTGAGGATTTCCGCATCTGGGCACATGGGCCGCTCAATGGCACCTTTGAAAAGCAGTCTGACGACTTTGCGTTCCTGCAGGTAGACAACGTCCCGGTGGGGACCATCGTTGATATGCGCTGCACCCTGCCTGCGGACTGCTTCTACGGCGGATTGGAGCAGCAGGGCGAGGCGCTCGACGGAATTTTGGCAGAGGAAAAAGCGCTTGCCGACAGCGCAAACGCCAAACGGGAGGAGGAAGCGCGTGAGCGGGCCGAACGGGAGGCATGGGAATCGGAGCATCCCATTTTGTATTCCATCGAGCGGTTTTGCAGCGGGATTTGCGACTTATTTGAGGACTTCATGGATGAAATCGGCTGGACTGTTTTCTACGTTTTTCTATTCGGCTCGTTCTTTGGGTTTTTTATTATCATACTTCCATTACATAATAAGCTCGAGAGCCTTCTGCGCAGGCGCAAGCAGAAGAAGTACAGGAACAGCCCCACCCAGTCACCCATGTATTACCGGGATCTGCCGGATGATTGGCCCGCCCCTGCTGTTGACAGGCTGGTGCATTTCTACGACGGAAAGTCCGATATCTCCCGGCAGTTGTCTGCAACGTTGCTGGAGTTGAATTTGAAAAAGCTGCTCCGTTTCCAGACGACTGCTTGGGATACCATGCTTCTGCTGAATGAGCAGCAGGATGGGGAGCATATTCCGAGCTATCAGCAGATTCTATGGGAGTTTCTGTGGAACGCGTCCGGCGGAAGCGGGCGGATCGCCATGCGTGACCTCAAAAAATATATCAAGGACAATCAAGAGGCAGCTTTGGCATTCCGCAGAAGCTTCGATAGCGCAGTGGAAGGAGAATTTTCGAAAAGAGTCAAATCAAAGAACGTGGCAAGACCTTCCCGCATAAGGTTGAAGCACCGCCTGATTGCCTCTGCGGCCGCAGGAATCCTTGCAACGCTGATTTGTATGCTGACTACGCTGTCTCGCGGGATCGAGTTTGGTGCCTCCCTCGAGTCCGGCCTGGGTGTCTTTTTGTTGGTGATCATCGTAGAAGCCCTTATCCACTTCTGGAAATTTGTCTTTCATACTCCCTGCTATATTTTGGATCAGCAGGGGGAGGATGACCTTGCCCTATGGCAAGCCTTCAGACGGTTTCTGGAGGATTTCACTGCCTTTGAGAATAAGGAACTCCCGGAATTTTCCGTATGGAGGGAGTACATGGTCTACGCCGTCGCGATGGGCCATGGCAGAACGGTCGCCAAGGCGCTGACCTTAAAGTATCCCGAAGCCATCTTCGCAGAAACGGTTCCCTTCGGTGACGACATTTACCGTATGCTGCAGGACACGGTCATTTTTGATGCAATGGATTCCGTTGGTCAGGAGGTTGCTGCTATGAAAGAACCCGGTTCCTCCTCGTCCGGCGACGGCGACGGCGGCGGCTTCTCCGATTCCGGCGGCGGCAGCGACAGCGGAAGCGGCGGCGACTTCATCGATTAAAGGAAAACAGGCTGATTGGTGCGAGACGTGTTTTCGCGATGCTTACTTTATCACCGCGAAAATGCAACGCCGCTGCGGCGTTGAAAATCGATTGCAATAAATAATCTAAACGGTTTTACTATGAGAAGCAAAAAGCGAAGGTCTCCTTCGGGATACCTTCGCTCTTTGCTTATGTGCTGTACACTCGAATCCGTCGGCGAACAGCAATAAGTTTGAATTGCTTTCTTATCGCTGTTAAGCCAAGGCTTTATTTTGGTTTACACGAATTGACTCTGAAGCGCCGGAAAGCCTTGAAAATACTGACTTTCTTTGCCAACGGTTGACACGGGATTGCTGCTCAAATTGTAACTTCGAAGCGGAAGACCGGAGGTTTGAGTTCTCTCTC
>JBJFGB010000139.1:0-2423 GCA_051892295.1 Faecousia sp. | reverse complement strand
TTTTCACTTGGTTTTTGAAAAAGGGAAATTGCCAATATTTACTTGACACATACAAGCAACATGGATACTGCGAAATCGCTTGACAAATTCGGGCTTTTTTGCTATGATAGCCGCGATAAAACGCAGTGATGGGAAGAAGTAACCGCAATTTTCACGCGCAGAGAGCCGTCGGTCGGTGTAAGACGGTGGGGGAATGCGGCGAAATACATCTCGGAGCGGTCTGCCTGAATGAGTGCGGTCTTATCCGTGCAGTAGGGCAGAACGGGTGCGCCCGTGAACGCGCAGAAGTCCTTGACTTCCTAAGGCTGTCTCCTGCGAGGGAACGGCAAACCAGAGGTGGTACCGCGTAAATTTACGCCCTCTGCTCCGTACGGAGCGGAGGGTTTATTTTTTGGAGGAAAGAAAATGAAAGTTTATGACGAACTGGTCGCCCGCGGTCTGATCGCGCAGGTGACAAATGAAGAAGAGATCCGCGAGATGATCGACAACGGCAAGGCGACCTTCTATATCGGCTTCGATCCCACGGCGGACTCGCTGCATGTCGGGCATTTCATGGCATTGTGCCTGATGAAGCGCCTGCAAATGGCGGGCAACAAGCCCATCGCCCTCATCGGCGGCGGCACGGCGATGATTGGAGACCCCTCCGGCAGAACCGATATGCGCTCGATGATGACCAAGGAGACAATCGACCACAACTGCGCCTGCTTCAAAAAGCAGATGGAGCGCTTCATTGAATTCGGCGAGGGCAAGGCGCAGATGGTCAACAATGCCGACTGGCTGCTGGATCTCAACTATATTGAGGTACTGCGCGATGTCGGCGCCTGCTTCTCGGTTAACAATATGCTCCGCGCCGAATGCTACAAACAGCGCATGGAGAAGGGACTGAGCTTCCTTGAGTTCAACTATATGATTATGCAGTCGTATGACTTCTACTACCTGTATCAGCACTACGGCTGCAATATGCAGTTCGGCGGCAACGACCAGTGGAGCAATATGCTGGGCGGCACGGAGCTGATCCGCCGCAAGCTGGGCAAGGACGCCCACGCCATGACCATCACCCTGCTGCTCAACTCCGAGGGCAAGAAGATGGGTAAGACGGCGAAGGGTGCGGTCTGGCTCGACCCGAATAAGACCAGCCCCTTTGACTTCTTCCAGTACTGGCGCAATGTGGCGGACGAGGATGTCCTCAAGTGCATCCGTATGCTGACCTTCCTGCCCCTCGAGCAGATCGACGAGATGGACAAGTGGGAGGGCAGCCAGCTCAACACCGCGAAGGAAATTCTCGCCTATGAGCTGACCAAGCTCGTCCACGGCGAGGAAGAAGCGGACAAGGCCCGCGCCGCTGCCAAGGCACTCTTTGCCGGCGGC
This sequence comes from Faecousia sp., assembly GCA_051892295.1. GTDB lineage: Bacteria > Bacillota > Clostridia > Oscillospirales > Oscillospiraceae > JAZOXB01. The sequence goes on along the minus strand of JBJFGB010000139.1, from coordinate 1,055 downwards.
GCGGACGACAGCGATATGCCCACGACCGAGCTGACCGAAGCGCAGCTCACGGACGGCAGCATTGCCATTCTCGAACTGATGCTTGCCTGTAAGCTCGCACCGAGTAAGTCGGAGGCGCGCCGTTTGGTGCAGCAGGGCGGCGTGTTTGCCAATGATGAAAAGGTCGCGTCCATCGACGTGCGCTTTACCGCAGAGCAGCTCAAGACCGGCGTGAAGCTCCGCAAGGGCAAAAAGGTCTATCATAAGGCTGTTTTGGCGTAATGGAATTTCGACTGGCAGACGAGGCGGATTTTGAGGAGGTCAACCGGCTTGCGCGGCAGGTGCATGAGCTGCATGTACAGTGGCGTCCCGACCTCTTCCGCTCCGTGCAGTACCCAATTTCGCCCGAGGAATTTTCCACGCTTCTGCAAGAGCAACGGCTGCTCCTGGCGCAGAAAGATGGCACTGTGGCGGCCTATGCGGTGTTCTCCATGCAGCAATTCGATGTACCTAAGCTAATGCCGCAAAAAACGCTGAAGCTCGAAGAAATCTGTGTCGAGGAGGCGTATCGGCGGCAGGGAATCGCAAAAGCGCTCCTTCACGAGTTGGTGCGCCTCGGTAAGGCGGCAGGCTGTACCGACCTGCGCCTGACCTGCGACCCGCACAACGCGGCGGGCATTGCCTTTTATGAATCGCTGGGTATGCAGCCGAAGGTCATTCAATATCAGTGCAAACTATAAAGAAATCGGTGGGAGCATGCAATCCCACCGATTTTTGCTTATGTAATGTAAAAGGATGTGGGTCGGGGACATGTCCCCGCCGGTGCAGGAATTAATGACTGCGTACAAGGACGAAAAGCCGAAGAGATTGCCGTGTCGCTGCGCTCCTCGCAATCCGCACGCGAAAAACGCACCACGATAAACGAAACAGCCAATGTAGGGCTGGGACATGTCCCAGCCGTCCGCGAAGCGGCAGACAGTACGCATGAACGAGCTTATACTCGGTCGGTAGTTCCTACACGCGGCGGGGACATGTCCCAATGTCACTAAGTTAAGGAATACAGGGTCTCGCAGGGA
>JBJFGB010000138.1:0-40111 GCA_051892295.1 Faecousia sp. | reverse complement strand
CTTTTGTCAGCTGCTAATCGACTTTTTCAGTGGTTTCGAACCGTCCCCTGTGTTAATAGGAGGATCGTATGCAGTTTGACGAATTGGCGTTTTTTAGTAAAATCAAAAAATATCCCGGGCTATATCTTGGGAGAAAATCCTTAATCAACTTGACACATTTCCTTGCGGGAATGCGTTTTGGTGCGAATTTATACACAAACGGGGACTTAACAGATTTGTGCATCTTTCCTTATTTCGATAAATTTGTCCCATGGTATGATGAAAACTATGTGAAAGACCAAAACGACTGTGCTGCGTGGTGGAACCATATCCTTTATACAAGCGCAAATAACGATGACTTAGCTTTTGACAGTTTCTTTCATTATTTTACACGCTATTTGCGTGAACAACACGAAATTGTATTTCCACTCGACATATCGTAACACAGGGTGGGAGGTTGGTGCGGCGTTGGGGTTCCTGCACCGGCGCGCCGAGTCGTCGCGCCCTACGGAGAGGGTGCAGTCAACGGTCGTAGGGCACGACCACCGGGCGTGCCGACCGCGTAAGCGGAGGACGGAGCGGAGGAACGGGTTTGTACGCAGTCGGTGGTTCCTGCACCGGCGGGGACATGTCCCCGCCCTACAGGGGTGTGGCGTTTTTTGGGGGGTGTGTGTGAGATTGCCACGGCGCAAGCGCCTCGCAATGACAGGGGAGGAGGTTGGTGCGGTATTGGGGTTCATGCACCGGCTTAGGACATGTCCCCAAGCTACAGGGGCGGTATCTGATCCCGAATTGGAGCTTTAAAAAAAATCTCCATCAGGTTTATCTGATGGAGATATTTTTTGGGAAATTTAGTCGATGGTCATGCCCCAGTTGTGGGGGTCTTCGGCGGTGCCGGTTTGGATGCCGTAGATGGTGTCGTAGAGGCGCTGCTCCAGTGCGCCGACTTCGTTGTTGTTGATGATGATCTCCTTGCCCTTGTAGCTCAGAAGCCCGATGGGGGAGATGACGGCGGCGGTGCCGGTGGCGAAGATTTCACCGAGGGTGCCTGCTTCGGCGGCGGCGTAGACCTCGTCGATGGCGAGTTTGCGCTCCGTGACCTTATAGCCCCAGTCCTTGAGGAGGGTGATGACGGAGTTGCGCGTGATGCCGGGGAGGATGGTGCCGGCAAGGGGTGCGGTGATGATCTCGTCGCCGATTTGGAAGAAGGCGTTGGAGGTGCCGATCTCCTCCACATACTTATGCTCGGCGGCGTCCAACCAGAGCACATCGCGGCAGTTGGCTGCGGCTGCTTTCTCGGAGGCCTTCATGCCGCCGGCGTAGTTGCCGCCGCACTTGGTAAAGCCCGTGCCGCCGTGGGCTGCGCGGATATACTCGTCCTCGACATAGATCTTTGTGGTGCCGAGCTTGCCGTCCGCGCCTGCATAGTAGGGACCGGAGGGGCAGAGAATGACGATGAAATGATAGTGCTTCGAGGGCATGACGCTGAAGGAGACCTCGTCCGCGATGATGAACGGACGGATATACAGCGCCGTGCCGGGACGGTCGGGAACCCAATCCACATCCGCCATGACGACCGCCTTGATTGCGGAGACGAACAGGTCCTCATCAATGGGCGGGATGCACATACGGGCGCCGGAGCGGTTGATACGGGCGGCGTTCTCATAGGGGCGGAACAGGCGGATTTTACCGTCGGGGGATTTATATGCCTTCATGCCCTCAAAGATCATCTGCGCATAGTGCAGGACGCAGGAGGCGGGGTCAATGGCGATGGGCGCGTAGGGGATGACTCTGCCGTCATGCCAGCCTTGCCCTTCGTCGTAGTCCATGATGAACATATGGTCGGAGAAATCCTGCCCGAAATGCAGATGGTCGGGATCGGGCTTCTGCTTCGGGTTTGCGGTACGGGTCACGGGGAAGGTATAATTCATGGAAAAAAGCCTCTTTTCTGTTTAATATCGGTATAACTCGGGCCTTCTGTCCCGAAAAACATGGATGGAATTACGGATATTGTCTAAGATGCTGAGGTCGAGATCGGCGGTGAGGAGCTGTTCTTTTCCCTCTGCGCGGGCGAGAATCGTACCCCACGGGTCAACCATCTGCGAGCCGCCTGCGTAGACGGTTTCGCCTGCCGTGCCGCAGGAGTTGCAGCAGACGGTGAACATCTGATTTTCCACCGCGCGGGCGGCAGTCAGAAGCTGCAAATGGGCAAGGCGCACCGTGGGCCACTGGGAGACGAGGAACAAAATGTCCAAGCCTTCGACGGTGAGTGTTCGCGTCAGCTCAGGGAAGCGGATATCGTAGCAGATCAGAATGCCGCACTGCACGCCGGCGAGGGTGAAGCGGCACAGGTGGTCGCCCTTTTGGAAGAAGTGATCCTCCTGCATCGGGGAAAACAGGTGCGTTTTATCGTACTCCGCAACACACGCGCCCCTGCGGTCAAAGACATAGGCGGTGTTATAAATGCCGTCTGCTCTGCGGTTTGCCACGCTGCCGGCGACGATATTGACATTCAGCTCTTTTGCAAGCGCGGAAAAGACGGACTTTGTCTGCCTGCCGTTATCGTCGGCGTACTGCGGGAGGTTTTCTTTCGGAAAGAAGCCGGTGTTCCAAGTTTCGGGCAGGACGATGGTATCCGGCTGCTCAGAGATTACCGCCTGACGGAGCAGGGCTTCGGCGCGGGAAAAGTTCTCCTGCGGCGCGGCAAACGCCATGTCCATCTGGATACAGGTGACGCGCATTGCTCAGCCCTCGAATGCCGCGCCGGTTTGCAGCGCCTTGAGATTGTAGGCAAGCAGCTCCTGATGCCGCGCGGAGACAACCTTTTTCAGCGCTGCCTCCCAGTCGCCGCCGCAGAGGGCGGGGACTTCCTTCATGAGCTTGCCTGTCAGGAGCATATTTGCCAGCGTCGGGATGCCCGCGTCCGTCGCCATCTGCGTGGCGGGGACATAATGCACCTCCACATCGGTGCGCTTGACCTTGCGCTCAATCAGTGTGGAATCGACGAAAATTTTGCCGCCGGGAACCACCGCGTCCTCAAACTTATCCAGCGAGGGGAGGTTCATCACCATCAGCACATCGGGGTGCGTGACGATGGGGGAACCGATGGCGCTGTCGCTGAGAATGACGCTGCAATTTGCCGTGCCGCCGCGCATCTCGGGGCCGTAGGAGGGAAGCCAGCTCACATTCTTCTCCTCCAACAGACCCTTATAGGCGAGGAACTTGCCCGCGAACAGGATGCCCTGCCCGCCGAAGCCTGCGATCACGATCTGTACTGCGCTCATACGCCTGCCTCCTTACTTCTGTCCTTATAAACGCCGAGGGGATAGTAGGGGATCATCTTCTCGTCGATCCACTCCAATGCCTTTTGCGGGGTCATGCCCCAGTTGGTCGGGCAGGCGGAGATCACCTCGACGAGGGAGAAGCCCTTGCCTGCAATCTGATTCTCAAAGGCTTTTTGAATCGCCTTTTTGGCGGAAAGGACATTTTTGACATTATTGACCGCGACGCGTGCCAAATATTCAGGTCCCTCCAATTGAGAGAGCATTTCGCAGATTTTGACGGGGTAGCCGCAGTGCTTGACATCTCTGCCGTAGGGAGAGGTCTGGGTGACCTGCCCGGGCAGGGAGGTGGGCGCCATCTGACCGCCCGTCATGCCGTAAATGGCATTATTGACGAAAATGACGGTGATATTCTCATTGCGGGTGGCGGCGTGGACGGTCTCCGCCATGCCGATGGAGGCAAGGTCGCCGTCGCCCTGATAGGTGAAGATGATATTCTCCGGCATGGCGCGCTTTAAGCCTGTTGCCACGGCGGGCGCTCTGCCGTGGGCGGCTTCCACCATGTCGCAGGAAAAATAATCGTAAGCCATAACCGCGCAGCCCACGGGTGCGACACCGACGGTGTTGCCCTCAATGCCGAGTGTGTCGATTGCCTCGGCGACAAGACGGTGAATGATGCCGTGGGTGCAGCCCGGGCAGTAATGCAGCGGGGCATCCGTAAGGGCTTTCGGCTTCTGAAACACAGTTTTCATTTCAAACCTCCCGCGATCTCTTTGATTTTTGCAAGCACCTGCTCGGGCGAGGGAATCATGCCGCCCGTGCGGTTGCAGAGGTGGACCGGACGTTTGCAGCGCGTGGCAAGCTCCACATCCTCGATCATCTGCCCCATGGACAGCTCGACGGAAATAAACGCGCTGACGCGGTCGGCTGCCGCGGCAAAGGGTGCCTTGGGGAAGGGCCAGAGGGTGATGGGACGGAGCAGACCCACCTTGATGCCCTCGGCTCTTGCAGCGAGGACGGCGTTTCTCGAAACTCTCGCGGCGATACCGAAGGCGGTCACGCAGATATCCGCGTCTTCCATGAGGAAGGATTCATACATGGCTTCCTTCCGCTCGATGACGGCATAGCGGGCGTAGCGCTCGAAATTCGTGCGCTCCAGCTCCTCGGGGTTGAGGTAGAGCGAGTTGACAATGTTGTGCGGGCGCTGCATTTTGGTGCCTGTGACCGCCCAAGGCTTTTCAACCGTCTTCGGCTGATAATTGCCCATGGTGACCGGCTCCATCATCTGACCCATGGTACCGTCCGCCAGCACCATGGCGGGCATACGGTATTCGTCCGCCAGGTCGAAGCCCTTGACGGTCAGGTCTGCCATCTCCTGCACGGAGGAGGGCGCCAGGACGATGATATGATAGTCGCCGTGACCGCCGCCGCGGGTGGACTGGAAGTAGTCCGACTGGGAGGGCTGGATGCCGCCGAGACCGGGGCCGCCGCGCTGGACGTTGACGATGAAGGCGGGTAGGTCTGCGCCTGCGAGGTAGGAGATGCCCTCTTCCTTCAGAGAGATTCCGGGGCTGGAGGAGGAGGTCATGACGCGCTTGCCTGCGGAGGCGACGCCGTAGACCATGTTAATTGCGGCAATCTCACTTTCCGCCTGCAGGAAGCAGCCGCCAATCTTCGGCATCCGCTTTGCCATGTATGCCGCGACCTCCGTCTGCGGGGTGATGGGGTAACCGAAGTAGTGACGGCAGCCTGCCTGGATGGCCGCTTCCGCCAGCGCTTCGTTGCCCTTCATAAGTACCTTATCTGCCATAGCGTTCCCGTCCTTTCTACTTTTCTACAGTAATGACGCAATCGGGGCACATCGTTGCGCAGAAGGCGCAGCCGACGCACGCCGCTTGGTCGGTGATTTCGGCGGGGGAGTGCCCCTTCTTATTGAGCTTGCCCTTTGCAAGGACGATCAGACCCTTGGGGCAGGCGGCGACGCATAAGCCGCAGCCCTTGCAAAGGTCGGTGGAAAAGGTGATCTTTGCCATAACAACGCTCCTTCTATTCGTAATACTTGGCTTGCAGCCGCAGCGGGAACAGGTTTGCAACGCGCCCGTCGAGTTGCGGCATGAGGGTTTCTTTGACGGTGTTCAACCGCAGAGGAAGTTTACATAATGCGAAAAGCTCTGCGGCATAATCCTGCGCGGCAAGAATATCCTCGGCGGTGGTGTCGTTTCCGAGGTTGGAATTGTTGACGATGCCGGTAAAGGGGATGCCGCCTGCCGCCTCAATCTCGCGCAGGACCTCGAATGCCTCCTGCGGCGTGCGGGTGAGGGGCCGGTAGCAGTTGGCGACGAACAGCATCTCAAAGTCGTTTTCCTCTAAAATGTAGGGGGCGTAACGACCGAGGGCAAGGGCGCCGCGGTCGTCGCCGCCGATATCCAAGACCGCGAGACGGTCATGCCGCTCAACAGCGCCGTAGATCTCCTGCGGCAGGGCGGGGAAATCGACATTGGAGTTGGCGTAGGGGGAGGAGATCAGCTCCACGCCTGCCGCGTCCAAGTCCGCCTTGCTGTCCTTGGTGCGGAAATAGGGGTTGACGATATCAAGGTCAACAATGGTCACGGGCGCGCCGCTTTTGCGCAAGGCAAGCGCCCAGTTGACCGCGATATTGGTTTTGCCGCTGCCGTAGTGTCCCGCAAACAGCGTGACGCGGCGGTGGGTGAATTGATTGCTCATTACAGCTTGTTCCTCTGAATCTTACCGCTGACCGTCTTGGGCAGCTCGTCCTTAAACTCGACGATGCGCGGGTACTTGTACGGCGCGGTATGGGTCTTGACGTATTCCTGAATTTCCTTTTTCAGCGCCTCGCTGGGCTGCGTGCCCTTGGTCAGCACGATGCTCGCCTTGACGATCTGCCCGCGCACCTCGTCGGGGGCGGAGGAGACGCCGCATTCCAGCACATAGGGAAGCTCCATGATGACATTCTCGATCTCAAACGGCCCGATGCGGTAGCCGGAGGACTTGATGACATCGTCCGCTCTGCCGACATACCAGTAGAAGCCCTCTTCGTCCTTCCACGCGAGGTCGCCCGTGTGGTACCAGCCGTCGTGGCGGCATTCGTTCGTCTTTTCCTCGTCGCGGTAATATTCGACAAAGAGACCGCAGGGCATACCCTCTGCCACGCTGATGCAGATTTCGCCGGTCTCGCCGGTGGGGACGGGCTTGCCGTCGGGACTGAGCAGCTCCACATTGTAAAGCGGGACGGGCTTGCCCATTGAGCCGAGCTTATGCTTCATGCCGATGGTGTTGCCGATGACGAGGGTCGTCTCGGACTGCCCGAAGCCCTCCATCACGCGCAGTCCCGTTGCCTTTTCAAATTGACGGAAGACCTCGGGGTTGAGGGCTTCGCCTGCAATGGTCGCGTGCTTGACGCTGGAGAAATCGTACTTTGCGATATCCTGCTTGATCATCATGCGGTAGATTGTGGGCGGGGCGCAGAAGGTCGTGATCTGATACTTGGCAAACAGCGGCAGGATGTCCGCCGCGTCAAAACGGTCAAAGTCATAGATGAAGACCGCGCCCTCGCAGAGCCACTGTCCGTAGAGCTTGCCCCACATCGCCTTTGCCCAGCCGGTGTCCGAAATGGTCAGGTGCAGACCGTCGGGATCGACCTGATGCCAGTATTTCGCGGTGATGAAGTGACCGAGGGGATATTTATAGCTGTGCGCGGCAATCTTGGGATAGCCCGTCGTGCCGGAGGTGAAGAACATCAGCATCAAATCGTCGCCGCAGGCGGTATCCTCGGTGCGGTCGAAGTGGCTGGAGAACATGGAGAACTCCGCGTCGAAGTCACGCCAGCCCTCGCGCTGTCCGCCGACGAGAATTTTCGTTTTCAGCTCGGGGCAGTTCACGGCACCCTGCTCGACTTCCTTGGCAACGTCACCGTCGGCGGTGCAGAGGATCGCCGAGACCCCTGCCGCTTGGAAGCGATACTCGAAATCGTGGCTCTTGAGCTGGCAGGTAGCGGGAATGGCAATCGCGCCTAACTTATTCAAGCCCATCATGGCGAACCAGAATTGATAGTGCCGTTTCAGCACCAGCATGACACGGTCGCCCTTTTGGATGCCGAGGGAGCGGAAGAAGTTTGCCGCGCGGTTCGATGCCTGCTTGATATCGCGGAAGGTGAAGCGCCGCTCCGTGCGGTCTGCAGCGACATGGAGCATGGCAAGTTTGTTCGGCTGGGTGTCGGCAAGCTTGTCCATAATGTCATAGGCGAAGTTAAAGCGCTCGGTGTTTTGGAAGGCGATGGAGCGGAGCGCGCCCTTCTCGTCCTCGTCCGCGATAATGTAGTTTTGATAGATGCGCGCCTTGGTGTCGTGCTGGGTGGCGCGGACATCGTCGGTATAGTTCTCCTCCTTGGGCTTCTCGCTCTCGCCGGAGGGGTTGAGGACAATGGCGTAGAATGCGCAGTCCTGCCCGTCAATGGCAATCATGCCGTGCGGCGTGGAGGAGTCATAATAGATGGAATCACCCTCGGAGAGGATTTCAATGTGATTGCCGATCTGAATTTTCATCTTGCCGCGCACGATAAGGTCGCATTCCTGCCCTTCGTGGGTAGTCAGCTCAATTTCACTGTGTTCCCGTTCGGGGGAATAGGCGGAGATGACGAACAGCGGCTCTGCGATACGGTTGCGGTAGGCGGCAGCCATGTTGTAATAGGTCAGACCGTGGGCCTCCTCAATGCGCTGCCCTTCGCCCTTTCGTGTGAGCGTATAGGTGGAAAGTGTCGGGCTGGAGCCTTGGATCAGGTCGGTGACATCGACGCCGAATTCCAAGGCGCAGCGGTAGAGAAAGGCAAAGCTGAGGTCGCTTTCGCCCGCCTCGCAGCTGGCGTATTCCTCGGGGGTCAGTCCCGTTTTCTTTGCCATTTCGCTGATCGTATAGCCCTCAATCTCGCGCAGGTCGCGGATACGCTTTGCCATATCCTGAATGGTGAGCTTTAAGCCGGTAGTAGATTTCATTGGCGTTCCTCCGTTTCTCTTCTGCATATCATCTGTAGGGCGGGGACATGTCCCCGCCGACCGCGAAGCGGCAGACGGTACAAACGAACAGTCTTGTACGCAATTTGTAGTTCCTACATGCGGCGGGGACATGTCCCCGCCCTACAGTGGTTGGTTTGTTCTTTGAAAGTGCGGGAGAAATGCAAAAACCCGTCTCAAAGAGTTATTCTTTGAGACGGGTATAATCCCGCGGTACCACTCAAATTGCACCTTCGTGCCACTCATGCTCTAATAAGCATTATGCCTTTACGCAGCAATCACGGGAAAGGTCTACTTGCAAAACGCTTTCTTCTTTCCAACTCGGGAGCTACAGTCTGCGGGAGCTTTTTATCGGCTCGCACCATACGCCGACTCTCTGAAAAAAGCGAAGCCCGTGACACTCTCCGTCATCGTTTTTCTATGAATTTTTATCCATGATACCACAGCCGTCTCGGATTGTCAAGGAAATCTTTAACGATTCAAAGCTTATTTCTTTGAATTTTGCCGGAAATGGTCTTGGGCAGCTCGTCGCGGAAGACGATGATGCGCGGGTATTTATAAGGCGCGGTGTGCGATTTGACATAGTTCTGAATCTCTTTTTTCAGCGCCTCGCTGGGCTGCGTGCCCTTGGTCAGCACGATGCTTGCCTTGACGACCTGACCGCGCACCTCGTCGGGAGCGGAGGAGACACCGCATTCGAGGACATAGGGCAGCTCCATGATGACGTTCTCAATCTCGAACGGCCCGATGCGGTAGCCGGAGGATTTGATCACATCGTCCACTCTACCGACATACCAGAAATAGCCGTCCTCATCGCGCCACGCGGTATCGCCCGTGTGATACAAGCCGTCGTGCCAGACCTCTTTGGTGCGCGCTTCGTCGCGGTAATAGCCGCTGAACAGACCGCAGGGAACGCCCTTGTCGGTGCGGATGACGATCTCTCCGACCTCGCCGTCGGGGACGCTGTTGCCGTCCGGGTCCACAAGGTCGATATCATATAGCGGCGTGGGCTTGCCCATCGAGCCGGGACGGCTGGGCGTGCCGGGCAGGGTGGCGATGGAGAGGGTCGTTTCGGTCTGTCCGAAGCCCTCCATGACGGTCAGACCCGTCAGCTTCTTGATTTGGCGGAAGACCTCGGGGTTGAGCGCCTCGCCTGCGGTGGTCATGTGGTGGATGGAACTGAGGTCGTATTTCGACAAATCCTCCTTGATGAGCATACGCAGCATCGTGGGCGGCGCGCAGAAGGTCGTGATTTGATACTTGGCAAACAGCGGCAGAATGTCGTGGGCGTCGAAGCGGTCAAAGTCATAGGTAAAGACCGCGCCCTCTGCCATCCACTGCCCGTAGAACTTGCCCCAGAGCGCCTTGCCCCAGCCGGTGTCGGAGATGGTCAGGTGCAGACCGTCGCGCTCGACGCAGTGCCAGTATTTCGCCGTGATAAAATGCCCGAGGGCGTACTTGTAGCTGTGGGCGGCGATCTTGGGATAGCCTGTCGTGCCGGAGGTAAAGAACATGGTGCAGATATCCGCGCCACAGGGCGTGTCGACGGTGCGCTCGAATTTGCCGGTGTAGAGGGAGTATTCCTCATCAAAGCAGTGCCAGCCCTCACGCTTTCCGCCGACAAGGATCTTTGTTTTCAGCTCCGGGCAGGTCTTTGCCGCTGCATCAATGCAGTCCGCGACTGCGCCGTCTGCCGTTGCGACGATGGCGCTGACCCCTGCGGCTTGGAAGCGGTATTCGAAGTCATGGGTCAGAAGCTGGTTGGTCGCGGGGATGGCGATTGCACCGAGCTTATGCAGGGCGAGCATGGAGAACCAGAACTGATAGTGGCGCTTGAGCACCAGCATGACCCGGTCACCCTTTTGAATGCCGAGGGAGCGGAAATAGTTCGCCGTCTGATTGGAGGCGCGCTTGATGTCGCGGAAGGTGAAGCGGCGCTCGACCTTGTTTTTGTCCAAATGGAGCATGGCAAGCTTTTCGGGATAGGCATCCGCCAAAGCGTCCACGGTGTCAAAGGCGAAGTTGTAGCTGTCTTCGTTTTCGAAGGCGATCTTTTGCAGCTCACCCTTTTCGTTTTCGGTGCATTTGACGAATTTCTCGCACAGCAGGCGCTGGCTCGAACGGGCGACCGCGATACTCTGACTGACAGACTCCGGCTCCATGTCCTCGCCGGGCAGGACAACGGCGCAGAAAACGCAATCCTGCCCGTCCACTGCAATCATGCCGTGGGGCGTGGAGCTGTTATAGTAGATGGAGTCGCCGGGACCGAGAACCTCGGTGTGCTTGCCAATCTGCACCTTGAGCTTGCCGCTGATAATATAGTCAAATTCCTGACCGGAGTGGGTGCTTGTCTGAATGGGGAGATTCTGCTGCTCGGCACGGTAGCCGTAGCGGACAAGATGCGGCTCGGCGATTTTGTCGCGGAAGCGCGGCGCGAGGTTGCAGATCTCAATGCCGCCCTCCTGCACCACGACCTGTCCCTCGCCGCTGCGGGTGACGGTATAGGACGAGAGTTTCGCCGTTCGGCCTTCCAAGATTGCTGTCGTTTCGATGCCGAAGGCAATGGAGCATTTATGGAGGAAGGAGAAGGGGAAATCACAGGTGCCGTTTTCGTAAGCCTCATACTGCTCCGGCGTCGTGTCAGTCTTCTTTGCCATTTCTTCAATGGAGAAGCCCGCAATCTCGCGCATATCCCGAATACGCTCGGCAATGGCAGTGATGGTGGAATCGTATGTTGTTGTCTGCATAGTCAAACCCTCTTTTTCTGTTGAATTTTCTTCGCGTTTTGCGTTGCTGTAGTTTTTTGTATCGATTCGTTCTTTCTCGTAGGGGCGGCTATCAGCCGCCAGCCGGTACGAGTGAAGAAATTGGTACACTTTCGGCAGTTCCTGCACGCTGGCGGCTGATAGCCGCCCCTACGCCGTTGAGAGGAGTGCGTGTTTGGGCGCGTCAGGGATGCCGCGCGCTACGAGTGGCGGGAGCGATGAAAAAACCCGTCTCAAAGCGTTTGCTTTGAGACGGGATAATGTATTAACCCGCGGTACCACTCAAATTGCACTTTCGTGCCCCTTATGGCTCTGACAAGCCCCTTGCCGTGACGTGGCAGTGACGGGAGACGCCTACCTTTTGCAAAATGCATATTCTCGGATCTCCGGCTCGGAAGGGATGGGCAGAATCAGATTTTTCTCGTATCGGCTTCGCAGCAACGCCGACTCTCTGGGACGGAAGGAATCTATGCCGTCTTCGTCATAGCCTTTGAAGTATTGAATTGTGAATATGATAGCACCGCCGACAGAATTTGTCAAGTCTTTTCTTTCTGAATTATGCCGTTTCGATGGCGTCTGCTTTTTGTAAGCCGAGCTTTTGAATGGCATCCTCCCGCATTTTGTATTTGAGGATCTTGCCGGCGACATTCATGGGGAAGGAATCGACGAAATCGACATAGCGGGGCACCTTATGCTTTGCCATGTGCTCGCGGATATAGGTCTTCATCTCGTCGGCGGTCATGGTCTCGCCCTCTTTTAAGATGATGCACGCCATGATCTCCTCGCCGTACTGCTCGTCCGGCACGCCGATGACCTGCACATCGCTGACCTTCGGGTGCGTGTAGATGAATTCCTCGATCTCCTTCGGGTAGATATTCTCGCCGCCGCGGATGATCATGTCCTTAAGGCGTCCCGTGATGCGGTAGTTGCCCTCGGGGGTGCGGCAGGCAAGGTCGCCCGTGTGCAGCCAGCCGTCCTTGTCGATGGCAGCGGCGGTGGCGCGGGGCATTTTATAGTAGCCCTTCATGATGTTGTAGCCCCGCGCGACGAATTCGCCCGTCACATTGTCGGGGCAATCCTCGCCCGTCTCGGGATCGACGATCTTGCACTCGATCTCGGGCAGGGCGCGTCCGACGGTGGCAACGCGCACCTCAATCGGATCGTCCGTGCTGCTCATTGTGCAGCCGGGCGAGGCCTCAGTCTGCCCGTAGACGATGGTGATCTCGCGCATATGCATCTTCTCCACGACATCCTGCATGACGGAAATCGGGCAGGGCGACCCTGCCATGATGCCGGTGCGCATGTAGGAAAAATCGGTCTTTTCAAAATCGGGATGCTCCAGCATGGCGATGAACATCGTCGGAACGCCGTGGAAGGCGGTGATATGCTCCTGATTGACGCAGGCAAGCGCGGGCTTCGGGGAGAAATAGGGCAGCGGCAGGATCGTTGCGCCGTGGGTCATGGACGCGGTCATGGCAAGCACCATGCCGAAGCAGTGGAACATCGGCACTTGAATCATCATGCGGTCAGCGGTGGAGAGATCCATGCGGTCGCCGATGCACTTGCCGTTGTTGACGATATTATAATGGGTCAGCATGACGCCCTTCGGGAAGCCCGTCGTGCCGGAGGTGTACTGCATATTGCACACATCATGGACATTGACGGCTGCAGCCATGCGCTGCACCTCTTCAATCGGAACCTTCGCGCTGCGGCTGATTGCCTGCTCCCATGTCATTGCGCCTTGCATGGAAAAGCCGACGGTAATGACATTGCGCAGGAAGGGCAGACGCTTGCTCCGCAGAGGCTCACCCGGGCGCGTATCGGCAAGCTCCGGGCAAAGCTCCGAGATAATCGAGGCATAGTCGGAGTCGCGGTAGCCGCTGACCATGACAAGGGTGTGCGTATCGGACTGGCGGAGCAGATATTCCGCTTCGTGAATCTTATAGGCGGTGTTCACCGTGACTAAGACGCCGCCGAGCTTGGTCACCGCCCAAAAGGCGATATACCACTGGGGGATATTCGTCGCCCAGACCGCCACATGGCTGCCTGCGCGAACGCCCATGTCGATCAGGGCACGGGCAAAGGTATCCACATCGTCGCGGAACTGTGCGTAGGTGCGGGTGTAATCAAGGGTCGTGTATTTGATGGCGTACTGATCGGGGAACTCCTCTGCCATCGTGTCCAGCACCTGCGAGAAGGTCTTTTCAATCAATGCGTCCTTTTTCCAGACGAATCTGCCTGCGCCGCTGCGGCTGTGATAGAGACTCTTGCGGGCGCGGGAGAGGTTGGAATAGCGCGACATGAAGCTGACAAAGTGGGTGAAGATCAGATCCATATCGGCGTATTCTTCCGCCCACGCGGGATCCCATTCCAGCGAGATGAACTCGTCGTAGTTGACAGAGCGCAGCGCGTCAATGAATTCATCCAGCGGGAGCGCGCCCTCGCCGACGAGGCAGTAGGTGCCCGCATCGGTGGAGTCCTTGATATGGACATGGCGCACATAGGCGCCGAGGTTGCGGATGGTGTCCTCCGGACTTTCCCCGCAGACATGATAGGGATAGTGGAAATCCCAAAGAGCGCCGAGAGCGTCGGAGGCAAAGCTGCCGAGCACGCCGCGCAGCGTCTCGGTGTTGGCAAACGCGCCTGCCGTTTCAATGAGCAGGACGATGCCGCCGCGCTCCGCTACAGGAACCGCTTCACGCAGGAAGTTTTTTGTTGCATCGACGGCGGTTTCGCCCTCCGAGGCGCGCAGACGCAGATAGGTCACGCGCAGTGCCTGCATGGCGGGAAGCACCGCTTTCAGTTCGGCAAGGGCGGCGTCCTTCTGCGCGGCATTGCCGATGTCGGCGCAAAGATCGACGCAGGGGATCTTTAATCCGAGCGCGATCAGACGGTGGTAGACCGCAGCGGGCGTTTCACCGCCGAGGTCGTCGAGGCTGTGCAGCTCCACGCCCGAAAAGCCGTATTCCGCGGCAATGTCGAGGCAGCGGCTGATGTTATTTTCGCCCCAGTGATTGGTGGAAAAGGAGAGCTTCATTCCTGTGCCTCCTCATAGCAGATTTTATTGAGCGCGCTGATGTAGGCGTGAATACTCGCGCCGATGATGTCTGTCGAAATGCCGCGCCCGGCGTAGAGCTTGCCGTTGGAGCGGAGCTTGACCAGCGCCTCGCCCATTGCCTCGCGACCCTCGGTGACGGCTTGAATTTGGAAGTCGTCCAGGTCGAAATGATGCCCGACGATGCCTTCAATTGCGAGGAAGGCGGCGTCGATGGGGCCGTCGCCGAGGCTGATGCCCTGCAAAAGCTTGCCGTTTTTCTCCAGCTCGATCTGCGCGGTTGCGCTCATGACATTGCTGCTGTTGGCGACGAAGGTCTTCAAACGGTAGGTCGGCGCGACCTGCATCGCGGAGCTTGCGACGATGGCGTCCAGCTCACGGCTGCCGATGTCCTTCTTTTCGGAAAGACGGCGGAAGCTCTCATAGACCCGCGCCAGATCCTCCTCGCTCAGCTCATAGCCTAACTTGGAAACACAGGCGGCGACCGTCGCGCGTTCGTCTCCCGCGTGCAGGAGAATGGCTTCGTCGAGCGCCTGCACGCCCGCAGTGAAGGGGGAACGCGCGCTTTGCTTTGCCGAGAGCATGTCCCGAATTCTGCCGCAAGCCTGCTCCAGCACGGGCTGATTCAGCGCGCAGCTCAGTTCCAGCGAATCGCCGCGCAGCTTCAAAATATCGGAAAAGGCGGAGACGGGAAGCAGCTCCCCGGAGCCGATGGCGGTCTTAAGCAGCGTCGCGCCCGCCTGCACCGCCGCCACCATGCAGGCGGCACCCATGTGCATCTTGTCCGAGCACTCCGCGCCGAGACAGACCTTTTGCAGCGCGGGCACGGTCTCCTGCAGCTTGCGGAGGAAATCACTAAACTCCTCGGGCAGCAGAACGCCCGCCGTATCGCAGAGGGTCACGGTGGTTGCACCCGCGTCAATCGCCGCTTGAATCGCCTGACGCAGGAATTCCGGCTCACTGCGCGTCGCGTCCACGGCGGCGAACTCCACCTCGGGGCAAAGCGCGGCGGCATAGGCGACCAGTGCGGGGATCTTTTCCAAAAGAACCTTTGGCTTGCAGCCGCAGAGGTATTCCATCTGCACGCTGGAGGCCGGGACGGAAAGCAGCAGACGCGGCTTCGCGGCGGCTTTGATAGCATCCCAAGCAGCGTCGATCCCCTCCGTGGACAATTCACAGGCGCAGCTCAGGGCGCTGTGACGCAGCAGGGGAGCGGCGGTATGCAGCAGTAAAGCGTCTGCCTTCTGCTCCTTGCGGCAGGTCGTCTCAATCACATCCACGCAAAGTCGATCCATCTCCTTCAGAATCTCCACCTTCTCGCGGAAGCTGGAAACAGGGCTTTTCTGCGTCTCGTTCAAACGCAGCGTCAAATCAGAAATTTGGATGGTTTTCATGGCGATTCTCTCCTTTTTGTGAATGATTGGTTGCTTTATCATAGATTAGCGTATATTCTACCACAAAATTCCCCCGTCTGCAACCAAAAACACAAAAAAATTCGGGCAGTAAAAAGCCTCCGATGTGTCATTCCCATGCAATCTTCTGTAGACCGGGGACATGTCCCCGCCGGTGCAGGAACTACCGACTGCGTACATGCTTGCTTGTTTGTGCCGTCTGCGCTTTGCGGTCGTTAGGGACATGTCCCCGCCCTACGGGGCGGTTGCGGATGATGGGGTGTGATTCGTTGAATAAAGTGCCTGCACGAGATTGCCACGGCGCAAGCGCCTCGCAATGACAAATGAGGGTAGCCTTTTTGTCATTGCGAGGAGCGTACACCCGCAAGGGGTACGCCGCATCCGTAACGCTCGTTCCTCGCGAACGGCTGCGCTGGCGACGTGGCAATCTTGTGTAGGAACTACCGACTGCGTGCATGCTTGTTCGCCTGTACCGTCTGCCGCTTTGCGGTCGTTAGGGACATGTCCCCCAGCTACAGGGTTGTTTCATTTATCGAGGCGCATTTTTGTGGGGGTGCATATCCCTATGGTAATTGCGTGTTGGTACAATCGACCGCGAACGAGTCGCCGGTATATGATAGCGGTGAGGCAAGAGAGACTTTCTGATATTTCGGAATATCACTATAAAAGCAGATGTCGCAGCAAGAAATTCTGTTGCGGCGATTGACAATTGAATACAGTTGTATTACAATGGAATTAAGTAAGGAAAGGGGGATCTGTATGGAGGAACCGAAGCTGGAAATCAAGCCTAAGAAATACACGGCAGAGTCTGCCATCGTGTCGATGCGGATCCCGAAGGACATGGTGCAGGATCTGGATGCCGTTGCCGCCGCGACCGGGCGGACGAGGAACGAGATCATTTCAATGAGCCTGGAATTTGCGCTGGATCATATGGAGATCCGCGAGAAAGAAGAATAACGGAGGGGAAGCAACATGTCAATTATCAAATGTAAAATGTGCGGCGGGGATATTGAGCTGACTGCAGACAAAACATTTGGCACCTGCGAGTATTGCGGCTCTACTATGACCCTGCCGAAGGTGAGCGACGAGCAGCGGGCTGCCGCGTTCAATCGGGGCAACCACTTCCGCAGGATCGGCGAGTTTGACAAGGCGCTGGCAGTATATGAGCGCATTGTCCAAGAGGACGACACCGACGCGGAGGCGCACTGGTGCTGTGCCCTTTGCCGGTTCGGCATCGAGTATGTGGAGGATCCGACAACCTATGAGTGGCTGCCGACCTGCCACAGAGCCAGCTTTGACAATTTCCTGGAGGATGTGGACTATCTGGCAGCCGTGGAGCACTCCGACGGCATCACGCGCCGCCAGTATCAGAAGGACGCGGCGAAGATCGCGGAGGTCCAGCGGGGCATTTTGGCGACCTCCCAGAATGAGGAACCCTTCGATGTGTTTATCTGCTATAAGGAGTCCGACGAAAACGGCGAGCGCACAAGGGACAGCATCCTGGCGCAGGATATCTATTATCGGCTGACCGAACAGGGGCGGCGGGTGTTCTTCGCCCGGATCACTTTGGAGGACAAGGCGGGTACAGAGTATGAGCCGTATATTTTTGCCGCCCTCAACTCCGCAAAGGTCATGATCGCGGTAGGTACGAAACCGGAGCATTTTAACGCCGTTTGGGTCAAGAACGAATGGAGCCGTTTTCTGTCGCTGATGAAGAAAGACCGCAGCAAGCTGCTTCTGCCCTGCTATCGGGACATGGACCCCTATGACCTGCCGGAGCAACTGAGCGTGCTGCAATCCTACGATATGAGCAAGATCGGCTTCCTGCAGGATCTGATCCATGGTGTAAGCAAGGTGCTGGACGCCGATAAAAAGCCGGCAAAGGAGACCGTGGTCGTACAGCAGAACGCTGGCGGCACCAATGTGGTCGCGCTGCTGAAGCGGGGCAATATGGCGCTGGAAGACGGCGATTGGGAAAAAGCGGATGGCTTTTTTGAAGAGGTCTTGAATCTGGACGCTGAATGTGCCGAGGCATATGTGGGAAAGCTCATGGCGGAACTGCAGGTCCGTGAACGGGCGGAACTGGGTAACCGGGAAGAACCTTTTGGAAACAACCGCAACTATCAAAAGACTATCCGTTTTGGCAGTGAAGCACTGAAAGCGGAGTTGACCGGCTATAACGCTGCCGTTGTGGAACGGCAGCGGCGCATTGAGCAGGAACGACTGGAATGGGAAGCGCGTAAACAGCAGGAGCATCTGGCGAAAATGAAGCAGCTCGAGAAACAACGCCTCCGGACCGCAGCTGCAGGGAAGTGTATAAGTAGTAGTGGTTACGACTCAACCGTAGGTCTGAAATCCGACGGCACCGTGGTGGCTGTGGGAAGGAATGACGACGGTCAGTGTGATGTCAGCGGCTGGACGGATATTATTGCGGTCAGCGCGGGAATTCAGCATACGGTAGGTTTGAGATCCAATGGTACTGTAGTTGCTGCAGGAAAAGATAGATATGGTCACGGCCTGTGTGATGTCAGCCGATGGAGAGATATCGTCTCAGTCAACGCATCGGCAACCTATACGATAGGAGTAAGATCCGATGGAACTGTGGTGGCTGTGGGAAACAATGACTGCGGTCAGTGTGATGTCAGCGGCTGGAGGAATATTGTCTCAGTCAGTGTAGAGAGTACCTATACGGTAGGCCTAAAATCCGATGGTACTGTAGTGGCTGCGGGAGAGTATGCATATGGTCGCGACGTGTGTGGTGTCCGCGTCTGGAGCCATATTGTTGCAGTCTGTGTACGTGCAGAGCATACAGTTGGACTGCGGTTCGACGGCACTGTGGTGGCTTTGGGTAGGAATGACGACGGTCGGTGTAATGTCCGCGCTTGGACGGATATTGTCGCGATTAGCGTAGGGGACGATCATACGGTAGGCCTGAAATCCGACGGCACGGTGGTAGCTGTGGGAAATAACGGTTGCAGTCAGTGTGATGTCGGCGGCTGGACGGATATTGTGGCGGTCAGCGCGGGACGTCAGCATACGGTAGGACTTCGATCTGACGGTACTGTGGTGGCTGTGGGATATAATGGTTACGGTCGGTGTGATGTCAGTGACTGGACGGATATTGTCGCGATTAGCGCAGGGGACGAATATACGGTAGGCCTGAAATCCGACGGCACCGTAGTGGCTGTGGGAAACAATGACCACTGCCAGTGTGATGTCAGTGGCTGGAAACTGTTTAACAGCCTGGACACGCTGGAGCAGGAGCGGGCAGAGGAAAAGAAACGCCGCATTGCACAACTTCAGCAGCAAAAGACTGCTCTGCAAACCGAACTTGTGGGTCTCAAGGGCCTGTTCACCGGCAAGCGGCGCAGAGAGATTGAAGCCAAGCTGGCACGGATTGAAGCTGAGCTGAAAGAATAACACCGCAGGACAATTACAAATGCTCTTGCAGGGGCGATTCATAACTTGCACGCAGAACCTATTTGCAATCGTTTCTCTGAAGGGTAAGGCCTTCCCCTACGGGCTATCCGAAAAAGAAGACAGTTTCTTACCTTTAGTTTGTTGTTTATTCATCAGACAGGTGACGGTTCTCAGTCTCGGAGGGACAGAAAACCGTATCCGTGCCCTTCTATACTGTTTCAAGGGAGTGAAAAATCATGATATATGAAAACGCTACAGGAAAGACAAACTTTAAGACGCTTAAAGAATTGATTGACGAGGAACTTCACAAATTAGAAATTCCGAATGGGTTTCAATCCATAGAAGATTTTATTACGGATGGCCAAAAAAGCACAGAATTTATTCGCACCATATTAAACGATGAATCGTTTAATATTCCGGACAAAAGTGAAGATTTATATGAAATAGCCGAAATGCGGGCAAGGCATAGTGCGGTAACTTTTCTGGTTGGTTTGGCAATTAAGCAATTTGGAGGTCTGTTCGACAAAATTCCTGCAATTTTGAACACGCAAAACAATGCAAGCGCCATGCATATGTGGTTAATTACTTCCTTATATCATGATAAAGCTTATGAATCTAAATATATCAAGCGTACAGACTTTGATATAACGAAAATGTTTGCCCCCTTTCTGTTGACAGATAATACAACAGCGCCGCAAATGGATGGCTTGAACAACTTTAGTGTTCGATATCCAAATACTCTGGCATATACATATGATACTATATTAGCATATGATAGGTATGCAATACACTATCATCAAAGTCATAGTTCAGAAGAAAAGCGTGATCACGGTATTTTGGGCGGCGTTATGATGTTTAGTAAATTGACAGATAAAGCAATAAAAGGAAAACGCGAAAATGAGTTGCCTATTATCAAATCTTGCAGTCTGGCTGTGGCACAGCATAATATTTTTAAGGCTGACAAAAAGTATGACAATGATTATCGAGATTATGGTCTGGAAACATTGCTGTCAACCTCGCCCTTTAGAATTGCGAAAGAAAAAACATTAGTGCTGTTTTTGTCCTTAGTTGATACAATAGAGTGCGTTAAGAAATTCAGCAAGAGCCAAAACAAAAGTAAGTATTTTGAGACACTTACAACGCTTAAACAGGTTAAAATGGCTGTAAATGAAGAAAGAATTGAAATTGATTTATCCGAATTAGCCAATGAAATCAGAAAAAAGAAAAGCAAAGAGCTGGATGAGTCTCTAGAAAATTATAAAAAGGCCTTGATAGGCATAGTTGAGTGGACAAAGATTTTCGCAAAAAACGACCCAAATAATGACAACTTAATAACTATACAATTGGATAAATCTCAATATATACCATCGCGTGTATTAGCGGCCGCAGGGGCTATTTAACCCGATTTTATATAAAATTATAAGGCTATTTGGAGGAAATAACTCATGTCTAAATTTGTTATTGAATGCCCCCACTGTGGGCGCTACGCGGAAGCAAAGACCGGCTTCTTTGCAAGAAAGAAAATCGACTGTTCCTGTGGCTGCACCATCGATGTCCGCACGGACAAGCTGGCAAGCCGCACCTGTCCCCATTGCGGGAACAATGTGGTCTTTGACCAGAGTAAGGGCGCGAAAGCCAAATGCCCTGTCTGCGGCGAACCCATCAACACCATGGCAGAGCAGGACAAGACCGTGGAATTTTCCTGCGGTCAGTGCGGGATCCGTCTGCGTACCGCCAAGGGGACAGCTTCCTACATATGTCCCGTCTGCGACCATGTCAACGATGTGGCGGAGCGCCTGAAAACCGAGGAGATCAAGCGGGACGGACTTGCCAGCATCATCAAGTATGAGGGCGACAGCGAAACGCTGGTCTGGAAGCACCCCATTGAGGACTTCAACCTCGGCTCCCAGCTCATCGTCCACGAAAGCCAGGAGGCCATCTTCTTCCGCGACGGTCAGGCGCTGGATCTCTTCGGCGCGGGACGCTACACGCTGGAAACGCAGCAGCTTCCCATTCTGGAAAAGCTCTACAAGCTGCCCACGGACACCGAGGGGACCTTCCACAGCGAGGTCTACTTCATCAACAAGACCGTCCGGATGGCGCTGAAATGGGGCACCCCGGAGAAGGTGCGTTTTATCGACCCCCTCACCGGCGTGCCGCTGGAGATCGGCGCTTCCGGCGAACTGAATCTGCAGGTGCAAAACTCCCGCAAGCTGCTCGTGAAACTGGTGGGCACCGGCAAGGGCATCTCCTGGGGGGACGGCGTTACCGGATCCCTGCAGGCCATGTTCCGCCCCCTGATTGCCAACGCCGTGAAAACCAACCTGGCGGCGGTAATCAAAAATGAGGCCATTGATATTCTGGAAATCGACGAAAAGCTGGACATCCTCTCTGAGAATCTGCGGCAGAAGATGCTGCCCGGCTTTGAAGAATACGGCCTGACCATCCCGCAGCTCTATGTCAGCCGGATCGTCCTGCCGGAGGAGGACCCCAACTTCAAGCGGATCCGGGAATTACATACCATCACCCTGCAAACCCGGATGTATCAGGCTGAGGCAACGGTCAAGACGGCAAAGGCACAGAGCGAGACCATGTACCGCACGGCTGAGGAGCAGAGCAAGGCGGCCATTGAAGCTGCCCGCCGGGACGCGGAATTGCAGCGGCAGTTAACGGAAACGGAGATCGCAAAGCGGGAAGCAGAGCGGAAGATCATTGCCGCCCAGGCGGAGGCACAGTCCCAGCGGATGGCGGGTCTGACCGAAGCGGAGATCATGCAGGCCAAGGGCTACAACCAGAAGGATGTGCTGCAGGCAGAAGTGCAGAAGGCTTTTGCCGAGGGCATCGGCAATATGGGCGGCGGTGTCAGCGTTGGCGGCGGAGGCGGCAGTGTCGTGGGTGACATGATGAGCCTCGGCGTAGGTATGGCCGCAATGAATACCATGATGCCCCAGATCGGCTCCATGATGCAGGGCATGAACCCGCAGAATGATCAGCCCGCACCGGCAGCGCCTGTCTCCGGCGGTTGGGACTGCGCCTGCGGCACAAAGAATATCCGGAGCAGATTCTGCCCCGATTGCGGCGCGAAGAAACCGGAGCCCAAGGCAGGCTGGGATTGCCCGGAGTGCGGCACGAAGAATATCGCCAGTAAATTCTGCCCCAACTGCGGCTGCAAACAGCCGGAAGCTCCCGCGGGTTGGGACTGCCCGGAATGTGGCGCCAAGAATATTCTGAGCAAGTTCTGCCCCGAGTGCGGACATAAGAGAGGAGAATAAATATGGCAGCGGCTTTACAGTGTGAAATTTGCGGAGGAAAACTGGTGGGCAAGCCCGGCGGCATTTTCGAGTGCGATTCCTGCGGTATGGAGTATTCCACCGAGTGGGTCAAACAGAAAATTCAGGAGATCAAGGGCACCGTCAAGGTGGAAGGCACCGTGGAGGTCACCGGCAAGGTGCAGGTGGAGGGCGGTACCGTCAATGTGGAGGGCACAGCCACCAAGGAGAGCTGGCTCAAGCGGGCAAAGATGTGCTATGCCGATGGCGATTGGAAAAAGGCAACGGAGCTTCTGGAGCAGGTGCTGAACGCCGACCCGGAGTGCGGCGAGGCATATCTGTATCGCGCCGCTGTAAAGAAGGAATGCAAAACGCTGGAGACACTCCGTAAAAATTACGAGAATATAAATAATGACGCTTTCCGGCATCCCGATGTGGAGAAGGCTTTTCGGTTCGCGACAGGTGAGCTAAAGCAGACGCTGCTTGGCTGGAAACAAGCCCGGGAGACTGCAATCTCCCTGGACAATGCCAAACGGGAGAAAAACAGACTGACTTTTCCCGCGCTCCGCTGCCGGACGGACAAACTGTCCAAAACGATCAGTGCAGGAGGTTCTCACACTCTGGGTCTGAAAGCCGACGGCACGGTGGTGGCTGTGGGAAAGAACGAGAATGGCAAGTGCGATGTCAGCGGCTGGAAAGACATTGTTGCCATCAGTGCGGGAGGCTGTCACACCGTAGGCCTGAAAGCCGACGGCACGGTGATGGCTGTGGGAAGTAGTGAATATTTTGGAGAACATATTGGCCAGTGCAAGGTCAGCAACTGGAATGATATTGTGGCCATCAGCGCGGGATACGATCATACCGTAGGCCTGAAAGCCGACGGCACGGTGGTGGCTGTGAGAAGTAATGAGCGTGGCCAGCGCAATGTCAGCGGCTGGCGTGACATTGTGGCAGTAAGCGCAGGGCTTTACCATACGGTGGGTCTGAAATCTTACGGCACGGCGGTGGCTGTGGGAGAGAACAAGGATGGCCAGCGCAATGTCAGCGGCTGGCTGGACATTGTAGCCATCAGTGCGGGAGACTCTCATACCGTAGGCCTGAAAGCCGACGGCACGGTGGTGGCTGTGGGAAGTAATGATCGTGGCCAGTGTGATGTAGGCACCTGGCGTGACATTGTGGCAGTAAGCGCAGGTTCTTGCCATACGGTGGGTCTGAAATCTGACGGCACGGTGGTGGCTGTGGGAATGAACAGGTATGGCCGGTGCAATGTCAGCGGCTGGCGGGACATTGTTGCCATTAGTGCGGGAAAATATCACACCGTAGGTCTGAAATCTGACGGCACGGTGGTGGCTGTGGGAAGTAACGAAGATGGCCAATGCGATGTCAGCGGCTGGCGGCTGTTCCAAAGCGTGGATACGCTGGAAGAAGAACGAGAAGAGGCAAGAAAGCGCCGGGAACAGGAGGCCGAGGAACGCAGGGCGGCCGAAAAACGCGCAGCCGAGGAAAAAGCGCGCCGCATTGCGCAGCTTCAGCAGCAGCGGGCGGATGTTCAATCCGAGCTTGCCAACCTCAAAGGCCTCTTCACCGGCAAACGGCGCAGGGAAATTGAGGCCCAACTGGCGCAAATCGAGAAGGAACTGAAAGGACTGAACTAAATGAAAAAAGATACCATGCGCGGGATCGTAGGGCTGGGCGTTCTGCTGATCCTCTACATACTGATCGCGTTTTTGATCCCCTTTGCGAAAACGGCGACCTACTGGGTCAGTTTTGTGTTTACCCTGATCGCCTTCTGCGTAGTGGCGGCGTCGATCTACATCGCGTTTGTGAAAAATCCAGACGCGAAAAGCAAATTTTACGGCTTCCCCATCGCAAGGATCGGCGTCATTTACGGCATTGCGCAGCTCGTTGCAGGGCTGCTGCTGATGGCTCTGGGGAAGTGGGTGCCGGTGTGGGTGGCTGTGCTGGTGTACGCCATCGGGCTGGGCGCGGCGGTCATTGGGCTAATCAGCGCCGATGCCGTGGCGGAGCAGATCCATGTCCAGGATGCCAAGCTGAAAAAGGATGTTGCCGCAATGCGGGCGATCCAATCCAAGCTCAGCGTTTTGCCGGGGCAATGTGAGGATCCTGTGACTGCAAAATGTCTGACGCAGCTTGCGGAGGAGATTCGGTTCTCCGATCCGGTCAGCAGCGAAGCTACGCAGGAAACGGAAGACGACCTGAATGCCCTGACAGACGAGCTGCAAAAAGCCGTGCTGGAGAATGACACCGCTGCCGTTCGTGCCCTCTGCAAGCGCTGCAAAGCAGTTCTTACGGAACGTAACAGACTATGTAAGCTGGGAAAAACCTGAAATGCCGGCAACAGCGCGGACAGCGTTGTCTTGATATGGCTGCCTACTCAAGATTGCCACGGCGCAAGCGCCTCGCAATGACAGGTGAGGGTAGCCTTTTTGTCATTGCGAGGAGCGTAGCGACGTGGCAATCTTGTGTAGGAGTAGGGCGGGGACATGTCCCCGCCGCGTGTAGGAACTACCAACTGCGTACAAACTCGTTCATGCATACCGTCTGCCGCTTCGCGGAACGGCGGAGACATGTCCCCGCCCTACAGGGGCGGTTGCGAATGATGGGGCGCGATTTGTTGAATAAAGTGCCAGCACGAGATTGCCACGGCGCAAGCGCCTCGCAATGACAGGTGAGGGTAGCCTTTTTGTCATTGCGAGGAGCGTAGCGACGTGGCAATCTTGTGTAGGAGTAGGGCGGGAACCTGTCCCCGCCGCGTGTAGGAACTACCAACTGCGTATAAACTCGTTCATGCCTACCGTCTGCCGCTTCGCGGAACGGCGGGGACATGTCCCCGCCCTACGGGATGGTTTCGGAGGATGGGGTGTGATTTGCTGAACGAAGTGCCAGCATGAGATTGCCACGGCGCAAGCGCCTCGCAATGACAGATGAGGGTAGCCTTTTTGTCATTGCGAGGAGCGCAGCGACGTGGCAATCTTGTGTAGGAACTACAGAGTGTGTATAAGCTTGTTCGCTTGTACCGTCTGCCGCTTCGCGGACGTTAGGGACATGTCCCCCAGCTACAGGGGCATAAAATCCCCTCGTCGTTTTTTGGCGACGAGGGGATTTTTGCATTATTCGTAATTGCCGTAGACCCATGCGTTGGGGAGTTGGCGGGATTCGATGTTGGTGTTGCTGCATTTGGTGACATACTCGCCGTTGTACCACATGACTGCGCTGGTGCCGCCGTCGAGGTTCATGGCGGTGTAGCCCTTGTGGCGTTTGAGAATGTTGGCGCATTCTTCTACATCCGTGCCGATGGAGCGACCGGGCTGTCTGCCTTCGATGACGAGCATGAGAATTTCGCCCTTTTCGGACTGACCGATGGCTGCGCGGGGGTTGATGCCGCTCCAGTTATAGAAGCCGCCGACGACCAGTTCGCCGTCAACAATCAGCGCAGGGGAGAATTCTACCGCGTCGGTTACATCAGAGGCAACATCTTCAAAGGAGTCAATGATATACATTTTATTATCCTGCGTTAGCTCGATGCGCTTATAGCCGGATTCCGTGTAATGGACACCGTAGGATTGCCCTTCGCACATGGCGTAGCCTGCGATAATACCGCCGCTGCCGTTGCCGCCCGGGTCATAGAAGCCGCTGCCTGCCATGCCGAGAATGCCGTTGTTGCCTATTACGAGGTCCTCCAAGGTCTGCCCGTAGGAGCCGATGCCGGCAGAAGGACCGCAACGGAGCTGCGCGGGGTCTTTTGCGATGGCAAGCACGCCCTGATAGCCGTTACCCGCCTTGCTGCCTGCGACACGGACAAGCAGAATCTGATTCTCTGCGTCAATGGCAAGGACTTGCTCACCCATTGTGGTGTAAATGCTCGTGCCCTCATCATAGATGCCCGCTTCGTTGATATAGATATGATCCCAGCCGTTGGCAAGGAC
This sequence comes from Faecousia sp., assembly GCA_051892295.1. Lineage (GTDB taxonomy): Bacteria > Bacillota > Clostridia > Oscillospirales > Oscillospiraceae > JAZOXB01. The sequence continues at coordinate 13,956 of JBJFGB010000138.1, read as the reverse complement.
CTCCGGATGCTCATCCAAATACTCTTCAAACGAGGTGCGGTTCAGCTCCCAAAAAAGCTCGTAGAAACGCTCCTCGGCGGTATCCGGATCGAGCGGCTCCGTTTCGGAGGAAGGTTCGGTGGGAGCATCCGGGTCGGTTGGCTGGGTCGGCGCGGGACGGTCGCTGTTCTCACCGACCTGCTTTTGACTGAGAAGCTCACGCTGTAACCGAACCTTATCTACCATATATTCCGGCAGGAAAGCGCTGGCAAGCCACTGATGCGTCATGGTAGACAGCGCCGTGTCAATATACATCTCACGCAAATTCTTGATTGAGGGGATATCCGTAAATACAACGAAGCAATACAACGCTTCAAAAAACAACACGATGCATAAGAGAATCGTGATGACGCGCAGCTTGCGGTTTTTCTTCTTTTTCTTTTTGGACTTTTTGGGCTGCTCCGTCTCTGCGTACTCTTCAGGCAAGGCGTCCGCTGCGGTGTCATATGCTTGCGGGTGTCTGCGCTCGAAAGAAGTGGAATCGAAATCTTTGATGAAGCATCGCCTCCTTTGAAATCAATCGAGCTTTATCATATCACACTTGCGAGCTTCTGTAAACATTTAAAACTGACATATTTGTTAACAATTTGTATCCTGCGGGGAGCGGACGCTAATCTTTGCCTGCGGGTGTTTTCTCTTGCTGCATGTCGTCGATGGATGCCTCGACCGTGTGCGGGATGGGCTTCCATTCGACCTTGGTTACAAGGGCAATCAGCATGGAGATGCGTCCGATGATGTCGAAAATCGGGAAGGTCAGGCAGAACCAGACTTTTTTATACCACGGCATGGGCTTGATATGCTTTCGCTCTGCGATGGAGACATAGATTGAAGTAACAATGTCAGAGCGGTAGCCCTTTCCGACGCCGTAGAGCCAGGTCAGCACCGCGCCGCCGAAGAACCCGAAGGTCTGTGTGGTCAGGAGCCATACGAACAGGCTGACCGTCAGCTTGGCGATTTTGATAAAAGAACTGTAAAGGGAATGGGGGAAGACAATCGTCAGCATATCGTATGCCATGAAGGAGTCGGCGACATTGCCCGCCGTGAAGATGCGACGGAACAGTCGTCCGCCGACCTTGCGCATGACCTGTAAATGACCCTTGGACCAGCGGATACGCTGGCGGAAGGCGATGCGCAGGGAGGTCGGCTGCTCGTCATAAAACTCCGCTGCGTTGCAGTAGGAGACGGGGCAGCCCATGACGACCGCCTCGGCGCACAGCTCACGATCCTCGGTCAGCGTCACATAATTCCATCCGTTTTTGAGCAGGGAGGAGGCGACCAAAAGCCCCGTGCCCTGAATTCTCGTGGCGAGTCCCAGCAGGGAGCGGGCGCGGTGCTCGGTGCGGATGGTGCGCATCCAGTGCATTGCGTAGGAATGGGCGATCCAGTTATCGTCGATATTTTTTGTGTTGCGGTAAGAGGTGACGATGCGCTCGCCAGCGTCGAAGGCTTCGTTCATGCGGGAGATATAATCCTGCTTGAGTAGATTGTCCGCGTCAAAGATAAAATATGCTTCAAAAGACTCGATGCCGTAGTCTCTGCGAATCTGTTCAAATAAGAATTGCAGCGCGTAGCCCTTGGTGCGGTGCTCCGTATCAAAGCGCTCGTAGCATACCGCGCCGTGCGCCCGTGCGACGTTTGCCGTCTTGTCCGTGCAGTTGTCCGCGACGACGAACGGCGTGACCAACTCGGAGGGATAATCCTGCCGCCGGATGCTGTCCAGCAGATTGCCAATCATCTTCTCCTCGTTGCGCGCTGCGATGACAACGGCGTATTTGTGCTGCCGCTTTGCCTTCGGAAAGACGCGCGTGGCAAACAGACCGACGACGACATAAACAGAACGGTAGGAATAGAACGCGGCAATCAAAGAACCGATAGCGGAGATGATTGCGAGCAGGAGAGTTGCAGTTTGCATAGAAACTCCTTTTTCCGAAAGTTCGGAGATGGAGGACAAGCCCCCATCTCCGAAAAGGGAATCAATTTGAAATTAGTCCTTGTACAGCTCGACGAGCTTGAGCAGATGCTCGTAACGCTCCTTCGCGGCTGCCTCGTTGCGAGCAAACAATTCGTCTGCACGCTCCGGGAACTCGCGGGTCAGACGGCTGTAACGGGCTTCGTTCATCAGGAACTCCTGATAGCCGTCCTTCGGCGCCTTGGAGTCGAGGGTGAACTTGCCGGTCTCCTTGGACGGATCGAAGCGGAACATATTCCAGTAGCCGCACTCGACAGCCTTCTTCATCTCGTCCTGGCAGTGCATCATGCCGCCCTTGATGGAGTGCATTTCGCACGGCGCATAGCCGATGATGAGGGACGGGCCGTGGTAAGCCTCGGCCTCTGCGATGGCCTTGAGGGTCTGGGCGGGGTTGGCGCCCATGGCAACCTGCGCGACATAGATATAGCCGTAGGACATTGCGATCTCGGCAAGGCTCTTCTTCTTGACCTCCTTACCGGCTGCCGCGAACTGGGCGACCTGACCGATGTTGGAAGCCTTGGATGCCTGTCCGCCGGTGTTGGAATAGACCTCGGTATCGAAGACGAAGATATTGACATCCTCGTTCTGCGCGAGAACGTGATCCACGCCGCCGAAGCCGATGTCGTATGCCCAGCCGTCGCCGCCGAAGATCCAGACGGACTTCTTGGCAAGGTATTCCTTCTTGTCGAGGATTTCTCTGACATCGTCGCAGCAGACGTTGGCTTCGAGGTTGGCAATCAGAGCGGCGGTGGCAGCCTTGTTGGCTTCGCCGTCGTTCATCGTGTCAAGATACTGCTTGCAGACTGCCCTGCGCTCGTCGCTCTCGGTGCGCTCCATGAGAGCGGAGATCTTTGCGGCAAGGCTCTCACGGATGACCTTCTGGGCGGTGTACATGCCGTAGCCGTGCTCCGCGTTGTCTTCGAACAGGGAGTTCGACCAAGCGGGGCCGTGACCGTTCTTGTCAGTGCAGTAGGGGCTGGTTGCGCCCGGGCCGCCCCAAATGGACGAACAGCCGGTGGCGTTGGAGATGTACATACGGTCGCCGAAGAGCTGGGTGATGAGGCGTGCATAGGAGGTTTCCGCACAGCCTGCGCAGGAGCCGGAGAACTCAAGCATCGGCTGCTTGAACTGGCTGCCCTTGACGGTGAGGTCTTCGACCTCGGTCTTGCGGGTGACCTTGGAGACCATGTAACCAAAGACATCCTGCTGCGCGAGCTGGCTCTCCTGCGGAACCATGGAGATCGCCTTGGTCGGGCAGACGCCGACACAGACGCCGCAGCCCATGCAGTCCAGCGGGGAAACAGCCATGGTGTACTTGTAAACGCCCTTGCCCTTGCCTGCCTTGACGTCGCGAATCTTTGCATTCTCGGGAGCGGCGGCTGCCTCTTCCTCGGTGAGCATGAAGGGACGGATGGTGGCGTGCGGGCAGACGAATGCGCAGTTGTTGCACTGGATGCACTTGTCGGCATCCCACTCGGGAACGGTGACGGCGACGCCGCGCTTCTCATAAGCGGAGGCGCCCAGCTCAAACTGACCGTCCACATGATCGACGAAGGTGGAGACGGGCAGGGAATCGCCGTCCATCTTGTCGATGGGCAGGAGAATTTCCTTGACCATCTTGACCAGCTCGGGCTTGCCCTCAAGGACGGTCTCGTCTGCCGCGTCAACAGCGTCAGCCCACGAAGCGGGAACATCAATCTTGACATAGGCGGTCGCGCCTGCGTCGATGGCATTCCAGTTCTTTTCGACCACGTCCATGCCCTTCTTGGCGTAGGAGTGCTCGGCGGCGTCCTTCATGTACTTGATGGCTTCCGCCTCCGGCATGACCTTCGCGAGGGAGAAGAAGGCGGACTGCAGGATGGTGTTGGTGCGCTTGCCCATGCCGACCTTGATGGCGAGGTCGATGGCGTTGATGGTGTAAAGCTGAATGTTGTTCTTGGCGATATAGCGCTTTGCCTCGGCGTTCAGGTGATGCTCCAGCTCCGCCAGATCCCACTGGCAGTTGATGAGGAACACGCCGCCGGGCTTAACGTCGTTGACGATCTTGAAGCCCTTGGTGATGTAGGACGGGTTGTGGCAGGCGACGAAGTCCGCCTTGTTGATGTAGTACGGGCTCTTGATGGGCTTATCGCCGAAGCGGAGGTGGGAGATAGTCACGCCGCCGGTCTTCTTGGAGTCATACTGGAAGTATGCCTGCACGTACTTGTCGGTGTGGTCGCCGATGATCTTGATGGAGTTCTTGTTTGCGCCGACGGTGCCGTCGCCGCCGAGACCCCAGAACTTGCACTCGATGGTGCCTTCCGCAGCGGTGTTGGGCGCGGGCTTCTCCTCGAGGGAGAGGTGGGTCACATCGTCGTTGATGCCGATGGTGAACTGACGCTTCATCTCGTCCTTGGACAGTTCCTCAAAGACCGCGAACACGGAGGCGGGAGGCGTATCCTTCGAGCCGAGACCGTAACGGCCGCCGATGACGGGGATCATACGGCCGGCATTTGCCAGCGCGGTGACGACGTCGAGGTAGAGCGGCTCGCCCAGAGCGCCCGGCTCCTTGGTGCGGTCGAGGACGGCGATCTTCCTGCAGGTGGCGGGAATGGCCTCGAGCAGGCGGTCGGCGCGGAACGGACGGTACAGACGAACCTTGACAAGGCCGACCTTCTCGCCGTGGGCGTTCATGTAGTCGATGACCTCCTCCGCGACGTCGCAGATGGAGCCCATGGCGATGATGACGCGGTCAGCGTCGGGCGCGCCATAGTAGTTAAAGAGCTTGTAATCGGTGCCGAGCTTGGCGTTGATCTTGCCCATGTACTCTTCGACGATCTCGGGCAGCTCGTCATAGTACTTGTTGCAGGCTTCGCGGTGCTGGAAGAAGGTGTCGCCATTCTCGTGGGAGCCGCGCATGGCGGGACGCTCGGGGTTCAGGCAGTGCTTACGGAACGCGGCGACGGCGTCCATGTCGCACATTTCCTTCAGATCCTCGTAATCCCAAATGGCAATCTTCTGGATCTCATGGGAGGTGCGGAAGCCGTCAAAGAAGTTGATGAACGGCACGCGACCCTTGATCGCAGCAAGGTGCGCAACAGGGGCAAGGTCCATGACCTCCTGCGGGTTGGTCTCGCAGAGCATAGCAAAACCGGTCTGGCGGCAGGCGTAGACGTCGGAATGGTCGCCGAAGATGTTCAGCGCGTGGGTGGCAAGGGTACGGGCGGAGACGTGGAAAACGCCCGGCAGCAGCTCGCCCGCGATCTTATACATATTCGGGATCATGAGCAGCAGACCCTGCGAAGCGGTGTAGGTGGTGGTCAGAGCGCCGGCGGCGAGAGAGCCGTGCACGGTGCCGGATGCGCCCGCCTCGGACTGCATCTCAACGACCTTCACGCGGTTGCCGAAGATGTTCAGGCGGCCCTGCGCCGACCACTGGTCGACATAGTCCGCCATCGGGCTGGAGGGGGTGATGGGGTAGATGCCGGCTACCTCGGTAAAGGCGTAGCTGACATGCGCGGCGGCGGTATTGCCGTCCATTGTCTTGAGTTTTCTGGTCAAAATGAAATACCTCCTAAAAAAGTATTGATTTGCAGACACCTTCATTCTACCACCGATTTTCGGTTTTGTAAATCAGAAAAACGCGCCAAGCAGCAGATTTTGCGGAAAATAAACGAAATTTTTTGAAATGATGACAAGAAGCAAAAATTAGAATTGTTTTTAAGCACATTTTGCTGTATGATATTAAAATAGAGTAACGACGGCGATAGTGGCGGCGTTTGAGCGTCCGTACGGATTTCGCTTTTTTAGAGGGAGGAATTGCTGTGATCTCTCGATTGGATTCCATGGGACTGAGCGGTATCAGCGGATATCCCGTGTCGGTGGAGTGCTTTATTTCCAGCGGGCTGCCTGCGTTTGATATCGTCGGGCTGCCCGATGCGGCGGTCAAGGAGGCAAGGGAACGCGTTCGTGCTGCGATTAAGAACAGCGGGTTCAAATTTCCCGTCAGCCGTATTACCCTGAATCTCGCGCCTGCCAACACGAAAAAGTCCGGCACACTGTACGATCTGCCGATTCTGCTCGGCATCCTCGCGGCGACGGAGGTTTGCAGAATCCCGAAGGAACCGTCGGCGTTTTTGGGAGAACTGAGCTTGGAGGGAAAGCTGCGCCCTGTGAACGGCGTGCTGCCGATGGCGATTGCGGCGCAGAAGGCGGGCTTCCGAACGCTCTATGTCCCGGCGGCGAACGCAAAGGAAGCGACGCTGGCAGGGGAGATCAAGGTCATTCCCGTTGTTGAGGTGCGTCAGCTCATTGCGCATTTGCGGGGAGAAATCGAGATTGCGCCGGAGCCCCATTGGGTTCCACGGGAGGATACGGAGAACCTGCCCGACTTTGCCGACGTGAAGGGGCAGGAAAATGTTAAGCGGGCGCTGGAAATTGCGGCGGCGGGGTCGCACAATGTCCTTTTGGTGGGACCTCCGGGCTCGGGCAAGAGTATGCTGGCAAAGCGCCTGCCCTCGATTCTGCCGGATATGACGCGGGAGGAAGCGCTGGAGGTCACGCAGATTCATTCCGTGATGGGGCTGCTCCCGCCGGAATCGCCGCTGATTCGCCGCAGACCCTTCCGTTCGCCGCACCATACAATCTCCGCAGCGGGCCTGACGGGCGGCGGCACGATCCCGCACCCGGGAGAGATTTCTCTTGCGCACAAGGGCGTGCTGTTTTTGGACGAGCTGCCTGAATTCCGCAAGGAGACCCTGGAGGTCATGCGCCAGCCGCTCGAAGACGGTATTGTGACGATCTCGAGAGCCAGCGGTGCGGCGACCTTTCCCAGTCAATTTCAGCTTGTCTGCGCGATGAACCCCTGCCGCTGCGGCTGGTACGGCGACCCCTCGGGGCGCTGCGCCTGCACGCAGGCATCGGTCAATCAGTACCTTTCGCGCATCTCGGGACCTTTGCTCGACCGCATTGACATTATTGTGCAGGTCCCGGCGCTCAACTTTGACGAGCTGCGCAGACACACCGCGCCGGAGCCGTCTTCTGCAATCAAAAAGCGCGTTGAGGCTGCGAGGAGCATTCAGCGGGAGCGCTTCGGACACAGCCGCTGTCACTGCAACGCAAATATGCAGACGCCGGAGCTGCGCCGCTGCTGTGAGCTGGATGAAGCCTGCGCAACGCTGATGCGGCAGGCGTTTGACGCGCTCGGTCTGACCGCAAGAAGCTACGACCGCATCCGCAAGGTCGCGCGGACGATTGCGGACTTGGACGGAAGTGCCGAAATTCAGCCCCATCACCTCGCGGAGGCAATCCAGTACCGAAGTTATCAATTCGTGAAATAGGTTGAATAGACGACGCAAACAGAGAGAAACAAAGCTGCGGCAAAGAAACGAGCTTCCCGTCGGCATATTTCCGAAATAAATCGGTTTTTCCGTCGAAAAAAGTCTTTACAAACTCTTAACGAGATGATATACTTTTTATTAGTCAAGCTGACAAAGAATAAAAGAGGAGGGTAAATTCAGTGTCAAAGTATAAAAGTGAGTTTATGCGCTACATGGACCAAAAGGGGGTCAAGTATCAGGAGCTTGATGACAGGAGAATTTTGGTTCGCTACGGCGGAGAGAACTTGAAGACAATCGCCGTTACTGTCTCGTTTGACAAGAACGAATCTAATACTGTCCAACTCTATTCCTTCGAAATCGCGTCCTTCAAGGAGGACAAGTTCGCAGCCGGCTTGTTGGCATGCAATGCGCTCAATGCCAGATTCCGCTGGGTAAAGTTTTACCTTGACTCCGATCGCGATGTCATTGCCGAAATGGATGCCGTTGTCGATTACAACTCCGTCGGTGAGGAGTGCCTCGAGCTTGTCGTACGCATGGTCGGCATCATTGACGAAGCATATCCCGAGTTCATGAAGGCAATGTGGCAGTAATCCTCTGACTCAATCAGCAATGTTCTTTGCGGCGAGCTGGACGAAGATCCTTCGTCCGGCTTGCCTTTCTTTTTCATGAAATATGGAGGTAAAACAATGCGTATATATGTAAAATTGGATCGGGATTGGGTCTGCTCCGGGAATCTGTCAAGAGGCATTCTGATGCAGCGATTTGTCTCGATGTGCAAAAGCCGTTTTGAAAAATCGGTGCAGGTGGAGGCACAGTCGTTTTTTGACTGCACTTTGGAAATCAACATTGATATGTCAAAGGAAGCGGTGGCGTACGTGGTGCAGGAGCTTGCTGCTGAGATATTCCACGCAGACGCAGAGGAAAAGAACATTTATACGATTACGGTCAATGGTGAAGAGGAGAAGCATAGACCGCAGAAGACGGAGAATAAAGCGCCTTCAACCGAAGCTCCGGATGAACTTGCTGCATTGCAGCAATATATCGCCGGGAAAGGCGGAGAAAGCACAGCGGAGGAACCGGTGGAGAACTCAGAGGAGACGGAGGAGGACAACGCGATCGAGAGTGCGGAGGAGATGGCCGAGGCAGCGCAGGGGAACAGTACGCAAGCAGACGAGACGGCGGAGACCTCTGCATGTGAGGAGAAAAGCGCAATTGAAAAGATTGACGCGCTGGTCGGTGCGGCGGATTACAAAAAGCTCTGCCATGAGATCGTGAAGCGCGCGGAGATCATTCGGAAAAACAGTACGCAGAAGGCGTTTTTCTCTGAGGCGTATCTGTTCTTCGCCGCCTCCGGCTGTGGGTATACCACCGCGCTGGAGCTGCTGTCGGAGCTTTTGACGGAATTAAAGCTCTTTGAAGCACCGAAGGAGGTGGAGGAGTTCGAGCTGCCGTCTCCGGAGGAATCGGAGGCGAAGGATAAGCTGCACCGTCTCGCCGAGAGCGCAAAATATGCGATGGAGGCACATAGAATTCTCTCTTTTGATATTACGCAGTGGCAGGGCAAAATGATGTCCTCCGCGTTTAAGCGCTTCTTAATGACGTTGGCGCAAGCCAATGAAAAAAGCGTAATCGTATTCCGCTGCAAGGCTGCGCAGCCGGATGCGCGGAAGGATATACAGCACGACTTGGACGACATCATTACGACGCGTGTGGTGGAGATTCCTCCGCTTACGCCGGAAGAACAGCGGGCAATCGCGGCGCAGTATTTGAAGCAATATGGTTTTACCGCAGACGAGGCGAGCTGGGAGCTGTTTGAAGAACGGGTCACGCTGGAACATGCGGATGGCTTCTTCTACGGGCTTCATACAATCCGTAAAGTCGCGAACGAAATGATCAGATGCACGGAACTGTATTCCGCAGAGCATCAGCAAAACGAGATGATGATTGTCAGTGAAGCGCTGCGCGGCTTTGTGCCGCAAAGAGAAGCCGAAGCGCTCAGCGGCATGGAGATGCTCGATTCGCTGGTCGGTATGGAGGAAATCAAGAAACAGCTCAATCGGATTCTGCGGCAAGTGATCCTGTCGACCAAGAGCGACATGCAGCACAGACCCTGCATCCATATGCGGTTTGTCGGCAATCCCGGCACCGGCAAGACAACCGTGGCGCGGATTCTGGGAAAGCTCCTCAATGAAAACGGGATCTTACGCATCGGCAAGTTTTTTGAACATAAGGGCAGAGACTTGTGCGGCAGCTATGTAGGACATACCGCGCCCAAAACGACGGAGATTTGCCGTCAGGCATACGGCTCGGTGCTGTTTATTGATGAAGCCTATTCCCTATACCGGGACGGCTACTCCGGCAATGACTACGGCAGAGAGGCAATCGACACGCTGATCGCGGAAATGGAAAACCACAGCGACGATCTGCTCGTGATCTTGGCGGGCTATCCCGACGATATGGATGCGCTGATGAGCGCCAATGCCGGACTTGCCAGCCGTGTTCCCTATACGATTCGTTTCCCGAACTATTCCAGAGAACAGCTGCATCAGATTTTCCTGAATATGTGCCATGCACAATTCCGCGTTACGGAGGAGCTGAAAGCGGCGTCCAAGCGCTATTTTGACGACCTGCCCGACGCAGTGCTGCAAGCGAAATCCTTTGGCAATGCGCGTTTCGTGCGGAATCTCTTTGAACGCGTTTGGAGCAATGCCGCCGATCGCTGTCAGGTAAGTGATATCTCTCAGATTGAACTGACGGTAGATGATTTGAATGCAGCGACAAAAGAGCTGACAGGAGAACAGCCGAAGGTGAAAGAAACGAGAAAAATCGGTTTTTCACAGTGAAATTACACAAAATAAGAATCCGGCAGTATAAAATCTTTCAAAATTGAGGATCCGATATGAATGAAATGTTTTTGCTGAAGCTGGGGGAGATCGTCCTGAAGGGCGGCAATCGCTTCCAGTTTGAGAACCGTCTGAAGACCAATGTGGCGCGGCGGATGCGCCCCTTTGGTGAGTTCGGCGTGCGCATTATGCAATCGACACTCTATGTCGAGCCGCAGAACGAGCTTTGCGACCTTGACGGCGCGTGGGACGCCTGCCATACGATCTTCGGCGTGGTCAGCCTGTGCCGCTGCCGCCCCTGTGAGAAAGACTTGGACGCGATCTTTGCCACCGCCATGGAGTACCTCGGGGACGATTTGCGCATGGCAAGCTCCTTTAAGGTCGAGTCCAAGCGGTCGGACAAGCGTTTCCCGCTCAATTCCATTCAGCTCTCGCAGGAGATTGGCGGACGCATTGCCGAGGCGATTCCGAGTCTGACTGTCGATGTGCATCATCCGGAGTATACCGTCTATGTCGAGGTGCGCGACCGCGCCGCCTATGTCCACGGACCGGCGGAACAGGGCGCGGGCGGACTGCCAACCGGCGTAGGAGGGCGCGCAATGGTGCTGCTCTCGGGCGGCATCGACTCTCCCGTCGCGGGCTATATGATCGCCAAGCGCGGTGTGGAGCTGGAATGCGTTCACTTCTTCTCCTATCCCTACACGAGCGAGCTTGCCAAGGACAAGGTTTTGGAGCTTGCCCGTCTGATGACGCGCTACTGCGGCAGGATGACCGTGAATATCGTCGGCTTTACCGAAATTCAGGAAGCCATTCGTGACAACTGCCCGGAGGAATATTTTACGCTTATCATGCGCCGCTTTATGATGATGATCTCCGAACGTATTGCACGCGACCATGGCTGCGGCTGCCTTGTCACGGGCGAAAACCTCGGACAGGTTGCCTCTCAGACGATGGAGGCGATGGCGGTCACGGGCGCTTGCGTCGAGCTGCCGATCTTTCAGCCGCTCATCGGCATGGACAAGGAGGAGATCGTCACGATTGCCCGTAAAATCGGTACGATGGAGACGTCCATTCTGCCCTATGAGGACTGCTGCACGGTCTTTACGCCGCGCCATCCCAAGACAAAGCCCACCAAGGGACAGGTCGATCACGCCTGCGAAAAGCTGGACTTTGACGGTCTGATCGAGCGCGCGCTGCAAAACACCGAGCTTGTGAAGGTGCGTTATCATGGATGAGGCGGTACAGGTGATCCGCCTTTTGACCGCAAAGGGAAAGACCCTCTCCACGGCGGAGAGCTGCACGGGCGGTCTGCTGGGAAAGCTCCTGACCGATGTGCCGGGCGCCTCTGCGGTGTATTTGGGCGGTGTGATCTCCTATGCCTATGAAGTGAAGGAAAAGCTTTTGGGCGTGGACGCCGCACTTCTGCGGAAAAATGGTGCAGTGTGCGAGGAAGTAGCGCTGCAAATGGCACAGGGCGCAAGACAGCGTTTCGGTGCGGACTTTGCTTTGTCTACCACCGGTAACGCAGGCCCCGGCGTGGACGAAAAGAATCCGAACGTCGGAGAAATCTATGCCGCACTCGCTTATGAGGGTGGGGCGCTGTGCAGAAAGCTGACCCTGCACGGGAATCGAGAGGAAAACCGAAGGGACACCTGCAGGGCTGCCTTGCGCCTCCTTCTGGAGCACTGCAATGCGTAAGCATATCGCTGTTGCTGCGTTTTGGCTCTATCTTGCCGTGCTGCTTCGCATCACGGTGTTCAGAAGCGGTTGGTATCAACATGACTTTTTTTCGGGCAGTATTGAACTAATCCCGTTCCAAACTATCTTTACCTATCTTTCCGGGGGTCAGTGGCGCTACTTTCTCTATCTGTTTGGAGGAAATATTTTTTGGTTTCTCCCGTTTGGCTTCTATGGTGCTGCAAGAGAAAGAGACTTTGTCTTTACGATTCTGCTTACAGCGCTGCTTTCTTTGACAATCGAAACACTGCAATTTGTTCTTGGCACCGGCTGCACCGAGACGGAGGACATCCTCCTCAACACGCTGGGCGGCGCTTTGGGCTGGCTTGTATTTCGAGGAATCAAACAGCTCAGAAAGAAAAAGGTGTAATCTACCATAAAGAATCGTGTAATAACAGTTTTAATAGTAATGATAGAGAAGACGGAAAGGAGCTCATTATGAACCGGTTTACAAAGCGAATCCTGTCGATTCTTTTGATGCTTGCCGTTTTGACGGCGTGCCTGCTTCCGGCAGAGGCGGCGACGGGCAGTAAGCTTGCTAACCCGGGGCAGCGCGATGTGGTATGCACCGCGCTTTCGACGCAGGCAGAAGCGTATTATAAAGGCTTGTATACTTACGAACAGATGAAGGAACTGGACGGCGCGCAGAACGCGACCGACTCCTATGCCGCGACGCAGAATAATCCGTTGTACCAAACGCTCTATACCCTGATGTCCTCTACGCAGACGGGGTATTATAGCTATACCTCTCTGAGCAGCGATTTTACCTATACGGACACGCAAAACGGTGTGCATGACGGAACGATGAGCTGCCTTTGGGCAGGGCGCACGGCGATATGGAACGGAAGCTACTTCAACAGAGAGCATGTCTGGCCGAAATCGCGCGCCTCGTTCTACCAAATCAACGGCGGTGCGGATCGGCACCACCTTCGCCCTGTCAGCGCTTATATCAATCAGGTTCCGCACTTAAACCGCCCTTACGGCACGGCGACCGGCGGCACACTTGTCTATGACGAGGTGGGAAATCCCGGCGGCAGATATACGGAAGATATTTTCGAGCCAAACGACAATGTCAAGGGCGATACCGCGCGTATCCTGCTGTATGTCTATGTCCGCTGGCAGCAGCCGAATCTCTACTCGGATGTATCAAAAGCCAATCTGCCTGCCTTTGATTCCGACGACGATGCGAACAACGGCCTGCATGTCATTGAAAACCTCGACACCCTGCTTGCGTGGTGCGAGATGGATCCCGTTGACACTTGGGAGATGGGAAGAAACGACGCCATCGAGCGCATTCAAGGGAACCGCAATGTCTTTATCGACTACCCGGAGCTTGCGTGGCTGCTCTTTGGCAAGGAGATTCCCACAGACATGGTAACCCCCTCCGGTGAGGCGCAAAACGCCGCGCCACAGTATACGGTGACGGCACGCTCCAATCATGAGGACTTCGGCACGGTTTCGCAGAACGATATGACGATCACCGCAATGCCGAAGACCGGCTATATGGTCTCGGGTTATGAAGTCTATCCCGAGGGCGCGGCGACCGTGACGCAGAGCGGCAATACCTTCACCGTCAGTAAAGTCAAGGCGGACTGCACCGTGACGATTATCTTTGCGCCGAAGCCTGTCGCGACGATCACCTATATCGTCCCAAAGGGCGTGACGGTCAGCGGCACGACAACATGCTATGTCGGAGACACCGTAACGCTGGCCTCCGCCAATGGAACGCCGACGGACGGTGAGGGGTATACCTTCTTCGGTTGGTCGGTCAGGGAGATCATTGACACTACCTTGCAGCCCTCCGCGCAGAAGGCGGGCACGAGCTACACGGTCAAAGCGGAACAGACGACCTTCTACGGCGTGTTTACCTACCTCGACGGTACGATAACACACTATATCTCGAATCCCTGCAAGCATGCGTTTACTCACATAGAGACGATAGCCCCGACTTGCGTACAGGATGGCGCAGTGAATACCGTCTGCGACGATTGCGGCGCGGTGATTGCCGCAACGCCGATTGGAAAGACGGGACACGACTATGAGGATACCG
>JBJFGB010000137.1:0-9665 GCA_051892295.1 Faecousia sp. | reverse complement strand
GTAGGGCGGTTTCGCCCTACCTTTTTGTTTGCCAATTATTATTTTACACTAAGCTGTGAAATGTGATATACTAAGGCAGAAGCAGTGAACAGTGAACAGTGAATAGTGAATAGTGAATAGTGAAGGAGCGCTCCGCGGGGATTAAAAAAGCGGGCGGCTGATAGCCGCCCCTACGGCGTGAACCGTGAGATTACTCGTAGGGGCGGCTATCAGCCGCCAGGTGCAGGAAGTGCCGACTGCGTACAAATCTACAGCCGGAGATTGCCACGACCAGTGTGCGCACTGGTCTCGCAATGACAAAGAGGGCAGCCTATCCACATTTTTTAATTCGTGCGGAGCACACCACAGTCATTCACTCTTAGTCCTTAGCTCTTAGTCCAAAAAGGCTGTCCACAGGCGCGTCAAGGATGCCGCCTGCTACAGCTTCCCACAGACCGCCACCTATTCACTATTCACTATTCACCATTCACGATTCACTAAAACAACACTCCCTCGGAGGCTGCTATGAAGAAGGTTTTAATGCTCGGCACGGGCGGGACGATTGCTTCGGAGATGACGCACAGCGGGTTGACACCGGCTTTGACCAGCGAACAGCTTGTGGAAAATGTGCCGGAGATCTCGAACATGTGCGAGGTGACCTGCCGTCAGCTCTTTTCCATCGACTCGACGAACATCACCCCCGCCCATTGGCTGACCATTGCGAAGGAAATTCAGGCGTCCTTTGACGAATTCGACGGCTTTGTCATCGCCCACGGCACGGATACCATGGCTTACACCGCCGCGGCGCTGTCCTATCTGATCCAGTATTCCCCGAAGCCCATCGTTTTAACGGGGGCGCAGAAGCCGATCCTCTTTGAAAATACCGACTCCAAAACGAATCTCGCCGACGCGTTTCGGGTGGCGGTGTCCAAGCTGTGCGGCGTGCTGCTGGTGTTTAACGGGCGGGTCATTCTCGGCACCCGCGCCCGCAAGACAAGGACGACGAGCCTGCAGGCGTTTTCGAGCATCAACTATCCTCTGCTGGCGGTGCTGCAAAACGGCTTTTTAATGGAATATATCCGTCCCGCTTCGCTGCCGGAGCCGCGATTTTATGACCGCCTGAACACGCGCGTCGGACTGATGAAGATGATCCCGGGCGCGGACTGCGGACTGCTGTCCTACCTTTTGGCGCACAACGACGCGGTGATTGTCGAGAGCTACGGCGTGGGCGGTCTGCCCTCGTATCAGGGCAGCGGCTTCTTCGATGTGCTCCGCCGCGCCATTGACGAGGGAAAGACCATCGTCATGACCACGCAGGTGCAGAACGAGGGCAGCAATTTGGCGGTCTATGACGTCGGCTTCCACCTCAAAAACGACCTGCACCTACTGGAAGCCTACGACATGACCACGGAGGCAGCCGTGGCGAAGCTGATGTGGATTCTCGGGCAGACGAAGGACGCGGACGAAATTCGCCGCCTGTTCTGCACGCCCGTGGCATATGACCTGCTCTATCTCAAGGAGGAGGCGTAGGATGGATCGGGCGCTTTTGGAGCGGCAGCTTGCGGAGCTTCCGCTGGCGCAATATGAATTTTTTCGGACGGAGGAGCTGGAATTCTCCGAACGCATCCGCAGGGTTTGTGAGACGGAATGCCCGCGCTGCGGCAAAACATGGGCGTGCCCTCCTGCGGTGGGAACGGTGGGGGAGTGCAAAGCGCGCTGCCTCCGGTATCCCGAGGGGCTGCTTTTGGTGACGCTGACCGAGGTTGAGGACATCGCGGACATGGAGCAGGCCCTTGCCACCCGTCCTGCCCACGAGGCGCTCACCCGCGAGGCTGCCGCGCTTCTCCGGGCGCAGGGCTTGGAGGTCATGGGGCTTTCGACGGATTCCTGCGCAATCTGCAAGGAATGCAGCTATCCGAATGCGCCCTGCCGCCACCCGGAGCAGATGTACCCCTGCGTCGAGAGCCACGGCATCGTCGTGACCGCGCTGGCGGAACAGCACGGCATCGACTATCTCTACGGCGGCAACGTCGTGACATGGTTCTCGCTGCTGCTCTACCGCGAAGAAAAGGGCGGTTGAAAAGTGAATAGTGAAAAGTGAAAAGTGAAAAGTGTCGGAGCGCTCCGCGCGGATTTCAATTGTAGATTGGGGACATATCATGAGCCGGTGCAGGAGCTACCGAGTGCGTACAAACCCGTTCGTCCGTACTGTCTGCCGCTTCGCGGACGGCGGGGACATGTCCCCGCCCTACAGAGGCAGAAACAAATGTGGGGAGACCATTGTAGGGTGGGGACATGTCCCCACCGGTGCAGGAACTGCCGAATGCGTACAAACCTGCAACCGGAGATTGCCACGTCGCTGTGCTCCTCGCAATGACAAATGGGGAAGCTTTGCCGTGTCATTGCGAGGCGCAACGCGCCGTGGCAATCTTGTGCAGGAACTGCCGAATGCGTACAAACTCCCGCCGCTGCGAACGCAGAAGTCGGCGCAAAAGGCTTTACATCTGTCGAAAAATGTTGTAAAATAGAACCGATATCTGCGGATACCGGCTCTGTTTTTATACAGATTCGAATTGGCAACACAAAATGATGGAGGTGGGCAGGATGTATTGTCTGCGCTGCGGGAGAGAGATTCCTGATGGGGGTTCTTTCTGCGAGGAGTGCGCAAAAACGGTGCGTGAGCCGTTGGAGGAGTCTCCGTATTTAAGCACGCGCGTCATTCTGCCCACACAGGCCGGTGCGGCAGCAAAAACACCGCCGAAGCCCGTAAAGCTCCCGGAAAAGAAGCAGGAGCGGAAAGGCACGCACCGTCTCAAGGTCGCCGTGGTGTGGCTTTCAATCCTCTGCGCACTGCTTGCCGCCGCCTGCGGCTACGGGGTGAAGCGCTATTTTGACAGCGCGCGGGAACACACCCTGCTGCTTTCGCAGCAAGAGGAGAACTGGCGGCTGCAAAGTCAGCTCAGCAACAAGGAGAATGAGATTACCGAACAGAAGGACAAGGTATCGCAGCTCTCGGCGCGGCTGACCGAAGCGGAGGACGAGATCGCCCGTTTGGAGCAGGTGCTCAACTCCTACCGTATGCAAGGCTCGGAGATCGACCAGTCCCTGCGGGAGCTGCAGGAGGACAATTTGCAGCTGACCGAGGAGAATAAGGCTTACGCCGCGCAGGTCGAGGCACTGGAAAAGCAGGAGAAGACCCTGCAGGAGAAGCTCACCGCTTTAGAGAACCGCAACGCCACATTGGAGCAGCTTTCGAGCTTCATCGACCGCCATGTGGTGTTTATTGAAAACGACGGAACGGGTTACTACCACAGTTATTGGTGCAGCCGCTTCAAAAAGCAAAGCTATTGGGCGTACAGCACCAATCTGGCGATCTCCCAAGGCTATACGCCCTGCCCGGACTGCCAATAAAGCTTGCATTTTGCCCCGCAATCTACTATCCTTTCCCGATGAGGTGAAAAATATGAAATCAACGCTTCGGCGGCATGATTGGCTCATCGCGCTTACGGTCTGTCTCGCCTTTGGCGGCGTCGGCGCGGCGTTTATTCTTTGCTTTTTGATTGGCTTCGGTCTGCATACCTTCATCGGCAAGGAGGCGCTGTATATTGCCTTCGGTCTGCAGGCGCTCAATCTCGCGGCGATCCGCCTGCGGGAGCGGCAGCTTCGGCTGGGCGGCGCGCCGACAGCGTCTATGAAAATGCGCCGCGTGCATCTATGCTTTGCGTGGTCTTGGCGTGTCGGCGCGGTCTGCCTGCTGCTCTCTTTGGTTTTGGCGATTTGCGGCATCAGCTTCGGCAGCCTTTGGGTGCGCATTCCCTGCATCGTCGGCACCATCCTGACGCCAATCGGCTGGCTCGGCGCGCTCGCCTCCCTCCACCGCCGCAGACAGGCAGCCCTTGTGGCATCGGCGCAGAAATAGGGACCACGCAAGCCGCTTTCTGCCGAAGAAAGGCGAAAATTTGGGATTGCATTTTCCCGCAAGCCGTGCTATACTATAGAAGCACGCAGGTGTAGTTCATCGGTAGAACATCAGCTTCCCAAGCTGAATAGGGGGGTTCGACTCCCCTCACCTGCTCCAAAAAGAAAAGTCGCATCAGCGGCTTTTTCTTTTTGTACTCTTCTCTTTTCACTCTTCTCTCTTCACTTTTCTCTTCACAGCAGAGCGACTTTTCCAGCGAAGAGATAAGAGAGAAAAGAGAAAAGAAAAGGTGCTTTGCTCCGCAAAGCATTGAATGAAAAGAGAAATGTGATGCTATTCTGCTTGGGTGATAATCATGAAAACTCCTTTACTCGACAAATCTCTTGATTTTGCAGCAGAAATTGTTCTGTTCTATGAATCATTCTCAAAAACAAGAAAAGATACAACGATCGCAAAGCAATTACTCCGTTCCGGGACAAGTATTGGTGCAAATATCAATGAAGCAATTTACGGTAATAGTAAAGCTGACTTTATATCCAAGCTGCACATTTCTCTAAAAGAAACAGGGGAAAGTATTTATTGGCTTACACTTTTAAAAAGAACAAATTTAACCGACTATCATTTCGATGACTTATTATCTCTTGCAGAAGAAATCAAGAGAATGCTGATTGCCTCTATCAATACCGCGAAGGGTAACAAAGCATGAAATACGGGAATTTTGAATCAATGCACCTGCTCCAAAAAAACACCCTTCGGGGTGTTTTTTTAGTGAAATAAATCCTTGGGGATTTGTGAAATAGCTGACGCTGTGAAATCGCTGCGGCGCTCGGCGGATAGCTTCAGAGCTTCCTTAGGTTTTTGAGAAAAAATAGCACATTCGCTATTGACATTTGATAGCGAATATGCTATTTTTTGAGTATATGAAAGGAGCGAATCGGAATGCCTGAGTTAAGCAGATTTTTTAATATCGTGATCAAGATGCTCTACAGCGACGACAGTCAGCATCACAAGCCGCACTTTCATGTTTACTTCGCGGAATACGAAGCCTCTGTCGGCATAGACGGCGAGCTTCTTGCGGGAAGTATTCCCGTAAAGCAGCTCCGTCTTGTGCAGGCGTGGGCAACGATCCACGAAGATGAGCTGTATCAGGCTTGGAACAATGCCGTCAGAAATATCCCCTTTGATAAGATCGAACCGTTGAGATAAGGGAGGGAGACAAATGTATATCAAGGACGGAATCGCTTATGCCGGGGAGCAGACACCGCCGCTGAAGATCAGCGGTGTGCGCCCGCTCGCCGATCATCGGCTTTGGGTCAGATTCAGCACAGGCGAGACGAAGATCGTTGACTGCACGCCTCTGCTGCAATCGCCTTGCTTTGCGCCTCTGATGGACGAAGCCGTGTTCCGCGGCGTATATATCGACTATGGTGTCACTGTTTGGGTTGACGGAGATATCGACATCGCGCCGGAGTACCTTTACGAAAACGGTGTCACGGCAGGAGGTGCGGAAAGTGCCTGAAAACTGCGCCGCTCTCATTGATGAGCTGATTGCGCTCCGAAAAGCGAGGGGATGGTCGCAGAAGGAGCTATCCGCCGCTTGCGGTCTTACACAGTCCGTCGTAGCGAGGATTGAAAGCAAGAAAAGCGTGCCCACCATCGCGACGCTGTATAAAATCGTCGCAGCTTTGGACGCGTCCCTTGTTGTGCATCAGAAAGCCGGATAACAAAAATAGAACGGGTGACCTCACGGTCTACCCGCTCTTTTCCCCTCCGACATATATCGTAAGACAAGGAATCGCCCCCCCTGTCTCCGTTCGAGTATGCGTCCGCCGGGCGCACCACAAAAACCTCTTTTGCCCTTTGACAAAAGAGGTTTTTTGTAATGAAAGGGGGCGGGAAGTGTTAGAGGTCTTCTCTTGCCTTCATGCCGCCGCCGAGGGGGATGCCGAATTTTTGTTTTACCGGCTCTAATTCCTCTAACTGCGCCCGCGTCAGCAACCGGACTTCGCCGAAGGCGCGCATGTGGGCGTAGACCGTGAAGGTCTGCTCCAGGCACTCCATGCGGTACAGCGCCCGCAGCACGTCGCTGCCCCAGGTCACCGCGCCGTGGTGCTCCAACAGCGCCGCGTATGCTTCGTTGCAGTATTTTGCCGCACTCTCGGCAAGCGCCTTTGAACCGGTGGGGGCGTAGGGGGCGCAGGGGACTCTGCCCACCTGCAGGGCGGCATCCAAGGAGATGGCAAGGTCAAAATCCCGCCCGAGGGTGGAATAGGCGGTCGCGGCGGCGGGGTGGGCGTGGACGACGCCGCCGATGTCGGGATTCTCCCGGTAAATCGCAAGGTGCATCGCCGCCTCGCTTGAGACCTTCCATGTGCCCTCGACGGTCTTGCCCTGCGAATCCAGCCGCACCAGCATTTCCTCCGTCATAAAGCCCTTCGAGACGCCCGTCGGCGTGACCCAGACGGTGCCGTCTGCCATGCGGGCGGAGATGTTGCCGTCGTTGGCGCAGACAAAGCTGCGGGCGTACAGGCGGCGGCCTGCTTCCAGGATGGCTTCCTTTGCTTCTTTATGGGAGGTATAGTTCATTCGCCCATCTCCTTCGGGAACAGCCTGCGGAAGCTCTCGTCAAAGGGCGGACGGGCGATGCCGCGTTCGGTGACGATGCCCGCAAGCAGGCTGTGGTCGGTCACGTCGAACGCCGGATTGTAGCACTGCACCTCGGGCAATGCCATCGGTTCGGCGTAGAACAGCTCCTTGATCTCCTCGGGCTTGCGCTCCTCGATGGGGATATCGTCGCCCGTCGGGCAGGCAAAGTCGATTGTGGTGGAGGGCCCTAAGGAATAGACGGGGATGCCGTAGTAATGCGCCAGCACCGCCAGCCCGGAGGAGCCAATCTTATTTGCAACGTCGCCGTTGCGGGCGATGCGGTCGCAGCCGAAAAACACCGCCTGCACCTTGCCCTGCTTCATCACAAGGCTTGCCATATTGTCGCAGATCAGCGTGCAGGGGACACCCGCCTTCGTCAGCTCGTAGCTCGTCAGCCGCGCGCCCTGTAAAAGCGGGCGTGTTTCATCGACGAACACATGGAGGTTGACGCCGCGCTCCTTTGCTAAATAGAAGGGGCCCTGCGCCGTGCCGTAGCGGGAGGTTGCCAGCGGCCCCGCGTTGCAGTGGGTGATGACGCCGTCGCCGTCCTTGAGCAGGGAGAGTCCGTACTCCGAAATTTTCAGGCACATTGCCATGTCCTCTGCGTGGATGGCTTTCGCCTCGGCTTCGAGGGCGGCAAGCAGTTCCGCGCGGGGGCTGTGTTTCTGCGCGCGGACGACAGCTTCCATGCGGCGGAGCATACAGGAGAGGTTGACCGCCGTCGGGCGCGAGGAATTGAGGTAGTCCGACAGACGGAAGTATTCCCTGCGGAAGTCCTCAAAATCGGGGGCTTCGATTTTTTTTGCCAAGACCGCCATGGAATAGGCGGCGAAAATGCCGATTGCCGGCGCGCCGCGCACGCGGAGGGAGTAGATCGCCTCCCACATCGTCTCGGCATCGGTCAGGGTGAGATATTCGGTGCGGCGCGGGAGGAGGGTCTGGTCTAAAATGACGACGCTGTTCCCGTCGTCTCCCAAGCGGACATTCACCGCATGGGTCACGGATTGGATGGACATGGGGAACCTCCTTTGGAGTGAATGGGGAATCGTGAATAGGTGGCGGTCTGTGGGAAGCTGTTGCGCGCGGTAGCCCTGACGCGCCTATGCATGGTTTCAGTGAATAGAGAACAGAGAATAGTGAATAGTGAAAAGCGTTGGAGCGCTCCGCGCAGATTTAAAAAATGTGATTGGCTGCCCTTTTTGTCATTGCGAGGGCGCCTGCGCCCGTGGCAATCTCCGACTGTAGGTTTGTACGCAGCCGGTAGTTCCTGCACGGGATTGCCACGTCGCTGCGCTCCTCGCAATGACATGAAGGGGGAATTTGTGCGAAACCGGTAGTTCCTGCACGGGATTGCCACGTCGCTGCGCTCCTCGCAATGACATGAAGGGGGAATTTGTGCGAAGCCGGTAGTTCCTGCACGGGATTGCCACGTCGCTGCGCTCCTCGCAATGACATGAAGGGGGAATTTGTGCGAAACCGGTAGTTCCTGCACGGGATTGCCACACCCAGTGTGCGCACTGGGTTCGCAATGACATGGAGAGGCAGCCGGTACGCAGACGGTAGTTCCTGCACCCGGCGGCTATCAGCCGCAAGCGTTTTAAATCCGCGCGGAGCGCTCCTTCGTTATTCACTGTTCACTATTCACTATTCACCATTCACTATTCACTAAAGCCCTGCAAAGGCGCGTCAGGGATGCCGCGGGCTACGGGGTTGATTGGGAAGCGGCGGGGTTATGCCTCGCCGAAGGAGATGATGCTTTCCCGCACGAGTTGGCGGAACAGGGGCGCGACGCGGTTCGCTGTTTCGAAAACCTCCTCGTGGCTCAGGGGCGTTTCGCTGATGCCTGCCGCCTGATTCGTGATGCAGGAGATGCCGCACACCCGCAGTCCCGCGTGCTTCGCGGCAGCCGCCTCGCAGGCGGTGGACATACCCACGGCGTCCGCGCCCAGGGTCGCGAGCATCCGCACCTCGGCGGGCGTCTCAAAGGTGGGGCCTGTGAGCTGGCAATAGACACCCTGTTGCAGCGGAATATCGTATTTTTGAGCGGTTTTGATAATTTTTGAGCGAAGCTGCGCGTCATAGACCTCGGACATATCCGGGAAGCGCGTGCCAAGCTCCTCCACATTCTCACCGATGAGCGGATTGGGGAAGAGGCTCATGATATGGTCGGTGATGAGCATGAAGTCGCCCGCCCGGAAGCTTTTGTTCACGCCGCCTGCGGCATTGGTCAGGAACAGAATTTTCGCGCCGAGCATTGCCATCAGGCGCGTGGGCAGGAGGACATCCTCGGCGGAGTAGCCCTCGTAAAAGTGGACGCGGCCCTGCATGATGACGACCTTGACGTTGCCGAAGGAGCCGAACACAAAGCGTCCGCGATGCCCGGGAACGGTGGAGACGGGGAAGCCCTCGATATCGGCATAGTCCACGGTGGCGACCGCGTCAAGCTCGTCTGCCAGCGCGCCGAGTCCCGAACCGAGGATCAGCGCCACCTGCGGCACAAAGTCGGTCCTTTCCCGCACACAGGCGAGACATTTTTGCAGTTTCTCATAGGCTTTGGTCATGATGTACCTCCTGTTTTTTATCAGTGAATAGGGAATAGTGAATAGTGAATAGTGAATAGTGAATAGGTGGCGGTCTGTGGGAAGCTGTGGCGCGCGGTAGCCCTGACGCGCCTATGCATGGTTTCAGTGAATAGAGAACAGAGAATAGTGAATAGTGAAAAGCGTTGGAGCGCTCCGCGCAGATTTAAAAAATGTGATTGGCTGCCCTTTTTGTCATTGCGAGGGCGCCTGCGCCCGTGGCAATCTCCGACTGTAGGTTTGTACGCAGCCGGTAGTTCCTGCACGGGATTGCCACGTCGCTGCGCTCCTCGCAATGACATGAAGGGGGAATTTGTGCGAAACCGGTAGTTCCTGCACGGGATTGCCACGTCGCTGCGCTCCTCGCAATGACATGAAGGGGGAATTTGTGCGAAGCCGGTAGTTCCTGCACGGGATTGCCACGTCGCTGCGCTCCTCGCAATGACATGAAGGGGGAATTTGTGCGAAACCGGTAGTTCCTGCACGGGATTGCCACACCCAGTGTGCGCACTGGGTTCGCAATGACATGGAGAGGCAGCCGG
>JBJFGB010000136.1:0-9684 GCA_051892295.1 Faecousia sp. | reverse complement strand
CACATGGGTGGAGAAGAAGATCGCACCTCCCGCGTCACAGACATCCCGCATCATTTCCTTGAGCAGATGAGAGGCTTTAGGGTCAAGACCCACGAAGGGTTCGTCCATAATGATGAGCTTCGGCTGATGCAGCCATGCCGCAATGATTGCCAGCTTCTGCTTCATGCCATGGGAGTAGGCAGCGATCGGCTGCGCAAGGTCGGCGGTCAGTTCAAAAAGGTCGCCATATTTACGGATGCGTGTCTGTCTGTCCTTGGCGCTGACGCCGAACACATCCGCGATGAAGTTCAGATACTTGATGCCGGTCATGTAGTCATACAGATCGGGGTTGTCGGGAATGTAGGCAATCTCCCGTTTACAGGCAAGCGGGTCCGTTTGGATGGGCTTCCCGTCAATCAGAATCTCACCCCGGTCAAATTGCAGAATGCCCACCACAGATTTCAGCGTTGTGGTTTTCCCCGCGCCGTTGTGACCAATAAAGCCATAGATTTCACCGGGGTTAATATGTAAGTTCAAATCATCTACGGCCTTTTTCTCGCCGTATGTTTTTGTCAAATGATGAATTGTCAGCATTTTATTCTCCTCCGCACTTCTATTTCTCTGTTCCCCTTACTGCTTCGCCAGCAGAGCGGCGCCAGCACAGGCAAGGCCAAGACCAAGCAGGGTGACGGCGGTTTGTGCCTCCAGACTTCCCAGACAGGACAGCACCACAACGGCAACGCCCATGGCCAGGGTCACAGCCTTGAAAATGACAGAAATGATCTCACGAATCGACTTCTTTTCCATTTCTTTTTTCTCCTTGAATCGCTGCGTATTTGAATTTAGTCTCAGCTTACAGTCTATATTTTACAAGAGTGCGCCGGCTGCATATAGGCACTTTTTGTATGCGTATGTGTCCGTTTTATAGATATGGAAAACCAATGCCGATTCAGTCTTTTGCGGCTTCATTCCATTCCACGCCATTCTCGTCTGTCCAGATATCCGTTCCGTTATAGGTAAAGCGGCGTTCCATGCGATCCATATAGGTTCCATCCGCCAGTTTAAAGATTGTCGTCTCGTCACCACGGGGATTCACAATTTCTACGATATCTGCCCCCGGATAAGCAACGTTATACTGGCTTTCAGCATTACCGGTTTCCGGTGCATCCTCCTGATCTCCGTAAACCCAATAGATGGTCATGTCCTGATAGTCCATTGCAAGCACTGCTTTTTCGTTTTCCACGAAGATGCGGAAATCGATTGTCATATCCCTCTGATCCATATTATTGACCAATGCCGCATGAAGCAAATCATCATCTACGGTATAAGTACCACTACCTCCGGTTGCTCCAATATACCAGCTCATCTGACCATCGCTCTGAATCTCCATGCCGGCACCCCATTCGCCATAGCCGGGGAACAGATCCATGGAATCCGCAAATGTGGCAAGGTCATTCTTTTCGCTGTCCAGATGCCACAGGCCGACCAACTCTATACTCTGCTGCGTGGTCTCTTCCGGTATTTCGGTTGTACTCCCAATTTGGTCAGAATTGTCGCTTTGCTGCTGCATCTGCTCGGAGCTTTCTGTATTGTTTGCTTCCATATTCGTTTCCTGAGACCCCTGTTCAGACTCAGGCGCTTTGCTGCACGCCGCCAGAGACAGGCATAAGATTAAAGCAATCAGCAGTACAATTTTTCTTTTCATGTTGAATCAATCTCCTTTCACATCATCCGGTATCCGGACTTAATTAACTCCATGATGTAGTCTCAAAAAAGAGGGGCTGATTTTGCAATTCTTTTGCTGTTCATAAACGGTTGGAATGCCAGAATTCTGTTTTCCGCATCAATCCATACAATCTTTTCTTCTTACATGTCTTTAACTTCCTTTCAAGATTGGCAACAGAAAGGCAGCCAACAGCACAAGGACCAAAAGGGGAACCGCAAGCACTGCCAACCCGACAACAAACAGCACGGTCAGCAGGGCGGGAATTCCAATCACAAACAGAATGCCTTTTGTGATTCCCCAGGCGGCTTTGACTGCAAAATGAACAAGCTTCGCTGTAAATACAAGGATGCCAATTACAAATAGTGTGATCATATATAGTCCCTTCTATTTTAGTGCACTACCTATCGTTCGGTAGGTCTTGGTGTCTGAATAAAGCGGCCATGCCCGAGCGGACACCGCCGCGGTGTTCTGTAGACTGAAAGCTATCCTGCTCTGCAAACCGGAGTTTACCGAATCGGTCTTCCAATTTCCAACTGTTTCCTCCAATCGGGAGCTTCACCATCCTCCGCCCAATATTCATCAATTGATAGAATTTTTGAATCCTTGATTTTGAAAAATGACGTCACATGTAAAGATGCACTCTTGTCCTTTGGGTATACATGGGTGACTGTTACGATTAGATCATTCATAATTTCGGTCCTTTCAACAATACCGTCCCAATCGCCAGGATATTCACAATTTGCCTGAATGAACTCATCTACATCAAAATGTTCATTTGTGCAATGCCAATTTACATAGCCATCCTTGCAGAAAAAAGTTCGCATTTTATCTGCATCTTGCTCCAGTGTATATTTCCAAAATGCAACGATATCCATGTCGCTTCGCTCCTTCACCTTCCGATTTCTACATCAAAACCCACAGCCCAGCTTCTGAAAGGCGACAGTCTGCGCTTTCATAGAAATCTTTCCAACCCGGTATCCATAGACCGTCAGCTCTTTTTTTGTAGGTCAGAAAGGAATGGTCGATGGGGAGACCGGCGATTTTTTCGATTTCGGCAAAGGTTAAACGGAAGCTGTCCGTGCCGTTTTCCTGAATCCAGGCCCATAGTGCGTCATATTTGCTCATAGAATCACCGCTCCTTTGGCTGGTAGAGCTTGAAAAACTGCCGGATGTGCCTGTCTACCAGCTCCATGACCTCCGGCTCCCGGTCAGGTTCCCGGTCGCAGAGATTAATCCATGTGGAAATGGGCAGGCATAGCTGAGCCGCCATGATCTCGGGATCCTCCCCTGCCAGCACACCGCTTCGAATCAGGTATTTCACAAGCTCTGTAAAGTACCGCAGCACATCGGTATAATTCTGCTTGGTCTGCAGCTTCGCCAGCTCCGGGTTCCGGAACTGCTCCACCACCAGCATTTTCCGCGCCTTGCTGATATGAGGGTCGTGGAGGATGTAGCGGATCTGCCCCAGAATCATTTGCGCTGCCGCATCGGGCGTGAATGCCGGTTTTTCCGCTGCATCCTCGTATTGATCCCAATCCGCCTTTGCGAAGATGGAGCGCTGTGCATACTGATTCAGAACATCCTTTACCAGCTCGTCCAGAATCGCCTGCTTGTTCTCAAAATGGCTGTAAAGCGATGCCTTCCGGATGCCGACAGCGTCCGCAATCTGAGAAACAGAGGTGGCTTCAAACCCCTGCACGGAAAACAACTCCAGCGCTGCCTCCAAAATTTCCTGCTTTGTGTTTCCTCGATCCATAGATATGCTCCTTTACTCAAACCGAAACGTCTCACCCATACAACATCATTATAGCTACCAATCGTTCGTTAGTCAATAGGGAAATGTATTTTCCTTTCTGTCTCAAGGGTGATTCGCCATGCACCTTCCGCAAGTACTCTAATATTCGTCCATAATGACTCAGAAAAGATTCATCTCCTTTACCAAGAAAATCATTCTGCCTTCTTCCCTCAAATCGTTCCATAGATTTTAGTGATTATAGATTAACCGTTCTGTCAACAGAAGACCCGTATCTGTTTTTGCAGAATCACAGAATCTGACACGAAAAGCGATTTTGGAGTGCCTATACAGGCAATCAGCAAATAGGAGAGCGATACTTCATATTCTGAAACCGACAAACTGATATGGGTAAGCGAGCTAATGAACAGTTCGTTTAAAAAGCAACAACGCTGGTGTAGAATCATACCAGCGTTGTTGCGCATAGAGATTGATTCATCCATTCGTCGGTGCTTTTCAGCAGATTCCCCATGTCGGCGAGCTTGAAGTAATTGACCCATCCTTCCACATACCGTTTCAGGGATGCTTTTCGTGAAATATTTTGCTGACGCAAAATGTGAAATAAAATTCGCCTTTTAACATTTGCGCAGCAAATATTTCACAGCGTAGCTATTTCACATTGCGAAGCAATATTTCACTCACTGAAAGCGAATTTCGTTGAAAAAAGCACCCTCGCGGGTGCTTTTTTTGGCGGAGCGGGTGGGATTCGAACCCACGGTACCGTTGCCGGTACACCTGATTTCGAGTCAGGGCCGTTATAACCACTTCGATACCGCTCCGTGTCTGTTTTCTGACATAGTCGAGAGAACAGTTATTCGGTTTTGACCGGCTGCGATTGCCGACCGCGATACATTATAGCAGTGTTTTGGTAAAAAATCAAGCATAAAGTCGCGGGAATCGCTGATTCCGTGAATTTTTTCGTACAGTCATATCCGAAACAGCTTTTATAGGCACGCAAGAGCAACTCAAAGCATCTCGCGCAGGATATCAATCTGTTCTTGTGTGGTTGCCCAGCTTGTGACAAAGCGGCAGACGGTGTGCGCTGCATCGTATTGCTCCCAAAAGCTGAATGCCACATGCTCGCGCAGGCGAATCATTTCCGTATTTTCCAAGACAAGAAATTGCTGATTGGTCGACGTTTCTCTCCAAATTTCGCATTTCTTCTCGCGGAACACCTGTTTGAGCGTTTCTGCCATTCGGATGGCGTTGCGGCTGATCTCGAAATACAGTCCGTCTTCAAACAGCGTGTCAAACTGGACGCCGAGGAGTCTGCCCTTTGCCATCAGTGCGCCGTGCTGCTTGACCGTCGTCAGGAAGTGCTTCGGCATCGTACCGTGCGGGAAAACGACTGCCTCGCCGCAGAGCGCGCCGACCTTCGTCCCGCCGACATAGAATACATCGCACAGCGCGGCAAATTCCGCCGGTGTGATGTCTGAAGCAGGACTCATCAAGCCGTAGCCGAGGCGCGCGCCGTCCGCAAAGAGCGGGATATGATATTCCTTACAGAGCTGCGAGATCGCGGTCAACTCCGTCTTGCTGTAAAGCGTGCCCAGCTCCGTCGGATAAGAGAGATAGACCATACCCGGGAAAACCATATGGTCATGATTCTCGTCCGCGTAAAATGTCTCAAGGTAGGTGCGTAGCTCTCCGGCATTCAGCTTGCCGTCGTGCGAGGGCAGTTCCAGCACCTTATGCCCCGTATACTCGACCGCGCCTGCCTCGTGCAATGCGATATGTCCCGTAGCGGCAGCAATTACCCCCTCATAGGAATGCAGCAGCGCATCAATGACGACACAGTTCGTCTGTGTGCCGCCGGTGAGGAAGAAAATATCGGCATTCGGGCAGGAAAACGCCTCACGAATACGAGTTTTGGCACTTTCACAGAAGCGATCCGCACCATAGCCGGACTGCGGCTCGAAATTTGTCTGCATCAGGCGCTCTAAAATGCGCGGATGTGCGCCGACATTATAATCGTTTTCAAAAGACAGCATAATGATTCCTCCCGAGGCATAGTCTACACGCTTTCTGCCGCAATTGCAACAATGAATTTTCCCTATTCCCTTTTTCGGTCCGCCGTGGTAAAATGGAAGAAAGAATAAAAAAGAAGGAGCTGGTTTCCATGAAAAAGCTGCTCAGGGGCGGCACGGTCATTAACGCGCATGGCACGGAAAAAGCGGATGTTCTGATTGACGGCGAGGTGATCGCCCAAATCGCGCCGGAGATTACTTGTGCGGACGCGGAAGTTGTGGATGTTTCGGGGAAGCTTCTGTTCCCCGGATTTATCGACGCGCATACGCATTTTGATCTCGATGTATGCAACACAACGACAGCCGATGATTTTTATACCGGCGGACGCTCCGCGCTGCGGGGGGGCACGACGATGGTGATTGACTTTGCCTGCCCGAACAAAGGGGAAAGTCTGCAATACGGACTTGACCTCTGGCACCAAAAGGCAGACGGCAAGACGGGCTGCGACTACGGCTTCCACATGACCATTGACGACTGGAACGAGGAGATCATCGCGGAGCTGCCCAAGATGTTCGAGCAGGGCGTCAGTTCCTTTAAGATGTATATGACCTATCCCGCCATGATGATTGGCGACGAGGCAATGTTCCTCGCGCTGCGGAAGATGAAGGAGTTGGGCGGCATTGCAGGCGTCCACTGCGAAAACGCGGGCGTGATTGACGCGCTTATCAAGGAGAAAAAGGCGGCGGGCGAGTTCTCCCCTGCCTCCCATCCGCAGTGCCGTCCCTCGATTCTTGAAGCCGAGGCAATCAGCCGTCTGCTCAAGATGGCGTCCGTCGCCGATGTCCCCGTTGTGATTGTGCATCTGTCCTCCGAGGACGGTCTGCGTGAGGTCGAAGCGGCGCGGGCGCGGGGTCAGAAGGTCTATGTGGAGACCTGCCCCCATTATCTCTTGATGGACGATTCCCTTTACAGCAAGCCCGACTTCGAGGGCGCGAAATATGTCTGCGCGCCGCCGCTGCGGAAAAAGACCGACAATGAGGCGCTTTGGCATGCACTGGCAGAGGGCGAGATTCAGACCGTCTCGACCGACCATTGCAGCTTCACCTTAACGCAAAAGGCGGCAGGCAGAGAGGATTTCACGAAGATTCCCGGCGGTATGCCCGGCGTTGAGACGCGCGGCGTGCTGCTGTATACTTACGGCGTCGCGGCGGGTCGAATCAGCGCGGAACGGATGGCGGAGGTTCTCTCCGAAGCGCCCGCGAAGCTCTACGGTGCGTACCCGAGGAAGGGACATATTGCCGTCGGTGCAGACGCGGACATTGTCGTCTACGAGCCGAAGGGCAAGACGACGATCACCGCAGCGGATCAGGCTGCCAATGTGGATTACGCGCCCTATGAGGGCTGTGAAATTGCGGGACACATCGCCTCGGTTTGGCTGCGCGGCAAATGCGTTGTGCAGGAGGGCGAGATCCTTGAAGATCGCGGCGGCGTATTTATCCCGCGCGGCAAGTCCGAGCTTTGATTCTCCATTACAAAGGAGGCGCAGAATGGAGCGTATCGACAAGAAAAACTATTATTTGGATATTGCGGAAACGGTATTGGAGCGCGCGACCTGTCTGCGCTCAAAGTACGGCGCACTGATTGTGCGCAACGACGAGATTATTTCCACCGGCTATAACGGCGCGCCGCGCGGCAGGCGCAACTGCTTGGATTTAGACGGCTGCGTGCGGGAGACCTTAAAGATTCCCTCCGGCGAGCGCTACGAGCTTTGCCGCTCCGTCCACGCCGAGATGAACGCGATCATCTCCGCCGCGCGCAGCGAGTGTATCGGCGGGACGATCTACCTCGTCGGCAAGAGCGCAAAGACGGGTGAGTATTTGGAGCAGCCGCGCCCCTGCGCCATGTGTACGCGCATGATCATCAACGCCGGTCTGTCGCAGGTCGTGATCCGCCGCACCAAAACGGACTACGACATCGTCAATGTGCAGGACTGGATTGAACACGACGATTCCATCGCCGATCCCGCGAAACCATAAAACTTGCGCCGCCCGGTTTGGGCGGCGCGGTTTTTGTCTATGCTATTTTCGGAGGGATGTTTATGGTTAAAGGCAACACAAGGCAAGTCGTCGTGGTCAAGTCTCCCGACCCGAAACTGTTCGAACAGGCAATTTTCCTTCTGCGGGAGGATGCGCTGGAAAAGCACGGTGTCGGAGAACGGGAGCTTTTAGAGGAAGCGCGCCGCGTGGCAAACGGCTTTGTCCTGCACAACGCGCCAACGAAAAAGCGCCGCAGACTCCCGCCCCTCGGCTGGGCGGCAATCGGCGCGGCGCCGGTCAGCTTAGCTTGGCTGCTCACCTTGCTGTTTTGATCCGTTCACTTTTTACGCACGCCGGGCTCACCCAAGAAGAAGAGCGCAAGCGCGCCGGGTCCCACATGGACGCCCGTCACCGGCTCATAACAAACCGTCAGGATCTCCCTTGACGGTTTGTTCTTTTTCAGCAGCGCTTCCAGCGCCAGCGCGTCCTCATGATGCCCCGCATAGGCGATTCCGACGCGCTGCTCCTGCGCATTCACGACCAACGACTCGTATTTTTCCGCCATTGCAGCAATTGCGCGCTTCTTGCCGCGGGTCTTGCCGCACATGACGATTTTGCCCTCCTCATTTCCCTTGAGAAGCGGCTTAAAATCGAGCAGCGTGCCCACGAAGGCAACCGCGCCCGAAATGCGTCCGCCCTTCCGCAGGAAGCGCAGATCGTCCACCGTGAATACCTGACACATCCGCTCGCGCATATCCGCAAGCTCTGCGACGGTTTTCTCTAAGCTTTTTCCCGCGTCGCGGCAATCGCACGCGTGCAGGACGAGCAGCCCCTCTCCAAGAGAGGCACCCAGCGAGTCAATCACGCGGATCGTTCGCTCCGGATAGGTCTCACAGAGCTGATCGGCTGCAATACAGGCACTCGTATAGGTTCCGCTGATGCCCGAGGAGAGCGTCACGCACAGGATGTCCTTCCCCGCTTTCACAAGAGGCTCCATTGCGTCTAAAAAGCGCTGCGGATTACTCTGCGCGGTCTTGATCTCCTTTTCCCCCAAGGATGCATAGAATGCCTCGCCGTCGATCTCGTCCACGGCATTGCAGATATGCGCCGTGCCGTCAAGGAAGTATTCCAGCGGGACGGCAGTGATCTCCCGCTGGGTAAGATGAGAATGTAAAAGATTGGCTGCCGTATCCGTCATGATTGCAAAACTCATTGTTAACCTCACCCGCTAATCTAATATGCAATATTATAATAGCAAATATGCGCAACTATGTCAAGATGAATTTTAGTGAAAATAATGATTGCAAAAACAAGATGTTTATGATAGAATCACAAGAAAAGGCAGGTGGACTTTATGACAGAGGATGTCACCCTCGTTGGGAGCAAGCTGCGCAGATGGGAAAAGTATTTAGACAATTTCAAGCTGCCGACATGGAATGAGATTCCGGATATCGGACTGTTTATGGATCAGGTGATCACGCTGCTGACGCAGTATTTGGACTATCTTCCGCCGGAGCTGAAGGAGGACAACTGCATCACACCCGCTGCGATCAACAACTATGTCCGCATGAAGATCATGCCGGAGCCGAGGAAAAAGCGGTATTATCGCCTGCACATCGCCTATTTGCTGATGATCTGCACGATGAAGCAATCCCTGAGCATCGCGTTGCTGCGAAAAATCATCCCCGTCGGCATTCCCGAGGAGGAATTTGAGCCACTCTACAATGCCTATGTGGAACGTCACCGGCATACGGCGCAGTATTTCAATCAGCAGGTCGCAAAGGCAGCCGACCCGATTTTGCACGGGAACAACGCGACGCCGCAGGATATCACGAATCTGATTTTCATGGTGTCGATCATCTCAGGCTTCTGCCAGCTCCTTGCGGAAAAGCTGATCCTCCTGGAACCGCCTAAAGAAGCGGAAGAATGAAGCAAGCGCAACGAAACAATCCATGTAGAGGGCTGTAAAAAGCCTCCGATGTGTCATTGCGAGGAGCGCAGCGACGCGGCAATCTCTTCGGCTTTTCGTCCTTGTACGCAGTCGGTACTTCCTGCACGAGATTGCCACGGACGCAAGCGCCCTCGCAATGACACGCGGACACCCTTATTTGTCATTGTCATGAAACCCTCTGTAGGGCGGGGACATGTCCCAATGTCATTAAGTTAACCGCGTGAGGCAAGTG
>JBJFGB010000135.1:0-2448 GCA_051892295.1 Faecousia sp. | reverse complement strand
TGTCGGCACGACCCTGGGTGCAGTGGGGCAAGCCCGACTGGCTGACCTATGACACGGCGGCCGAGGCGGAGGGAAAAACGGAGGACAAGACGATCATGGTAACGGCAAAACAGGTATCAAGCGGCAGCACCGGCAGCGCGGTCAAGGCGATGCAGATCCTGCTGAACGGACTGGGCTTCAACTGCGGCACGGCGGACGGCGTGTTCGGCACGAAAACGCTGGCGGCGCTCAAAAAATACCAGACGGCGAAAAGCCTGACGGCGGACGGCATCTGCGGCGCGAAAACGTGGGCGGCGCTGATCGGATGAAGATTGTGCTGCTGTGTCTCGGCTGCTTTCTGCTGGGCGCAGCTGTGCCGGTCGGCGCGCTTGTCTGGGCCTGCTGGCAGAAAATCAGGAACAGAGCCTGACGGAAAAGAGCGCGGTTTTCCGCGCTCTTTTTGGCTTGACTTAGGTAGTTTGTATAGAATTACTTGATACAAATTGTTATTTTTTGTTACCAATTGCGTGAATGTTTGTGGTATGATACAATTTGATATAATATTGAATTGTGATACGCAATAGAAATAGAGATATAAGCAGGAGGGAAAAATATGCACGCTATAAAGGAGAAAAACGGCGGCGTAGGCTCTGTTATCGGTTGGATCATTATGATCGTACTGGGTGTCGCCTGTATTTTGCTCGGTGTCAAGCTCATTGGGATGGGCATTCTGCCGAAGGGCATCATCATTTGCTATTTCCTGTTGATTGCCGCTTTTGAACTTCTGCTGTTTTTCACGCGGCGGAAAATGGGCGTCAACATTATTGTCTATATTTGCTCACTGGTTGTGGCTGTGGTTTTGTTTTTCGGCTATTCCGCGCTCGGAAAAGTCGATGCAACCGTGAAAAGCATTACGACCCTGCCCGAGGTGCAGACCAAAGTGTTCTCGGTCATAGCGCCGGCGGACAGCAGTATGAACGCGCCGACGGATCTCACAAACGCCAGAGTGGGCTTTATGGATACGTTGGAGAGTGGGACGCTGACACAGCTTCAAAACAAGCTCTCCGAGCAGGGCGCCTTTGGCATCGAGTATGTTTCCTGCAGCGGCGCTGTCAGTGCGGCGGATGCGCTGCTGAACAGGGAAGTCGATGCAGTGATTCTCCATTCGGTTTATATTGATATGATCGATGAAGATGTGTACGAAGACTTCTCCGATCAGATCAAGGTGATCTGCACGCTGGAAACGACCGAGGCGATCCAGCCCGTGCAGTGGACGCAGATCGAGGGGCTGCCGGAAGAGGAAATGTCCGAGTCGGCGGCGGAGGATCTTCTGGAAAAGGAGAATCTGGACAGCTTTGTGGTTTATGTCAGCGGTATTGACACCTACGGAAGCGTGGATGTCCAGAGCCGCAGCGACGTGAATATCCTGGCTGTCGTGAATACGAAAGAGCACAAGGTTCAGCTTATCAATACGCCGCGTGACTATTACGTGCCGCTGCCGATCAGCAACGGTATGCGGGATAAGCTGACGCACGCCGGCATCTACGGAATTGACGTTTCCATCGGCGCGCTGGAGATGCTGTACGATATCGATGTTGACCACTATGTACGCATCAATTTCTCCGGCTTTGAGGAGATCATCGACGCACTTGGCGGGATTGATGTGAACTCCGAGTACGCTTTTTCGGCAAGGGGCTACTCCTACAGCCAGGGCATTAACCATCTCGACGGCGCCGCCGCCCTGGTTTTTGCGCGGGAACGCTACTCCTTTGCCGCCGGCGACGTGCAGCGCGGCAAAAACCAGATGGCCGTGATCACCGCGATGATCCAAAAGATGCTTTCCGTGGAGCTGCTTCGCAACTATGCGACGATCCTCAACAGCATTTCCGGAAGCTTCCAGACCGACTTTACGGCGGATGAAATCTACGCGCTGGTATGCTCGCAGCTTCTGAGCGGAGCGGATTGGTCCGTGGACAGCTATACCGTGACGGGAACCGGCGCCAGCGAAGTCACCTACTCCATGCCCGGTGCGCGTGCCTATGTCATGTACCCCGATGACCAGATGGTCGCAACCGCAAAGTCTCTGATCAGCGCACTGGTGGACTGAAACCCCGAATAGTTGGAAGGAGGGGCATATCCGAATGATGCACAATCTGCTGATTATGTTTGGAGGTCAGTCCTCTGAGCATACAATATCCTGTTCCTCTGCTGCGTCGCTCATCCCGTATATAGACCGCCGGGCCATTTCGCTTTCCGTCGTGGGCATCACGAGGGAAGGAAAGTGGTACCTGACGGAAGCGTCGCTGGAGGATATCGCGTCCGGCGCGTGGGAAAACGATCCCCGCAACCTGCCGGCGTTCCTCTCCCCGAACCGTGCCATGAGCGGCCTGCAGGTGATACGCGGCGGGGCGGTCGAATCGCTCCCGATCGACTGCGTGTTCCCCGTCATGCACGGCGAGCTGTGCGAGG
>JBJFGB010000134.1:0-2457 GCA_051892295.1 Faecousia sp. | reverse complement strand
TCAAACCGCATGGAGGCAAAGGCAAAGTCCTCGTCCCGGGACCAGTCCTTCGTCTTGGTGGGCGCAGCGGCAAAGGTGTAGGTCAATGTATCGGTGGGATCGTCATAGAGCACCGTGATCTCTACGTTGTCGGCATAGATAAGCTGTATGCCGCCGTCGGCAGTCCAAACTTCGGTCATCGCAGCGACATCGGCAGCGCGGTAGGTGTCGATAATGCCGGGAGGATCTCCGGAGGCATCAAGGATATAGTTCACAAAGGCGTCCAGACTGGCAGCGCGGTGGATGTTGCCATAAATGCTGTCGCTGTGGGCATAGTCGGACAGATCACCGCTCTCCACGGCATTGCAATTCCAATTTTCCGCATACCATTTGGTCAGATCCACAAAGTAATACCAGCCGTCCTGCTTGATATAGTTGAAGACATGACCGCCGGTGCGTTGGGAAGTGCCGATAAAGCCCAGCTCGTCATAGTCGTCCTTCAAAATGTAGTTCAGCCAGTCGGTGCAGCTTGCGCAGCAGCCGTGGTTGGTGCGCACGGCATCATAGCCGGGCTTGTGGTGCTCCCACGAATAGCCGTTTTCCATGATCCGAACGTTGTCATCGCTGCCGTAGAAGCCGCCGATTTGGAATAGCTGCAGCGCCTCGTACAGCGTGTCGATTTCGGCCTGCTTTTCCTCCGGTGTATCCGTCAGCATGGACTGGATCTGCGCGTTGGTATAGCTGCTGCTGCCCAGGGCGTTGGCGGGCACCCAGTAAACGCCGTCCGCCACCTTCACGCTGAACGCGGCGTCGTGGCGCATGGTGTCGTTATCCTTCCCGTTGTCGCCGGAGAAATCGGGATAGGTCTTCTCCAGCTCAGGATGATACTGGGCAAGACTCAGCAGCAGGTGGAAGTCGGCGGCATATTCCGTGCCGTCGTCGTCGGCGTAGACGATGGTGTAGATTCGTGAATCCATAAAATCCACATAGGGATGACCGTCGGCAAAGCTGCCCACCTGCTCCGGCGCTAAATATTGGGGAATGTAGAGATTGCGCAGAGCCTCGATGTTGTCGATGAAGGGCTCACCTGCCGGCTCACCGTCGGCGCAATTCTGAACCACCATCCGCACAAGATGCAGGGTCTTGCCGGTATCGTTGCGGAACCACAGTTCATAGTCCCAGCGGTCATCCGGGCTGCGCAGGACGGTTGCCTCCGGCGCGGTCGTCCCCAGCGGCGTTGCGTTTTCCGCCTTGGGGTCGTGATAGCCCTCCAGACTGTAGGTCAGAATGTAGGTGCGAACAAAGGTGTTGCCCGCCGTGTCCTCAAATTCCATGGTGTAGCGGCGTCCGTTAATACAGTAGACCACCGGAAGGTCATCGACCCATTGGATCGTCTCGCCCGGGTCGGCGGTCAGGTCAAACATGTTGTACAGCGCATCCATGTCCGCCACATGCGGGTCATACACGTCGTTGCCGGCGCACAGATCCTGTATCGTGATCTTCGTCACGGTAACGGGCTTGTCGGACTCGTTTTTAAGATTGACTTCAAAGCGCCAGCAAGCATCGTCCCCCCACCAGGTCAGCTTCACGGTGCGGGAAACCGTCTCCGAAACGGTGATGGACTCGGTCGGCGCGGCAGGCTCCGTGGGGTTGGTCGGCTCCGTGGGGTTGGCAGGCTCCGTGGGATCAGCGGGTTCCTCGCTGCCGGGGATGCCGTTGTGCAGCGCGCGGTAGAGGAAGGTAACGGTCTGACCGCGCAGGCAGCTCTGCTCGGGAGAGAAGCGGTTTCCACCGGTGCCGGTGGTAACCCCCGCCTCGGCAGCCCAAAGCACCGCGTCATAATAGTATTGCCCTGCCTTCACATCGGCAAAGCCCGCTGCGCCGGAGGAGGCAGGCTTCCCCAAGGCGCGCCAAAGGAAGGTGACGAATTGGGCGCGCGTGACCACATCCTCCGGGCTGAAGGTCGTGGCGCTCGTGCCTGTGGTGACCCCCGCCTGCACCGCCCAAAGGACGGCGTCATAATAGTATTGGTCGCGCTTGACATCCGTAAAGGGACAGTTGCCGGAGCTGTCCGGCTGCCCCAGAGCGCGCCAGAGGAAGGTCACGACCTGCGCGCGGGTGCATTGCGCGTCGGGCGAAAAATGCGTGGCATCGGTGCCGTTGGTCACGCCCTTCTCCACCGCCCAAAGGACGGCGTCATAATAGTACTCGTTTTCCCTCACATCCGCAAAGGGATTGCCCGCCGCCTGCGCAGCGAAGGGCAGCATACCGAGCAGCATACTGAGCAGCAGCAAAACGGAGATCCATTGTTTTCTCATAAGAACCGCCTTTCCCGACTGTATCACAGTCGATGATGTCTGATGCTTTCATTATAAATACTTCCCGGCAGATTGTCAATCTCTCCGGCAGGCAGTTTCCAGCCGTCGTATGTGTCAAGTAAATATTGGCAATCTTCCTTTTTCAAAAACCAAGTGAAAA
>JBJFGB010000133.1:0-9893 GCA_051892295.1 Faecousia sp. | reverse complement strand
ACGGCGTACTGCTACCGATCTCAAAGGCTCGTATTTTAGATTAACTGCCTACTACGGAGGCAGAACACAACTTTTCATTGTTACAAACTACTACGAGATATATTGCAGCCAACGCCGTAGGGGCGGATAGTATCAGCCGGTGTGCAGGAAGCGCCGAGTGCGTACAAACCTGTTTCCCCATACCGTCTGCCGCTTCGCGGTCGGCGGGGACAGGCTTCCGGCCTACGGAGCAGATGATACAATGAAGGGAAAATAAAAACCATCCGGCGGCTGAGGTGCCGCCCGATGGTTTTTTGTAATCAGTGTGTCAGGAAGAGCATGAGGAGGAACAGGAGGGTAATGACCCATGTGCCTGATTTGACCTCCTTTATTTTGCCGGTAAAGGTCTTGATAATGACATAGGAGATCAGACCGAAGGCGATGCCGAAGGAGATATTGTAGGAGAAGGGCATCATTGCCATGGTCAGGAAGGAGGGCAGGGCGACTGCCGGGTCGTGCCAATCCAGCTCCTTGACACAGGCAATCATCAGAACGCCGACGTAGATCAATGCGGCAGCGGTTGCGCAGGAGGGAATCAGCGCGGCGACCGGCGCGAGGAACATGGCGATAAAGAAGAACACTGCGGTGGAGACGGCGGCGAGTCCCGTGCGTCCGCCCTCGGCAACCCCGGCTGCGGATTCAACGAAGGTGGTGACAGTGGAGGTGCCGCAGATTGCGCCCGTGGTAGTGGCAAGCGCGTCGCAGAGCATTGCCTTATCCATGTTGGGAACCTCGCCCTTTTCTGTCAGCATATTGCCCCGGGCGCAGGCACCGTAGAGCGTGCCCAGCGTATCGAACATATCGACCATGCAGAAGGCCAGCGCGGTGGTGGCGAACATCAGAATGAAGTTGCCTGTGCCGTGTTCTGCGATATAGGGGGCGAAGTGAAAGCCCTCCGTAAAGACCTTGCCGAAAGCTTGACCAAAGAAATCCTTGAACGGACCGATAAAATCAACCTGCAGACTCGCCTGCACACCTGCGGCAAAGCCTTCGACGCTGACAAAGCCGAGAATGTAGTACAGTGCGGCGCCGCCGAGAATGCCCCAGAGGACAGCGCCGCGGACATTTTTCTTCGAAAGAATGGCAATGACGCAAAGGGCAATGACGGCAACCAGCATCGGCATGATCGAAGCCCACGAATTCGCGCCGCTGATCAGGTTGAAGGAGGCGAGGGTAACGCCTGTACTGCTGCTCGGGACAATGATCTTGGCGTTTTGCAGACCGATGAACGCGATAAAGAGGCCGATGCCGGCGGGAATCGCTTTTCTGACTGCGTCGGGTATCGCGGTGAAAATCTTCTTGCGCAGACCGGTGACGGTGAGCAAAATGAAGATGATGCCGTCGGCAAGGACGAGCACAAGCGCATTGGCGTAGCTCAGACCAAAGGTGAGACAGACGGTATAGACAAAGAAGGCGTTTAAGCCCATGCCGGACGCCTGTGCCAGCGGAAGATTCGCCAGCAAGCCGATGAGCAGGGAACCGACGACTGCGGAGATCGCCGTGGCGATGTAGATTGCGCCGTAGCTGACACCGAGCAGGTTCTCTCCGGTGCCGAACGGATCGGCGAACATTTTGGCGTTGACCATCAGAATATACGCCATTGCCATGAAGGTTGTCAGACCGGCAAGAATCTCGGTTCTGACCGTCGTTTGATGTTTTTTCAGACCAAACAGCTTTTCCATAGAACTACCTCCGTTTTTCATTTTTTCGCCGTTCTTGCGGCGTGTCTGCCGAAGCAAATCCGCAGCATCAGAACGGCTTCAACACCAATATCATAACAGAAAAAACATGGTCTTGCAATACATGAGCTTTCAGTATATTTCCAAAAAATACGGAGAAAATTTGTTTATTATAAACAAAATGAGAAATAATAAAATACAAATATTTACAAAAAATCCTAAAATGATTTGACTTTCGTAAATAAGGCGTCGCTCCTTTGCGCAAACTATCGAAAAGCGTAAAGGAGCGACGCATATGCTGAGTCTGACCGGATTAAATTTTAAAATCGAAGTCGAGGAAGCCGAAACTCCGGTGTTGATTGAATTCTATTCCGAACGCTGCGCGCCGTGCAGGGCACTTTCCGCTGTGTTGGAGGCGCTTGCTTCGGAGTAT
This sequence comes from Faecousia sp., assembly GCA_051892295.1. Lineage (GTDB taxonomy): Bacteria > Bacillota > Clostridia > Oscillospirales > Oscillospiraceae > JAZOXB01. The sequence continues at coordinate 7,742 of JBJFGB010000133.1, read as the reverse complement.
AGCGACCGCTGCAAATTCTGCAAGGTGGATGTGGATGTACAGGAGGGGCTGACGCAGCAATTTGATATCCTGCGTATCCCGACGCTGGTCTATCTGCACGACGGCGAGATCATACAGCGCATCAGCGGGCTGCGCAGCAGAGAAGAGATTTTAGAGATCTTAAATCTCAATTAACTCGTACTCGTCCGTGCCGAGACCGATTTTTTTGCCGTGGGAGATCTGATAGCGCCAATCCGTCTCGGTGTGCAGATCGGTGAACAGGTCGTTGCTGTTGCCTCTGAAGGTAACCTCTGCATTGCGCTGCATCTTGTTGCAGGCATCCACGCAGGCTTGGTCGAGGGCGACCGGGTCAAAGGAGGCGAACATACCGACATCGGGAATGATTGGCACATCGTTTACGCCGTAGCAGTCGCACACAGGCGAGACATCCATGACGAGGCTGATATGGAAGGACGGGCGGTTTTGCAGGATCGCCTTGGTATATTCCGCCATCTTGCAGTTGAGAATGATGTTGCTCTCGTCGTTCGCAGGCTGAATGGCGTCCACCGGGCATGCACCTATGCAGCGACCGCAGCCGAGGCACTTGTCCCAGTCAATATGCATTTTGCGGTTTTCAAGAACAGGCGCGTCATGGGCGCAGGCTTTTCGGCAGGAGCCGCAGCCGATGCAGGACTTTTCATCCACGAAGGGTTTGCCGGACGAATGCATCTCCATCTTGCCCGCGCGGGAGCCGCCGCCCATGCCGATATTTTTAATCGTACCGCCGAAGCCCGTCGCCTCATGCCCCTTGAAGTGGGTCAGAGAGATGACCACATCCGCGTCCATCAGCGCTCTGCCAATCTTGGCGGATTTGACATATTCGCCGTCCACGGGAACCTCAATATCGTCCGTGCCCTTCAAGCCGTCCGCAATCAAGAGATGACAGCCGAGGTTATAGGGGTTGAAGCCGTTCTGATAGGCGGATTCCAAATGGTCGAGGGCGTTCTTTCTGCCGCCGACATAGAGCGTGTTGCAATCCGTCAGGAAGGGCTTGCCGCCGAGCTGCTTAACCAAATCGACCAGAGTGCGGGCGTAATTCGGGCGGAGATATGCCAAATTGCCCGGCTCACCGAAGTGCAGCTTGATCGCGACATACTTGTTTTCCAGCGGAAGCTTGTCCAGCCCTGCCGTTAAAAGCAGGCGAGAGAGCTTTTGCTGTAGGTTTTCACGCAGGGTGGTGTGAAAATTTGTAAAATAGACCTTCGAGCGTTCCATAGAAAAACCTCCGAAATATGAATTGAGCAATTTCATTATATCGGCTTTTTTGGCAAAATGCAACAGAAAAAGCCGTTTCTCAGCACATGGCGGCGCGCATGGAGCCGGCAAACCGGTCGAGCTGCGCCGTAATATCGGGAATGCTTTTCACGGCGGTGCGGTCATTCGCCGTTTGCAGCATACAAAAGCGCGGCGGAAGCATGGTGGTCTTGTTCAGACACATCGTGCCCAAAAGCTGCTTTGCCACAATGTCGCTGCCGGAGTAGCCGGAGACGACGATGCCGAAAAGATATTTGTCATGCAGGTCGCTTTGCAGAAGCAGACTGGTCAGACGGTTAAAGAGCGCCGTAATGTTCGCGCCGACCGCGTCGTTGTAGTTCGGGCAGAGAAAGAGCATCGCATTGCAATCGCGAATGGCGGGCAGGACGGTCTCGGAGATTGCGCCGCCGTAAAAACAGGTGTTGTTTTGTGCGAAGTGAAGACAGGCGCTGTAGGAGCAGCCGCGGCAGTCGTAAATCGTACCGTTTTGTAACGGGATCTCCCGAATGTCACAGAAAGGCTCCAAACGTGTGCGCAGCTGTTCCCAAAGCCAAAGTGTGCCGGAACGTCCGCGCTCCGAGGCGTGCAGGACGAGAAGCTGCGGACGCTTGTATTTCGGCGCGGCGAAGGTCTCCAAGCGCTGCACCAGCTCTCTTGCGCGGGAAAAATAGGTCTCCCGCAGACCGGCTCCCCGCTGCGCGGCAAGGATATGCTGATTGTAAAGTGAGCCGGTGCCCTCAACAAGCGGCTTGCCGAAAAAGGCGCAGCCCGCCATATTGGCAGAGAGCGCGACCTCCTGCGCGAGCTGCTTCGTATAAAGCTCGCTCTCGCCGTCAATGAGCAGTGCGCCGACGCTTCCCTCCATGCAAGCGGGATCGCTTCGCAGGCGGCGCAGCAGACGGAGCGTTTGCTCGTCCATACCGTAAGCATCCGTCGCCAAGGCAAACAGCACGCGCTTTCCTTGCAGCGGGTCGCTCAAGCCGAGAAAACGATGCTCCACACCGCGCAGGGCAAATGCCAACGCATCGGAAAGCCTTTCCTGCTGTTTTGGCATCAGAATGTCAATCATAGCAAAAATCCTCTAACGAATGTTGTACTGCCGCAATCCTTGCATACAGCGCAGGATGCAGCGGCTCGCGAAGCACGGAAAGCCCCTGTGCCGTCATGCGGCTTTGGCAGCCGAAATACGCGCCGCCCATCGGCACGGCACCGTAATGCGTTTGCCCGCGCACAAGACGCAGAATACTCACGGCGGCGGAGGAGAGCGCAGGCGCGATATAGGGCTTAAAGCCCAGCTCCCGCACGCGGAGATTGGCGGTGACAGTCGCGTCGGTCAGCGCTTCGGATAGCGTTTGGTCATATTCCGTCGGGTCATTGGCGACAATCAGGTCGTTGCCGTGGGGTCCAAAGACGCGTCCCTCCGAAAAAGCAATGCCCATTTGTGCCGCATAGTATTCCGCCCGCGCCGCCATCACGCCCAAGCCAAAGCCTTGAATCTGCTCCGGCAGCAGTCCCTTTGCGTCAAAGCGACCCGTCTCGTCCCGGTTGCTTTGCAGGAACACGACCCGCGCAAGCTGATCGACGGGGTCGGAGATTTGGCAGAACAGCCCGCGAAAACCCGCGTCTCTCGCGGCTTTGGCATAGAACGAGAGCATATCGCGGTTGCGTTCAAACTGCGCCATGCGCACATCCTTCACCTCCGCGCCGACCGCAGGAACGCCCCGGGAGGCAGTAAACAGGAAAAGGTCGCAGTCAAACAGCGCCTCCTGCGGGCAGAGCGTCACGCGGGGCAGGGGGGTATCGTCAAGGCTTAACACCTGATTCAGCTCCGCCTCGTAGCGGCGGCATTGCGCCTCGTTGGGATCGAAAATGCGAATCTCCGCAAGCTCGCGCCCCAACAGCTTCAGCGCGGTCAGCAGCGTCCCGCCCACATCCCCTAAGCCGACCAATGTCACACGCAGACCGGCTTGCTTTTTGGGGGACGCGAGGAAGGAAAAGGCGTTTGCAAAAGCAGTGTTTAAGACCGTCGCCCCATGCTCGCTGACAAAGGCTTGCAGCTCCTTGGGCGCTTCACAGGGACGCGGCGGAAGCAGAACGGAGCAGTCCTCCGGTTCAAACAATTCCTCCACGGAGGAGACGGCAAACCACCCCCGCGAACGCAGCGGATCGCGGTTCACCAAGATTACCAGCGGCGAAAACAGGGCATCCGCGGGTTCGGCGTCTGCGGGAAAGCAGCCGCCCATGCCGCAAAGGCAGAACTGCTTCCATTTTTTAAGCTCCATGCACGGCGTCTCCTCTCATACGAATGCGGTCAAGCTGCAATAGATCGTCCTCTAAATACGCCGACGCGGGGACGGAAAAATCGTAGGAAAGCTGCTTGCCCCGGTCGGGCAGGCGCGGATAGGCAATTGCCTCGCCCAAGCGCCGCAGGGTCAGAGCGGTGCTGAAGGTGCGCTGGTGCGCCGTCTCCAGCGCGCGGAGAATGGATAATGCGTTTTCCAGTGCCGTGCGGCTCAATTCGCGGACGGCGCTGTCGGGCGTTCCGACAAAATGGCGCGGGTAGAAATAGGGAAGGATCAGGTTGGCACTCGGGAGCATCCTTCCGTTTGTCGGGCGCTCGCTGACGGAGTCGCCACCGATGAAGGGATAGAGCAGACTCTCCGTGACCCAGTAATGCAGATTCGGGATAAAGTATTCGCAATCCACCTGACGGTGCTGCTCGCGCATGAGATCCTGACCTCTGCCGGAGAGAATGCCGACAATGATGCGGCTGATTTCCAAGCCCTCCTGCTCAAAGATGGGATTGAGCTTCCCAATGCGGTAGCCCTTGTGAAGCAGATCGTCCACAAGGATGACGCTGCGGCGGAACGCTTTGATGGTACGCACCTGATTTTCCAAAGAGCTGTAGCCGGGGTATTCGACCACGGAAAAGCTGCCGCCGTTCGGGGCGAAGCTCTTGTCCACATGGAGCGTTTTCGTCACGGTATTCGGCACGATCTCGTCGGAGAGAATTTTGCCGTAGGGGACGCACATTAGCTTGCCCAAGTGTTTCCCCTCTAAACCGAGAACATTGTTGTGCTGCTGCACCTTGAACATCAGAGACTGGTTGAGCAGCTCCGCGTCGAAGCACAGAAGCAGCTTTCCGGGATACAGCCCGCAGAGGGCATGCCGCAGCTTTGGACGGGCAGCGCAAATCGCTTCGGTGACCTCGGGCGCGTCATGGTGCGGATCCTTGATGCACAGCAGGACGTCCTGTATGAGCACCATCGGCGCGCGCATATCGACATAATAAAGACCCTGCGTGCCTTCGACGGGAATAAAGCCGAGCTGCGTCAAGGCAGCCAGCAGCGCGGGATCGTCTGCTGCACAGCGGCACAGGGCATAGGTGTGGTCGCTGCGCAGGCTGCGAACCAAAAGCTCGTTGAGAAGCTCCCGCGTCTGCTCGCCCTCCCCATGGATGCCGTCAATCATCAGAAGCTTGCCTGAGGCACAGCGGCGGACGGAGGAGCACGCCTCAACATCGTGCAATTCCTCATACAGCGCGGCAATGCCCGTTGTGTGTCCGTATGCCCACGCCGTCGGGCGCTTCTCGCCGCGGCGGTACAGGGCGACGGCGCTCGGAGACGCGGTGCGATGCAAAAATTCAAACAGCTCCGGCGGCGCGTCATGGACATTTGGCGTGCCAAAGGCGTAGTCCTGCGGCGTTAAGACGCGCTTGAGCATGGGGGCGCGCAGATACAGACCGTATTCATAAATATATGCCTGCACAATCGGATCGACCAGCGCGGAGACGTCTAAATTCTTGTCAATGAATTCTCTGATTTGGCTTGAACTAATCCCCTCTAACTGCTCGGGCAGGGAGAATTCAATGACCTTGCCTTGCAGGAGGGAGGAAACGGGCGGTAAGCCCTCCTCCTCGGCGGCGGGTCGGAGGATGATGATATGATTGAATTCTGCTGCGGAGCCTGCCCTGGTTGTGCTGTAGGCGGAGGCGTTGCGAATCACGTCGCTGCCTGCGACTAAATATAGTTCACGACCGGGGAAACAGGCGCGCAGCGCGGCAAGATCCTGCGGCATTGCGATGTTGACAGGCAGGTTGTCAGGGAACAGATAGGTGTCCCACTGATCCGCGACGGAGATATGCGCAATCTTGCGCCGCAGGAGCTTGGGCAGGGTGCGCTTGCTCCACGAGAATTCATCCACCGCAAGGTAGATCTCAAAGCCGCGCGCTCTAATCTCCCGGACAATCTGCTTATGTCCGGCGGAGAAGGGGTCGAAGGTGCCGGGGAAAAAGGCAACGGGCTTCGGTGCAGGGAAAAGGAAGCAGCCGTTTTCGACCTCGTAGCGCACCATAAAGCGGTAGACATGGTTGAGCATGGCGGCGCGGTTAAAAAAGGTCAGTTTTCCACGGGACGGCTCAGAGAGGAGCGCCAAAAGCTTTTTACTGACCCGCATAAAACAGTGCTTGCGCAAATCGGTCGGGAGCGTTTCATTCGCGATAACGTCATGGCACAGCACGCTCAACGCAGTCTGATGAATGGAGGAATGGTAATGCGCAACACCGGTCAGCAGCAGACCGAGGCAGCGATCAATAATCTGCGTGCTTTGTGCAGGCAAGGAGGCAATCAGACTGCCCAGCGTCCGCAGCACGGGCGCTGCGGGGCGGACGGTGCCGGAGCGCAGCACCTCCTCTAAAAAATCCACCGCTTCGATGATTTCCTTTTCCGGGAGGGTACACAGGAGCTTTCCTAAATAGACGGGGATATAACGGGCAATCTGCTCCTGCCCGTTTTCCAGCTCGCGCATCAGGTCGACAGCAATCTCGTTGCGCTGGTCTACACTCAGCAGCGGCGCGACCTTGAGCAGCGCCTTTCCCGCGTGTTCGCGCACGGGAAGATGCTCACTGACAGACAGCAGATTGGAAAGGTGCATCGCCGTGTGAAAGGCATTTGCGGGATGCTGGGCAACGTCGTCGCACAGAAGGTCGATCTGCGCGTTTTTCACCGTCCAATGCACGGCGTTTTTGAGATTGCTGAGATAAATCAGCCCAATATCCGCGGGAAGCTCCGGCGCAACGCCGAAAAGCTTCTGCCGCAGATATGTCACTACGGTGCTTTCTCCGTTCAACGGCGTGGCGACCTTTCGGAGAAAGGCTTCATTTGCGCATGAGCGCAGGTGCTCGATGCAGCGCAGGGCGACAATCTGCCAGCGCGGCGTGCCGCTTTGGAGCATGGTCAAAAGCTGCGGCTCGGCTTTCTGAAAAAGCGTTGGGCTGATCGCCTCACAGGGGACATGGCAAAGCGCGTCCAAAACGACGAAGCACTCTGTTTCGGGCAGAGCGTCCAAATGCGCAAATAGCGGCTCGGCAAGCGTAGGGGCGAGACGGCTTTCACAGGAGGCAAAGAGTGTTTCGCAAATGGCTTTCAGTGAATTGGAAATGCGGAGGGCGTGCTTTTGCGCAATCTTATGGTCAGGATGCAGACACATTTCAATGTAACTGTCCCACAGAGAGACGGACTCATCCAACAGCGCGAGCATGGTCGGCGCCATTGCCTCCTTCGGCGCGGCAGCGGGCAGCTCTTTACGGTACTTCGGGCCGCTGTTGGCAAGCACCTCACCCATGATATTGCCTGCGATACGGCGTACATCTCCCTCGGGATACATCAAAAGCTCATAGAGAAAGGCGAGAAGCTTTTGCTTGCTTGCGCGGCTCATGTAGGTGTTGTATTCGTCAAACAGCCGCAGATAGGTGCGGATGCGATGGGTGTTTTTTTCGCCGCGTGCCTGCTCCAAAAGAAGATCGAAGGAGGCATCGGTGCTGATGGTGTGCATCAGACGGATGTTGTTATCAAAGGTCAGGTCACGCAAAGCATCCAGTGCCTCTTCCGCAGAGAGCAGCGCCACATCCCGGGCGGCGCGCTGCTCCGGCGCGTCACAGGAAAGCTCCGTACCGACGCCGCGATCGCGGAGAAAGCGTTCAAAATCGCGGAGCTTGCTGTAGACAAGGCGGTAGCGCTTTTGCTTCTCGGGCGTGACATCGGAGAGCTTTGACATGATCATTTCGTAGGCGTCCGACAGCGGATAAATGCGAACGACCTCCCGCCCGTTCTCCCTCGTGCCGCGCACGCGGAAATCGGCGTAAATCAGCAAAAGTGATTCGATTGGCAGATTCTCAAATTCCAAATCCCATGTTGAATGGTTCGCGGAGATGTGGGCAATATGCTCCATATCGCGTTCGGTCAGCCATTGCCAGGTATAGTAATAATGCAGATAGGGAATGCGCTTCGCGTCCTCACCCCGACAGGCAAATTTGCCGATGTCGTGGCAGAGGGAGGCAGCGGCAACAAGCGGCACATCGACGGGCAAGCCCGCCTGCTTTGCCAGCAGCGCCGTATGAACCGCGACATTGCGCACGCCGATGGTGTGCGAGGCGGGGTCAAAGGGCATGA
>JBJFGB010000132.1:0-2498 GCA_051892295.1 Faecousia sp. | reverse complement strand
GACTGGGAAAAGCAGGTGCCGATGTTCATGAACTTCCTGTGGTGCGACGGCTGATTCTACATAATTCCCCGGCCTTTGGACATACTCTCTGAGCAAAAGGAGATGATGTGCCATGAAAAGGGCCGGGCTTTTTCTGCTGATTGTGTGGTTGGCACTGACGATGACGGGTTGCGCGGCCGGCAGCGGCAAGGATTCGCCTGCGCTGCCCAAGCCGCAGAACACCACCGCGGCACAGGCCAGAGCCAGCGCGTCGCCGGGCAAGGCCGCGGCCGATCTGGTGCCCGCACGGCTTGAGCGCAACGGCGAGGGCGTGCCGGTTCTGCACGTCTATGACGTGAAAAACGAAAAGCTGGAGGCGCTTTCCGTGGAGGACTATCTGCCGGCGGTGCTCGCGGGCGAGATGGCGGGCGACTGGCCGATGGAGGCGCTCAAGGCGCAGGCGATCCTCGCGCGGACATTCGTCCTGCAGTTCGTGACGGAGAAAAAGTCGCGCTACGAGGGCGCGGACATCTCCACGGATATCGAGGAGGCGCAGGCCTACGACGCGGCAGGCGTGAACGAGCGCATCCGGCAGGCGGTTTCTGAGACGCGCGGTCTGGTGCTCAATGCCGGCGGCGAGCTGCCCTACGCCTGGTTCCATGCGCACTCCGGCGGGCTGACGGCGCGCGCCAAGGAGGGCCTGGATTACGAGAAGGACGAGCCGGGCTACACGCAGTGCGTCAAGGGCATGGAAAACGACGAGGCGCCGCCCGAGGCCGCGCATTGGGAGGCGGCGTTTACGGCGGAGGAGGTCATCGCGGCGATGAAGGATGCGGGCGCACCGATCACCGAGGTGACGAGCGTTTCCATCGGAGAGCGCGGCGAGAGCGGACGCGCCGAGACGCTGATCGTCTCCGGCCGCGAGGTCTCCGCGCCCGCGCTGCGCATTGCGCTGGGCTCCACGAAGATGCGCTCCTGCCTGCTGGAGAGCCTGCGCGTGGAGGACAATCAGGTGAAGATGAAGGGACGCGGCTACGGCCACGGCGTGGGCATGAGCCAGTGGGGCGCGTACGCGATGGCCAAGGCGGGAAAGACGGCAGAGGAAATCGTGACGCACTACTTCAGGGGCGTGACGCTCGATCAGGCGTGGGAATGACGGGAAAGAGACGCGCAATCTTTTTGGCTGACCAGCAATTCTCCTCTTGCTTTTTTCCCGGAATGTGGTATAATATTCTTCGCTTGAGTAAGCACAAAAGCATATGGGGCATTAGCACAGTTGGTAGCGCGCTACATTCGCATTGTAGAGGTCACCGGTTCGAATCCGGTATGCTCCACCATTTTTTCGGATCCGTCGTGGATCCGATTTTTTGCACGTATAGCTCAACGGATAGAGCACCTCTGTAAGAAAGAGGAAGTTGCGGGTTCGAGTCCCGCTACGTGAAAATATCAATGTGTTTATTCACATTTCCATACAAAGAAGTCCGAGCTTAACGGACTTTTTCTTTATATTAAGCGCTGATCGGCTAAGCATCGATCAGTTTTTTGAAATGAATACGGAATCGTTCAGCCCGCAAGCTTTTCGCTTTCTTGCGTGAAAGCGTGCGGGAAGTATAGTACCCACTAAAGATCATCGCTGGCTTGTCACGGCTTAAGGCTATCTTTTATTGAGCTCGATTGCAGATAGCTGTCATTTTGCTTCAGCTGAATACAAACCAGATTTTTTATGCTATACTTTAGCAAAGTGGCCGAGGATCAATATGAGATATCATCGGTTCACAGGGAGGGATGGCTATGCCGAGAAAATCCGGGCGGAATACAAAGGGCCGCATCGTTGCGGCGGCGTGGAAGCTTTTTTACGAGCAGGGGTATGACAACACCACCGTAGAGGATATCGTCTTTGCTTCCGAAACCTCGAAGGGCTCGTTTTACCATTATTTCAGCGGCAAGGATGACCTGCTTGGCTCGCTGTCGATGATCTTCGATGATAAATACGAGGAGCTGCGGACGGCTCTTCCCAATGACATGGCTGCGGAGCAGAAGCTGATCACGATGTCCCACGAGCTGTTTTCCATGATTGACAACAGCGTGTCCATTGAACTGCTGGCGCGGCTGCTCTCCGCGCAGCTGGTCACCCATGGCGAAAAGCACCTGCTGGACAGGAGCCGAACCTACTTCAAGCTGCTCAATCAGGTGATCCGCAGCGGGCAGGAGCGGGGTGAGCTTCGGGATGACATGACCGTCAACGAGATCGTCAAGGCCTATGCCATGTTTGAACGCGCGCTGATGTACGACTGGTGCCTCTCCGGCGGAGAATACGCGCTTTCCAAGTATGCAGATCAGATGATTCCGATCTTTCTGGCGGGCTTCAGAAAAATTCATCCTTCAGAATAAATAGAAGTTAAGGGATGCGTCTATATTAAATATCCTTATTATACAACAAAATATTGAATATCAATCGCAAAACCGTATTGTATTGATTCTATACATGATTCTGTATTTACGTCTATTCATTTTTCTGC
>JBJFGB010000131.1:20513-41043 GCA_051892295.1 Faecousia sp. | reverse complement strand
CGGAAGATGGCCTTGATGAAGCAGGACGGGCAGGACGATCTTTCCACCCGGACATTGGAGCTGGCCCAGGTGCGGGAGGATGACTATTTCGGTCATGTGCTTGCAGACGATTTGAAAGCGATCCTCCGTGATATTCGGGAGAAACACAGCAACGATACCACAACGGCAGACACGCCCTCCATCGCGGAGGAAGTGCAGGCCCAGTTGAAGGATGCTATGAACTTTGAGGGCAGCGACGCCGAGAAACAGGCAAGAATCTACCTTGCGACATTCGGCATTGACTACGATGCCATTACCAAGGAGCAGTTTGTCAATATCATTGATGTTTTGAAGCTGTCCAAGTACATGAAAAGCTCAACCAACCAGCGCGGCAAGGCAAAACCGTACCAGCCGCATGGTAAAGGAAAAAGGAAACACAAATAAGCAGAAAAACACGCCATACTCAGCCTTTTGAAGCTGAATATGGCGTGTTTTTTCGTTGACCAATCCTGTCTGACAGATGCTCATTTTGTGTTATTGGGCTAACACTGTTTTATGAACACCTGCCATTGGGCGGTTTCTTTTGTCATGCGCTTCAAGGGGCGATTTTTGATTAAATTCTTTCATCAAGAATCAGTATTAGGCGTAACAGCGTGCGATAGCCTTGCCTCCCGAGTCTCTCGCGGCTCTGCTATCAGCCGATCGCTTGCAGGCACTTGCAATTTCCTCAAAATCTGCTACAATAGCATTATTCGAAAAAGCAGGAGGAGAGACCATGCAGGTATGGAATCGCAAGGAACTGATGGAAACGCCGGAGGTCGGCGCGGGCGCGATGCGGTTTGCCTATGAGAATCCCGTGGGCAGAGCGCTGACAAAGGCGATTTTATGCAGAAGCTTTATCTCAAACCTCTATGCCGCGTGGCAGAAATCCCGCCTTTCAAAGGGAAAGGTGCGGAAATTTATTGCGCAGTATCATATCTCCTTGGAGGATTGCACTGCGCAGGAGTTTTCAAACTTTAACGCCTTTTTCACACGGCAGAGAAAAGATTATGTCAACCAAACGGCGGAAAATGAGCTGCCCGCCATTGCGGATTCGAAGTTGACCGCCCTCCCGATTGACAACCAACGCGTGTTTACGGTCAAGGGTGTGCCCTATACTGCCGCGGAGCTGCTGGAAAACGAGAAGTTAGCGGCGGAGTATGCGGGAGGAACCTGCCTGATCTTCCGCCTGTCGCCCGACGATTATCACCGCTATGTCTACCCGGACGGAGGAACGCAGGAAAAAACGGTTGCAATCAAGGGCGTTCTGCACAGCGTCAACCCGATTGCCGGGTCTCTCGGGGTTTATCGGAGAAACGCCCGCCGGTATACCGTTCTGCATACTGCGCATTTCGGCGATGTCGTGCAGATGGAGGTCGGCGCGCTGCTGGTCGGGAAAATCCGCAATCACAATGAAACAGCGGGAAGCTTTGCGAAATTGCAGGAAAAGGGCTATTTCGAATACGGCGGCTCCACGGTGATCCTCCTGCTGAAAAAGGATGCCGTAACCGTCGATGCTGATATATTAAAGTATTCCGCACAAGGCATTGAAACAAAGGTAAAAATCGGCGAACGAATTGCGGCACAAACCCTGTAGGGCGGGGACATGTCCCCGCCGCGTGTAGGAACTACCAACTGCGTACAAACTCGTTTATGCATACCGTCTGTCGCTTACGCAATCGGCGGGGACATGTCCCCGCCCTACAGAGGCTGGTATTCGGGGGAGCTTCTTATGAGCTACAAATTTTTTCAAAACCACGATTGCGAATATTTCCCCTGCCACACCGGTATGGACAGCGCGGACTTTAACTGCCTCTTCTGCTATTGTCCGCTCTACGCCCTCGGAGCGCACTGCGGCGGGAATTTTACCTACACCCCGGAGGGCATTAAGGATTGCTCCGCCTGTCTTGTTCCGCACCGCAGGGAAAATTACGATAAAATCTGCGCGCGCTTCTCTGAAATTGCGGCGCTGTGCAGAAAGCCGGACGCATCGGAAGGCGTTTTGCAAAATTCCGCAAAAAAATGAAAATAAGGCTTGCTTTTTCCGAAAATATCGCTAAAATAATATCGACAATACGATGCTGTTGGGAGTAGGAGCAGTGCGTTAAGTACCGGTTGGATGGGAGGTTGCCGCCGGGCGAAGGAAAGTCCGTGCTTTCCGCGATACTGCTACCGCAACCGCCTGCGCATGATGCCCGCCAAAGGGCATAGCATCGTACATATTTCAACCTCCTCCATATCTTAAAGGAGGAATTTTTTATGTCCAAAAACAACACCCTTCTCGGCACCTTCTCTGTCAAACGCATTGCAATTGACGCGGTTTTGATCGCCATGTTCTTCGGGCTGTCGCTGCTGTCCGTGGAGATTGGCGGCATCAAGATCACCTTCGCGTCCCTGCCCACCATGATTTGCGCGATGCTCTTCGGCCCGATCGACGGTTTCCTTGTCGGCTTCCTCGGCGCGTTCTTAGAGCAAATGCTCAAATACGGCTTTACGACGACCACTCTGCTGTGGGTACTGCCGCCGGCCATTCGCGGTATCTTCATCGGCATGTGCGCCCTTCTGCTGAAGAAGCACATGTCCGTGGATGCCATCCTGCAAAACAAACGCCCCTATCTCTATTTCGTGATCTGCGTCATTTCCGGCATCATCGTTTCTACGCTGAATACGCTGGTGTATTATGTTGACGCAAAGATCAACCACTATTATGAGTATCACATGATCTTCGGCGTGTTTTGGATTCGCATTGCCTCCGGCATCATTTCTTCTCTGCTGATGGCAATCGTCGCGCTGCCGGTCGTCGCCGCGCTGAAGCGTGCAAATTTTATTCCGAATAGGAAGGCGAGAGTATGACTGTAAAGGAAGCACTGACCTATATTCACAGCGTAAGCTGGAAAGGCTCGATCCCGGGGCTTTCCCGGACGCGGGAACTGCTGGAGCGCATCGGCAATCCGCAGAACCGGCTGAAATTTGTCCATATCGCGGGAACCAACGGCAAAGGCTCGACGGCGGCCATGCTCGCTTCTATCTTTCGCGCGGCAGGGTATCAAACGGGACTTTACACCTCGCCCTATATCACCTGCTTCAATGAGCGGATGCAGGTAAACGGCGAGATGATCTCCGACGAGGAGCTGGCGGAGATTACCGAGTTCATCCGTCCGCACGCGGAGGCGATGGAGGATCACCCGACGGAATTCGAGCTGGTGACCGTAATTGCCATGGAGTATTTCGCGCGGCACGGCTGCGATATCGTAGCGCTGGAGGTCGGACTTGGCGGCGAGTTGGATTCGACAAACGTGATTTCCGCCCCGGAGGTGTCCGTGATCTGCAACATCGGGCTGGATCACACAGAGGTTTTGGGCGATACCTTGGAGAAAATTGCCGCTGCCAAAGCCGGTATTATCAAGGGCGGCGACGCCGTGATCTATCGCGGCAGCGAGAGCGTAGAGCGCGTGTTTGCGCAGCGCTGCGCGGAGACGAATACACGCCTGCACCGCGCGGATTTTGACGGTATTCACCTGATTTCGCACAGCTTTGCCGGACAGGTTTTTGACTGCGGCGCGCGGAAAGAGATTGAGCTTCCGTTGCTTGGAGAGCATCAGCTGAAAAACGCGGCGGTCGTGCTGGCGGCGGTGGATGCATTGACGGCAAAGGGCTGGAAGATCACTGAGGCGCAGCTCCGCGAAGGTCTAAAAACCGTCTCGTGGCCCGGGCGCTTCGAGCTGCTGTCCAAGTCTCCCGTCTTTATTGTAGACGGCGGACACAACCCGCAGTGTATGGCGGCGCTGGCGAAGAACATCCGGGACTACCTCTCCGACCGACCGCTGACGGCGCTGACGGGTGTGATGGCGGATAAGGATTATTTGGATATGTACCGCCTGGTCGCGCCCTATATTGCGCGGTTTGTAACGGTCACGCCGGATAATCCCCGCGCGCTGCCCGCACCGGAGCTGGCAAAAATGCTGGAACAGTTTGGCAAGCCGGTGACCGCCTGCGAAACGGTGGAGGCGGGCGTAAAAACGGCAATTGCGCAGACGGCGGAGAAGGAAGCAGTCCTTGCCTTCGGCAGCCTCTACATGGTCGGCACAATCCGCGCCACGGTCGCAGAACTGAATCAATAAAAGAAACCACAAGGGAGCGCACCCAAAACAGGCGCTCCCTTGTGGTTCTCTTTGTAGGGCGGGCGACATGTCCCCGCCGGTGTAGGAACGATCGAATGCGTACAAAGCTGTTCGTCTGTACGGTTTGCCGCTGCGCGGACGGCGGGGACATGTCCCCGGTCTACAGAGAGGACGCAGATCCCTTATGCTTGCCGACCAGCAGCTTGACGACTTTGACCTGCATTCCCTTTGGGAGAAGGGAGAGCAGCCGCAGACCGAGGTTGGAATGCACGGTGTAGACATTGCGCGGACGGCGCTTGTGTACGGCGCGGAAGATTGTTTTTGCCAGCGTTTCGGGGTCTTGCAGCTTGCCGGTGAATTTCCGCATCAGCGTCTCAAACCGTTCGCCCTGCCCACTGAAATAGCAGCTGCGCTGCGCCATCGCGTGCATGGACGGGATACTGCCGCCCGCCAGCGGAGTGTTAAACGCGCCCGGTCTGACCGTGATCACGCGGCGGCCCAGCAGCCCCGCCTCCTGCCGTAAAGCCTGCGCGTAGCAGTCGAGCGCGGTTTTTGTCGTGCTGTAAATGCCGTTGAAGGGCAGGGGATCGAGCGGCGCGACCTCGCTCGTGGTGATAACGATTTTGCCGTCCCCGCGCAGCAGAGGAAAGAAGATCTTGTTGACCCGCATTGCGCCGAGTAGATTTACATCAAAGATCCTGTGCAGCTTTTCCTCCTCGACCTCCAAATAGTTGTCGATGAAGATCATGCCCGCAAAGTTGATGATTGCGTCAAGCTGCACACCCTCCGCCTCCAATTTGGCAGAAACGGCTTGCAGGCTGCCCACCTCGGTGATATCCGCTTGAAAGGGGATCAGCCGTTCCTGCGCGGGGATGGGAGAGAGATCAAGCCCATAGACGGTGTCACCATTCTTAGAAAAAAGTGCTGCGGCGGCGCGGCCTAACCCGCTTGCGGCGCCGGTGATCAAAACCCTCATGCTTTGCCTCCAAAGGAGAAGGGCGTAATGTCAAGCGTTGCGAAATAGTCCTGCGGTGTCTCGGCGCGGCGAATCATGCGGAACGAGCCGTCCTCGCAAAGCAGCACCTCTGCCGAGCGGAGCTTGCCGTTGTAATTGTAGCCCATCGAGTAGCCGTGCGCGCCCGTGTCGTGGATGCAGACCAAGTCCCCAATGTCAATGCCGGGGAGGCTGCGGTCAATGGCGAATTTGTCGTTGTTCTCGCACAGACCGCCGGTGACGTCATAGACATGGTCGAGAATGGCGTCCTCCTTGCCCAAGACGGTAATATGGTGATACGCGCCGTACATGGCAGGACGCATGAGGTCTGCGGCGCAGGCGTCCAGACCGACATAGGTTTTGTAGATGTGCTTCTGATGCAGCACGGTGGAGACCAGATGTCCGCAGGGGGCGAGCAGGAAACGCCCTAACTCCGCGAAAATCGCCACGTCGCCCATACCGGCTGGGGCGAGGATCTGTTCATACTGCCGACGGACGCCCTCGCCGACGGCATAAATATCGCACTGGGGCTGTTCCGGGCGGTAGTCTACACCGATGCCGCCGGAGAGGTTGACGAACGCAATGTGCGCGCCCGTGGCGTTGTGCAGACGGACGGCGAGACGGAACAGATTTGCCGCCAGCTCGGGATAATACTCATTGCCGACGGCGTTTGAGGCGAGGAGGGCATGTATGCCGAAATGCTTGACGCCCCGCTGCATCAGACGGCGGAAGACGCCTGCCATCTGATCCTCGGTCATGCCGTATTTGGCGTCCCGGGGCATATCCATGATGGTGTTGCCGCAGGAGAAGCTGCCGCCCGGATTGTAGCGGCAGCAGACCGTCTCGGGAATGCCGCAGTTCGTCTCCAAAAAGTCCACATAGCTTGCGTCGTCGAGGTTGATGTACGCGCCCATATCGAACGCCTTTTGCATATCCCGCACGGGCGTGACATTCGAGGAGAACATGACCTCTCGTCCGGTGATGCCGCAGGCTTCGGCAAGCAGAAGCTCCGTGTAGGTGGCGCAGTCGCAGCCGCAGCCCTCCTCGTGCAGAATGGAGAGGATGTGCGGATTCGGTGTCGCCTTGACCGCGAAATACTCCTTAAAACCGGGATTCCACGCAAACGCCTCCTGCAGGGCGCGGGCATTGCGGCGGATGCCGGCTTCGTCGTAGAGGTGGAAGGGCGTCGGAATCGCTGCGGCGATCTCCTGCGCTTTTTCGAGCGTCACGAACGGTGTCTTTTTCATCTGTCTTGCCTCCGTTAATACAAAAATACCCTGTGCGGGGGCGCACAGGGTATGGTTCGGAAATTCCGTTACCCCACAGTTGCGCTCCATTCCGCACGGAATGACAGTCCGATACATCTTCTGTATCGGCCCAGCACGCCCCGCCGGACAGTCGAAAGCGCACTTCGGCGGCAGACCCTTTCCCCCTGCACGGCTGCCGCCGACAACTGCAAAGGTACTGATGTATGCCGCAACCTCAGCTATGGCTGCATATTTGTTCTTATCTTACCACAAAAAGCCGGTTTGTCAAGCAAAATTCGCCCTTTTATTGGGAATATCTGAGATTGAATTCCACAGGCGTAGGGGCGGCTATCAGCCGCCCGCGTGTAGGAACTACAAACTACGTACAAAATCGTCCCCTGTACCGACGGGCGGCTGATAGCTGCCCCTACGAGAGGGAGCGGGGGTGCCTGCGTTAGTTGGGGAGGAGGAAGGAGAGGAGCTGCCAAAGGGTGGTTTCCTCGGCGCTGACGCTGACGGAGACGACGGTACCGTCGGGATAGAGGACGCTGAAGTGGGTGTAGACATTTCCCATGTCGCTTTTGCAGAGGCGGCGTTCAATCACTTCTTTCGTCAATTCCTCCGCATAGAAGGTCGGAGACGACCAGCTCTCCCAGTATTCCTCGGGGACGTCGGGCTTCTCCGTGCCATAGTAGTCACGGTCATACTTTTCAATCTCGTCGGCGTGGACTAAGCCATGAGGGTCGGCGCATTTGTCTACGGTGACGCTCAAATTTGCATAGCCGTTGTACCAAGTTGCGCTCAGCCAGTTGCGATCCTCGCCCAGCTCCCGATATGCCGCCTCAAATGCAAAGCCTGTGGGGAGCGCGTCCGGCAGATATTCCCCAAAACCAGCCTCTGCGCGCGCCTGCGGCTCGGTCAGCGTCTCCCTGCGCCATGGGGGGACATCTTCCACCTTGAGCTGGTCGAGCTGCAAAACGCCGTCCTCCCGCAGAGATTGCGATACGATGCGTGTCAAAAGCGCTTCCGTGTCCTCGGTTACGGCGGTTGCCTCAAGGCGCGCACCCACGGCGCTCTCTCCCTCCCCGCGCAGGAAGGTGATCTCGATATGGCTGCCGGAGCGAAGCGCAGTCACGCCGGTGCCGTAAAAATCGCAGGTCGTGCCGCCGCCGTAGACAATGCAGGTCGCGGGAATCTGTTCCGGTGAGAGTGTCAGAATCAATTCGCTTTCT
Source organism: Faecousia sp. (assembly GCA_051892295.1). GTDB lineage: Bacteria > Bacillota > Clostridia > Oscillospirales > Oscillospiraceae > JAZOXB01. Next base: position 33,431 of record JBJFGB010000131.1, on the reverse strand, counting down.
CCGAGGGTGCCGATGATCACCGCGCGCCAGACCCGGCCTGTGCCGTCATAGATCAGCTCCGTTTGCAGATGGAGCACAGCCGGATCATAGCCCTCCCAGGAGAGCGTTTCCATACCCCAAATGCTTGCCAGCGCCTCGTCCGTCAGAGCGCGGAAAAAGTAGCCGTCCGGAAGTGCGATGTCCGCCGCAACTTCGCCGTCACCCTCGGCATAGGAAAGCGGCGGCAGGGACTCGAGCGGTGTCAGCGCGTCCTGTATCTGCTCGCTTGGCAGAATTGTCGTCGGCTGTGCCGCCGCGTTTTTTTGCGCTCTCCTGCGCGTAGCGGTTGAGTGCTATATTACGAGTCAGCTTGCACAGATAGGCGCGCAGATGCGTCGGCTGCTCCGGCGGGATGGCGTTCCATGCGTTGAGAAGCGTGTCGTTCACGCATTCCTCGGCGCTTTCCACACCGACGATCCCGGCGGCAATGGCGCGAAGCCGTTTACCGTATTGCTTGAGCGCCGCGTCTAAGCCGTCCTCATCATGCCGCAGGAGCAGGGCGAGAATGTCCTGTTCATCCATAGTGTTTTCCTCCCGAGTGATTGAAAAGTACCTTTCATCCATATAGACAGGAAAAATGCGGAGTGGGTTCCGAAAAAGTTTTATATGACCGCGTAGGCGGCAGACGGTACGGGATAACAGTCTGAGATTGCCACGACCGCTGCGCAGCCATTTGCGACGAAGGAGCTTTACGGATGTGTCGTATACGCCCTGCGATTTGTGTGCGCACCGGTCCCGCAATGACAGGGGAGGTTGCCTTTTGCGTCATTGCGAGGAGCGCAGCGACGTGGCAATCTGTTTGTATTCCTTGTACGCAGTCGGCAGTTCCTGCACCGGCGCGCCGAGTCATCGCGCCCTACGGCGTGGGTGCGTTCCACCGTCGTAGGGCACGACCACTGGGCGTGCCGACCGCAAAGCGGCAGACAGTGCAGAAGGGAGCTTGCGGTTAAAACTTTTTTGTCATACAGGGGCGAAAATGTGCGATTTCTCTTGCGAAATGCGGAGAAATGTGTTATATTCCTAAGTTGTGGATAAAATCTATAAGAGGCGGCGGAGTGTGCCGCGGGAAAGGAAATTCCTTTATGTCAGATCAGAAAAACATTCGAAATATTGCCATTATCGCCCACGTTGACCACGGCAAGACGACCCTGGTCGACGAGATGCTCAAGCAGGGCGGCATTTACCGCGAAAATCAGGCGGTGGTCGAGCGCGTGATGGACTCGGGCGACTTGGAGCGCGAGCGCGGCATCACGATTCTTGCCAAAAATACCGCCGTTCACTATAAGGGAACAAAGATCAACATTGTCGACACCCCGGGTCACGCCGATTTCGGCGGCGAGGTCGAGCGTATTTTGAAGATGGTCAACGGCGTTATCCTGCTTGTCGACGCGGCAGAGGGTCCCATGCCCCAGACGCGCTTTGTGCTGCAAAAGGCGCTGGAGCTGGGACACAAGGTCATTGTTGTCGTCAACAAGATTGACCGTTTGGACGCACGCATCGACGAGGTCATGGAGGAGGTATTGGAGCTGCTGCTCGACCTCAACGCGACAGACGAGCAGTTTGAGTCCCCCACGCTCTTCTGCTCCGCAAGACAGGGCGTTGCAAGCTACAGCCCCAATGAGACGGGCGTGAATCTCGACCCGCTTTTTAACACCATCGTCAACTATATCCCCGCGCCCGAGGGCAATCCCGAGGAGCCGCTGCAAATGCTCGTCTCCTCCATTGATTATAATGAATATGTCGGCAGAATCGGCATCGGCAGAATTGAACGGGGCACCATCCGTCAGAATCAGGAGGTTATGATCTGCGACTACCATGATCCTGAGCACGTTGTCAAGGGCAAGGTCGTTGCGCTCTATGAGTTCGACGGATTGGGCAAGAAGCCGATTACCGAGGCATCTGCGGGCGAGATTGTCGCCTTTTCGGGCATGGCGGACATCACCATCGGCAGAACCATCTGCGCTGTGGACAAGCCCGAGCCGCTGCCCTTTGTCAAGATATCCGACCCGACCATTGAAATGACCTTCTCGGTCAACGATTCGCCCTTTGCGGGCAGAGAGGGCAAATATGTCACCTCCCGCAATCTGCGCGACCGTCTGTTCCGCGAGCTTTTGAAGGATGTCTCTCTGCATGTTACCGAGCAGGGGACGGACGCGTTCAACGTCGCGGGCAGAGGCGAGATGCATCTGTCCATCCTGATGGAGACGATGCGCCGCGAGGGCTATGAATTTCAGGTCAGCACCCCGCGCGTCCTCACAAAGACGATTGACGGCAAGGTTTGCGAGCCGATCGAGCGCATGGTCGCGGACGTCCCCGAGGCATCCATGGGCAGCGTGATTGAGAAGATTGGCAAGCGCAAGGGTGACCTTGTTTCCATGACGCCGGTGGGTAGCCGCTACCGCTTGGAATTCATGGTGCCGTCGCGCGGACTGTTCGGCTACCGCAGCGAGTTTTTGACCGATACCCGCGGCGAGGGCATTATGTCCTCCGTGCTGGAATCCTACGCGCCGATGAAGGGCGAAATCGAGCGCCGCAAGAGCGGATCCCTCATTGCCTTTGAAACGGGCGAGGCCTGCACCTACGGTCTGTTCAACGCGCAGGAGAGAGGTCAGCTCTTTATCGGCGCGGGCGTGGAGGTCTACGCCGGCATGGTCGTGGGCATCTGCTCCCGCAACGAGGACATGACGGTCAATGTCTGCAAAAAGAAGCAGCTGACCAATATGCGCGCCTCCGGCTCGGATGAGGCGCTGCGGCTGACGACGCCCCGTGTTTTCTCCTTGGAGCAGTGCTTGGAGTTCCTTGCGGACGACGAGCTGCTGGAGGTCACGCCGAAGTCCCTGCGCATCCGCAAGCGCGAGCTGGATCACGCCGCAAGAATGCGCCAGCTCATGAAAACAAGAAACGGTTAACGATAAAAGGCAGCGCCCTACGGGGCGCTGCTTTTGTATGCAGTCGGTGTTTCCGCTTACAGGGGTGCAATGGGAAAAACCCCGCAAGGCAGGGAGATGATCTGCCTTGCGGGGTTTGGGAATAAAGCGTTTCTGTTACTTAGTCTGCCTTGAAGAGGTAGAGCTTGTAGCTGGAGGTCGAGGTGTAGCAGCGGAACATCTTGGAGGAGGCGTTGAAGCCGAGGTAGTAGCTCGATGCGCTGCGGTTCTTCATCAGAGCAGCGCCGGTCGAAGAGAGGGACAGCGTCCACTGCTGGCTGGTGTAGGTGAGGGAGGACAGGGTCGTCAGACCGTTGGCCTTGTAGCGCAGATAGTTGGTCGAATTCTTCATCCGGACGGAGTAGTAAGAGCCGCTCGGTTCGATGGCGTAGACATAGTCGTCGGAGACGCCGCTGAGGGTGTTGCCGCTCAGGGTGATGCCTGCAGCGGAGAGGGTCTTTGCCGCGGAAGTGGAGCCGATGTTGGTGCTCGTGTAGTTACCGGAGGCGTCAAGGACATAGTAGGTGGAGCCGGACTTGCCGACGAGAACATAGTCGCCGCTCCAATCCGTCGGAGCGCTCGTCACGAGGCTGTAGGTCTTGCCGCTCGAGGAAGAAGAATAGTTCGGATCCGCAGCGCCGCAGACGGTGCAATAGCCGTTGGAATAGCTGTGTCCGGTCGCGGGAATGGTGGCGGTGCTGACGACGGCGCCGCAGCTGTTGCAGGTGGTCGTGGAGGTGCCGGAGGTCGTGCAGGTGGCAGCCGTGGTGACCGCAGTGCTGGTCGAAGAGTGGCTGCAGGTTGTGGTGCTGCCGGAGGAAGCGGTGTCTTCCTTGAAGAGATAGAGCTTGTAGCTGGAGGTCGAGGTGTAGCAACGGAACATCTTGGAGGAGGCGTTGAAGCCGAGGTAGTAGCTCGAGCCGCTGCGGTTCTTCATCAGGGCAGCGCCGGTGGAAGCGAGAGACAGCGTCCACTGCTGGCTGGTGTAGGTCAGGGAGGACAGGGTCGTCAGACCGTTTGCCGTGTAGCGCAGATAGTTGGTCGAATTCTTCATCCGGACGGCGTAGTAGGAGCCGCTCGGTTCGATGGCGTAGACATAGTCGTCGGAGACGCCGCTGAGGGTGTTGCCGCTCTTGGTGATGCCTGCAGCGGAGAGGGTCTTGGCGGCGGAGGTAGAGCCGATGGTGGTGCCGGTGTAGCTGCCGGAGGCGTCAAGGACATAGTAGGTGGAGCCGGAGATACCGACGAGGACATAGTTGCCGCTCCAATCGGAGGGCGCGGAGGTCACGAGGGTGTAGGTCTTGCTGCCGGAGGAGCTGCTGTCACCGGTCGAGGGAGCCGTGTAGTTCGGATCCGCAGCGCCGCAGACGGTGCAGATGCCGTTGGAATAGCTGTGTCCGGTTGCGGGAATGGTGGCTGTGCTGACGGTGGCACCGCAGCTATTGCAGGTGGTCGTCGAGGTGCCGGAGGTAGTGCAGGTGGCAGCCGTGGTGACCGCAGTGCTGGTCGAAGAGTGGCTGCAGGTCGTGGTAGTGCCGGAGAAGAAGGTGTAGGTCGAATTAACGGTCTGCAGTGCGTCAACGTTGCCATGACCGGGATAAGTATCCTCAGAGGAGACAACAATCGGGAACGCGGCGTAGTTGTTTTTCGCGGAAGTGATGGTGGTGTAGCTGGTCGGATAGTCCCACTTGCCAACGCTGCTCTTCATTGTGGAGATCGCCTGCGCGACGGTCTTGCCTGCAATCATGGAATCAAAGAAGGAAGCTTCCCACTTATAATCGTATGTAAAGCTGACGGACTGGGAGTAGCCGTACGCAACCTCGACGCCCTTCTCGCGCAACGGCTTCTGCAAGCCGTCGGTCGCCATGCCGAGGCAGATTGCCATCCAGAGGAGGCTGTTGGGAGCGGATTTGGTCATGTGGTTTGCGATGGCGGTGCCGTCCACTTCGTAATACTTCATGGAGCCGTTGGAGCCGGCGTAGTACGCATGATTGTCCGTGTAGTCCTCGGTGGTGATGCCGGTGCCGCTCTGGAGGCACAGGTAGGAGGTGGTCGCGCCGGAGGTGTAGTCGCTGCCGCTTGCGTAGTCGGTGCTGCCGTGGCTGTCGAAAATAACGACTGCGCCGTTCATCAGAGCATAAGCAACATTATCAATGGTAGCGTTGGTGGTCTTGTAGACGGTGTAGCTGCCGCCGAGTGCGGAGGCGATTTCCTGCGCTTCGGTCTGGTACTGCGTGGTGAAGCTGGAATCAATGCCGTAATACGGCTCGATCAGGTAGACATCCTTGCTCGAGGGAGAACCGCCGCGCTTTGCGTAGGAAATGGTCTCGACTTCGACTTCGGCGTTCGGATCAAAGCTTGCGTTGACTTCCGTGGAACGCATCTGCTCACGGATTCTCGGAGAATAGTGGCAGGCAATGCCTTGCTCGGTCATCCAGGTGAAGCTGTCGCCGTTGCGCTCGAGAGAGCCTTCGACATAGGTGTCGGATGCTTTCACCGTAGCAATGACGGCGTCGGTGGTCTGCTTAGCGGTTGCGCGTTTGGCAATGAGCTGGCTTTCTTTCGCCGTGATGTCTGCCCATACTTCATCGACTGCGGCATAGTCGGCTGCGGAGGGTTCCTTTGCGGTGCGCCCGGGTTTATTGCCGCGTGCAGCAAATGCATTCGGGAGCATGGTAAATACCATGGCGATCATCAGTACAAAGGCAAAAAGCCGTTTCCAAGTTTTCTTCATGAGTTATCTCTCCTTTTCAAATAAAACATCGCATCGGTGCTGCGAAATTTTCCTGAATTATAGTGCAAAAATATCCGGTTGTAAAGAGGGAAATGAGAAAAAATTCACGAATCTTAAAAGTATATGAATAATAACAAAAGAGATAACGAATCATAATGCATATTTGTGAAATCATACAATAATTTCCAGCAAAGAAATGATAGGTGTCGAAGAATCTGAAAGCGCTTTCATGAATAATGGAAAATAAAGACGGATTTTCATGGATACCTTTTTGAATATACGAGAGTATTCATACTATTATTAATAAACGGCGCGGCTGTTCCGCCGCGCCGCTTTATAAACAATATATTGTGCCTATCTGCATTCTGCCTCCTGCATGATGCGCAGAATCGTGTGATCGGTCTGCCGCATCCCCTGACTGGCGAGCATGCCGATGTTGGCGATTGTCTCGTCTACGGAGTCCGCGACGATGCCCTCGCCGCTGCGGAACTCCTTGTGATGCAGGTACATCCGATAGCCCATGATGCCCGCGTCCACCGCCGCCGCGATCTTTGCCGCGCAGGAGGGCTTTGCGCCGTCGCAGATTGTCCCGGAGAGGATCGCTACGGCGTTGACGATGGTGTGTGCGACCGCCGAATAGCCGCCGCCCAGCAGGTAGCAGATTCCCGCGCCCGCGCCGACACCCGCCGAGATTGCGCCGCAGTAGGCGGAGAGGCGACCGATGCCGCTCTTTTGGTGGATTGTGACAAGGTCGGAGACGACGAGCGCGCGCAAAAGCTGTTCCTGCGTCGCACCGATGTGCTTGGCGTAGACAACGACAGGCATACAGGCGGTAATACCCTGATTGCCGGAGCCGGAGAGGATAATCACGGGCATTTCGCAGCCGCTCATACGCGCGTCGGAGCCTGCGGCGGCATAGGCCTTTGCCCGCTGCTTGACATCGTCGCCGTAGTCCTCGAGCAAAATGCGCCCAATCTGCGCGCCCCACGCGCCGCGAAGTCCCTCCTCGGCGATGGCGGAGTTTGCCGCGACCTGCCGCAGGAGCAGCGCCTCCACGCGGGAAAGCTCCACGGTGTCGGCAAAACGGAGGATATCCTCCACGTTGAGGCAGCTCTTGTCCGTCATACGCTCCTCGGAGGCATCCGCAATCGGCTCGTCCCGCAGCACCTCGCCGTCGCGCTCCATGTGGACGATATTCGTATGATGATTTGTAATCCGCACGCGTGCCATGTGGGCTCCTGCATAGCCTGTCAGGTCGATGTCGAGCTTACACGGCGAGCTGCCGCAGGTAATGTCGATCTCGGTGCTTTCCAAATATGCGTCGATCTCGGCAAGCTGCGCTTCGGAGATGTCGGCAATGACCTGCAAATCCCGTTCGGCATCGCCTGCGACCAGACCGGCGGCGATGGCGGGACGGATGCCCTTGCGTCCGCCGGTGTTCGGCACGACGACGCTTTTGACGTTTTTCAGAATGTTTCCGCTGAGCACGGCGCTGACGCGTTCGGGGAGCTGCCCCAACAGTTTGTGCACTGTCGCGGCGCAGTAGGCGATTGCAATCGGCTCGGTGCAGCCCGTCGCGGGCACCAGCTCCTCGGTGAGAATGGCGATGTAATTGTCGGCGATTTTCGGATCGAGCATGGCGTGGGCTCCTTTCTTTTCTATTATCTCCATTATATCATTTTTTCGAGGCAATGCAAGCGTTGACGAAAGGGAAGGGGGTGTTCAGTGAATAGTGAATAGTGAATAGGTCCGCCGTTGCGGGTTTTGCCGGTGTTTGTTGCTTGGCACGCGGTCGGTAGTTCCTGCACCGGCACGCCGAGTCGGCGTGCCCTACGGAGAGGGCTGCGAACAACGGCTGCAGGGCAGGGACATGTCCCCGCATAATTGAAATCTGCGCGGAGCGCTCCTTCGTGATTCACTGTTCACCGTTCACTATTCACTATTCACCGAGTTTACCGTTTGCCATTCGCTTTTTCATGATTCTGCGGCTGCGGAATTGACAAGGGCGGGCGGGGCGGATATAATAAAGGAAAATAAAATGATAAGAGGTATGGATGATGGATACGACCGCATTGGCAAAGCTTTTGTTTCCGAATGTAACGACTACGCCGGAGGAATTGGAGGCGCGCTATCCTGCACGCGAGGTCCCGGAGGGCGCGGTCATTACGCGTATGGCACCGTCGCCGACGGGCTTTGTGCATCTCGGCAATTTGGTGCAGGGACTCGTCTCCGAACGCATGGCGCACCAGTCGGGCGGCGTGCTCTTCCTCCGCGTGGAGGATACAGACGCCAAGCGCGAGGTCGCCGGCGCGGTGGAGGTGCTGATCGACACCTTGAAGCACTATGGCATTCATTTTGATGAGGGCGCGACGAAGGACGGCGATCAGGGCGCTTACGGACCCTACCGTCAGAGGCAGCGCGCGGACATCTATCATGTCTATGCAAAGAAGCTCGTTGAACAGGGAGACGCCTATCCCTGCTTCTGCACGGAGGAGGAGCTGACCGCCATGCGCGCCGAACAGGAGGCGAAAAAGGTCAATTTCGGCTACTACGGGGAATACGCCCTTTGGCGCGACCGTCCCATCGAGGACATTGAAGCTGCGCTTGCGGAGGGCAAGCCGTGGGTGCTGCGCTTCCGCTCGACCGGCTCCGTGGAAAATCAGTTTAAGTATACCGACCTTGTCAAGGGCGTTTTGACCGTCACGGAGAACGACATCGACCAAGTTCTGCTCAAGTCCGATGGGATCCCGACCTACCACTTTGCCCACGCGGTGGACGATCACCTGATGCGCACGACCCATGTGGTGCGCGGCGACGAGTGGCTGCCGAGTCTGCCCTTCCATTTGCAGCTCTTCCGCGCCCTCGGCTTTAAAACGCCGAAGTATGTGCATATCGGGCCGCTGATGAAGATGGACGGCACTTCCAAACGCAAGCTCTCCAAGCGCAAGGACCCGGAACTGGCGCTGACCTATTATAAGGCGGAGGGCTTCCCCGTCCGCGCGGTCTATGAGTATATCATGACGCTGCTCAACTCCAACTATGAGGATTGGCGCAAGGCGAACCCGACTGCCCCGTCCGATGACTTCAAATTCTCCTATAAAAAGCTCAACCCGGCGGGCGCGCTGTTCGATTACGCGAAGCTGTGCGATGTTTCAAAGAATGAGATTGCCCGCATGGATGCAGAGACGGTCTATACGCTGGCGCTGGAGTACGCGGAGGAATTTGACCCCGATTTCGCCGCTGTGCTGCGCTGCGACCCGGGCTACGCAAAGCGCATCCTCGCCATCGGCAGAGGCGGCAAAAAGCCGAGAAAAGACTTGGCAACGTGGAAGGATGTCAAACCCTACATGGGCTTCTTCTATGACGAATTCTTTGCCTCCGAAGGTTTCCCTGCGCAGTTTGACAAGACGGTAATCCGTGAAGCGCTGGAGAAATTTCTCGCGGTATATGATTTTAACGACGACGCGACCGTCTGGTTTAACAAGGTCAAGGAGATCACCACGGCGCTGGGCTTTGCCGCGGATATGAAGGAATATAAGGCGGAGCCGGAGAAATTCGGCGGCTCGGTCGCGGATGTCTCCACCTTCCTGCGCGTGGCGGTGACGGGCAAAACCAATTCGCCCGACCTTTACACCGTTATGCAAATTTTGGGCTATGACCGCACGGTCGCTCGAATCCGCAAGGCAATGGAGGCGCTGTGATGCATATTGTCGATATGACCCGCGACCCGCGCAGGTCGCAGTACGAATATTTTCGTACCTTCGCCAATCCCTATGCGTCCATGACGGTAAATTGTGACATTACGCACCTGCGCCAAGTGACGCGGGAGCGGGAGCTGCCCTTTTTTCTCACCGTCCTGCACTGCGCGGTAAACGCGGCGAATGCCGTGTCGGAGCTGCGCAGACGCATACGCGGGGAGAACGTCGTGGAATATGAGCGCTGCATCAGCTCCCACACCGTCGCCCTGCCGGACGAGACTTATTGCTATTGTGAGTTGGACTGCGGCAAGCCGCTCGAAGAATTTCTGCCCTATGCGGCGGAGGAGGTTGAGCGGGCAAAGACCTGCCCGACAATGGACGACGGCGACGACCCCGACCGGCTGTTTTTCGTCTCAAGCATCCCGTGGGTGAGCTTCGCCTCGATCAGCCTGCCGAAGCCCGTCCCGGCTGACAGCAACCCACGCATTACCTTCGGCAAATATTTTACGCAGGGAGATAAGGTGCTGCTGCCCGTCGATCTGACGGTGCATCACGCGTTGGCAGACGGCATCCACATGGCAAAATTCTTCGAAAACTTCACCCGCCGCACCGAAACAATATAAAATCAAAACGGAGGCTCGCCGAGAAGCAAGCCTCCGTTTTTTACTGTTTTATTTTGAGATACTGTACTTCCTGCACCGGTGGGGACATGTCCCCACCCTACATTGGTGCACCGATACATGGGGGAGACTTGCGAATCAGATGTATTGCTGCTTGATTACATCAATGACGCCTCTGGTGGTCAGGCGGAGGGTCGGGATGACGGGCAGGGACATGAACGAGAGGGTCATGAACGGGTCAATGCCGCGGGAAACGCCGAGACGGAACGCCTGCTCCTTGGCGATTTCCAGCTTGTTATTGACGGTGACGAGGCTGTCGTCGCTCATCAGACCCGCAATCTCCAGCACGACCTCGCCGAGCACCTTACCATCCTCCACTACGGTGATGCCGCCGCAGTTTTCGACGATGCGGTTGGCGGCGAACGCCATATCCTCTTCGTTCGTGCCGACGACGATGATGTTGTGCGAGTCATGGGAAATAGAGGTCGCGACCGCGCCGCTCTTAAGTCCGTAGCCCTGAATATAACCCAAGCCGATGTGGTGCGTGTTCTTATGGCGCTCGACGACGGCAATCTTAAGAATGTCCTTTTCCACATCGACGGCGTTGGCATAGCCGTTGTCGGTGGAGACAATCTCGCCGGGCACCAGACCGATGACACCGCGGGGACGCTCGTCGTGGAAATCCTCGGCGTTCAGGTGCGCCACATGGAAGGTGTCGTGGGCGCGCTGTTCGAGGTATTCGTCGATTTTCGGGGTAGGGAAGCTCTGCACCTCGCCGTTTTTGCAGGTCAGAACGCCCTTCTTGAACACCATTTCCACATTGAAATTCTCAAAATTGTCGATGATGGCAAAGTCCGCCAGATAGCCCGGGGCAATCGCGCCGCGGTTGTTGAGGGCGAAATAGCGCGCGGGATTATGGCAGGCGACCTTGACGGCTGTGATGGGATCGACGCCGTAGGAGATCGCTTTCTTGATAATGTAGTCGATATGACCCTTTTCCAGCAGGTCGATGGGGTGCTTGTCATCGGTGCAGAACATGCAGCGGTCGTAATACGGCTGCTTGAGCAGATCAACAAGGGCTTCCAGATTCTTTGCCGCCGTGCCGTCGCGCACCATGATGAACTGACCGTTGCGGAGCTTCGCCATCGCGTCCTCCATGTCGGAGCACTCGTGGTCGGAATAGACACCCGCTGCGATATAAGCCGCCAAGTCCTTGTCGCGGATACCGGGCGCGTGACCGTCAATCTTCTTGTGGTGCGCCTGCGCGGCGACGATCTTTGCAATGACCTCCTTGTCGCCGCCGACGACGCCGACAAAGTTCATCATCTCGGCAAGACCCTGCACGCGGGCATGGTCATAGAAGGAGTCAATGGCGCGGTAGTCGAGGTTCGCGCCGGATTCGTCCAGCGGCGTCGCGGGGACGCAGCTCGGCAGCATGAAGCGCACATCAATGGGCAGCCCCTCGGTGGCTTGCAGCATATAGTCGATGCCGTCCGTGCCCATGACATTGGTGATCTCGTGGGGGTCGGTGATGATGGTGGTGGTGCCGTGGGGCAGGACGGCGCGGGCGAACTCCTTCGGCGAAACGAGGGAGGATTCCAGATGGATATGCGCGTCGATAAAGCCGGGGCAGACAATCTTGCCGCTGACATCCACCTCTACCTCGCCGTCATAGCTGCCCATGCCGACGATCTGTCCCTTTGCCACGGCGATATCGCCCTGACACAATTCGTTGGAGAAGACGTTGACATAGGTGGCGTTTTTGAGGACGAGATCGGCCTTCTGCCTGCCGGTGGCGACATTGACGATGTACTGCTTTTTCATCAGCTTGCGCTGGATTCGCGCGGCGTAGGTTTCGTTCGGGACGGACATGTTGCATCATCCTTTCGTTTTTATGTCCGGCAGCTCCGGAAAGCCGCCTGATTTTCACGGGGTTATTTGATTTATATTAACATAGCTTTGTAAAAATTTCCACAGGGAATTTTACACAAATTTCAATGCCGCTTTTTGACACGCTTGCCCCAGAGGCGGCTCTATGCTATAATACAAAAAAGGATGAAAGGATTGGAGGCTTTTTCCCATGAAAACTCTTTTACATATCTGCTGCGCCCCGTGCGCGAATCAGTGCATTGATGTTTTGCGAACGGACGGTTTTGAACTGACGGGCTTTTGGTATAACCCGAACATCCACCCCTTTACCGAATACCGCAGCCGCCGTAACTGCCTGCGTGAGTATGCAAAGACGGTCGAGCTGCCCCTTTTGGAGCGCGACGAATACGCCCTGCGCCCGTTTGTGCGTCAGGTTGCGGAGAATATTGCGGGACGATGCGCCAAGTGCTATGAAATGCGTCTGTTTGCCGCGGCGCAGATGGCGGCGGAGGGCGGCTTTGACAGCTTTACCTCGTCGCTCTTCATCAGTCCCTATCAAAATCACGAGCTGATGCGCGAGGTCGCGGAGCGCGCCGCCGCGGAGTACGGCGTTGCCTTCCTCTACCGCGATTTCCGTCCCTATTTCCGCGCGGGACAGGAACGGGCGCGGGAGCTTGGCATGTACATTCAAAAATACTGCGGTTGCGTCTTCTCCGAGGAGGAACGGTATTTGAAGGAGAGTAAGAGAATCCCGTAAGCACGGGGGCAAAGCATCGTACACAGGATGTTCACCCAATCAGAGTGCGTTTTTTACAGATGCCTATTGACAGCTTGGGGATTATGTTCTATACTAAAACTGTGTTTCAGAACGGTGTTGCAAAACTAAGTTTTGAATGATGAGGATGATGCAGGAACTACCGACTGCGTGCAAACCTACAGCCGGAGATTGCCACAGCCAGTGTGCGCACTGGCTTCGCAATGACAAATAGGGTAGCCCACCCGTGTCATTGCGAGGGCGCTTGCGCCCGTGG
>JBJFGB010000131.1:0-20413 GCA_051892295.1 Faecousia sp. | reverse complement strand
CAATGACAAATAGGGTAGCCCACCCGTGTCATTGCGAGGGCGCTTGCGCCCGTGGCAATCTCGTGCAGGAAGTACCGAATGCGTGCAAACCTACAGCCGGAGATTGCCGCAGCCAGTGTGCGCACTGGCTTCGCAATGACAAATAGGGTAGCCCACCCGTGTCATTGCGAGGGCGCTTGCGCCCGTGGTAGCGCAGCCGTTTGCGACGAAGGAGCGCTACGGATGCGGCATACCCCCTGCGGGTGCAATCTCGTGCAGGAACTACCGACTGCGTACAAATCTGTTCCCCTGTACTGTCTGCCGCTTGCGCGGTCGGCGGGGACATGTCCCCGGTCTACAAGGGCATTTCATTTATTGTGGAAGCGATTGACAAACATCACCGTATGTATTAGAATGTTAATACACTCAAAAAGGAGGAAGCGAGCATGCTTCAAATCAAAAACCTGACCAAGCGCTACGGCGAAAAGTGCGCGGTCGATCATTTGACGCTGCACATCCGTCCGGGCGAGCTGTGTGCGTTCATCGGGCACAACGGCGCGGGCAAGACCACGACACTCAAAGCCTGCTGCGGTATTATGGACTTTGACGAGGGTGAGATTCTCATTGACGGTCACAGCATCCGCACCGAGCCGCTTGTTTGCAAGCAGAGGATGGCATATATTCCCGATAACCCGGACCTGTACGAATTTCTGACCGGCATCGCCTATCTGAATTTCGTCTGCGATGTCTACAAGGTTGGCGCGGCGGAGCGGAAGGAGAAAATTGAGCATTTTTCCGCGCTTTTGGAGCTGGGCGACGCGCTGTATCAGCCCATTTCCAGCTACAGCCACGGCATGAAGCAGAAGCTTGCCATCATTGCGGCGCTGGCGCACAGCCCGAAGCTCATCCTGTTGGACGAGCCGTTCGTGGGACTGGACCCGAAGGCAAGCCACCAGCTCAAGGAGGTCATGCATGAGCACTGCGCCTCCGGCGGCGCGATCTTCTTTTCGACCCATGTTTTGGAGGTTGCGGAGAAGCTCTGTGACCGCGTGGCAATCATTAAGGGCGGCAAGCTGGTGACCGCCGGCTCGATGGAGGAGGTTCGCGGGAACGCCTCGCTCGAGGAGGTCTTCCTGGAATTGGAGGACGGCAATGCTGGGTAAACTGATTCGTCTGCGCCTAAAAGGGATGCTCAACCGCAACGTGAACGGCAGAAACGGCAAGCGCAAGGGCGGCAAGGGTATGACGATTCTCTTCTTGATCGTCATGCTGTATTGCATCGTCGTCTTTGCCGGTCTGTTCTATATGATGTTCCGCGCAATGGCACAGGCGCTTTGCGGTACGCCTTATGACTGGTATTATTTTGCGATGATCGGTCTGTTTTCCTTTGCGCTGTCCTTCTTCTTTACCGCGTTTACCGCGAAAAGCGAGCTGTTTGAGGCGAAGGACAACGAGCTTCTGCTTTCCATGCCGATCAAGCCGCGCCTGATTTTAATGAGCCGCATGGCGACGCTCCTGCTGATGGAGTACCTGTTCGCCCTGCTTGTGCTGATTCCGGCGGGCATTGCTTGGTTTATGACGGCGGGCGTGCAGATTGCGCAGCTTGCGCTTTATATTGTCTGCTCTTTGCTGCTTCCGCTGCTCAGCGCGGCGATTGCCTGCCTGTTCGGCTGGCTGCTTGCGCTGCTCCTCTCTCATGTGCGGAATAAGACGTTTATCACGATGTTTTTCTCGCTGGTGTTCATGGGCTGTTATTTCTATTTCTACATGAACGCGCAGAAGTACATCACCATGCTGCTGGAGAACCATGAAGCGATTGCCGACGGAATGCGCGGCTGGGGCGTGCTGTTTTGCCTGTTCGGAGAGGGCATTGCCCATGCCGATTTCGGCAAGGCGGCGTTGCTGTGTGTGCTGAGTCTTGCCGTCTTTGCGGGCATGACCCTGCTGCTCGGGCGCGGCTTCTTAAAAACGACCTCCGCCGGTTCTCGTGCGCAGAAAAAGGCAAAAGGCAAGGTCGAGGCAAAGTGTGCATCGATCTCCTCCGCGCTCCTGCGGCGTGAGCTGAAGCGCTTTACCTCCTCTGCAATCTATATGCTCAACTGCGGTTTGGGCTTGATCCTGACGGTGATTGCTGCCGTTGCCCTGCTGATCAAGCAGACGGATATTCGTGCGCTCCTGCCGATGCTCGACACCTTCGGTATTTCACAACGGGATGCTGCCCTCCTTGCGGCGGTCATGCTGTCCTTCCTTGCGTCGATGGATGTGATTACCGCGCCCTCCGTCTCGCTGGAAGGGAAAACGCTCTGGATCCTGCGCTCTATGCCTGTGTCCGCAAAACAGGTCTTGGCGGCAAAGCTGAAGCTGCATGAGCTTCTGTGCGCGATCCCGACCCTGTTTTTGTCGGCTGCCGCCGCCGTCACGCTCCGCACCGACGCTCTCGGATGGGCAGCGTTGGTGCTGATCCCGCAGCTTTTCGTCCTGCTCTCCGGCGCGTTCGGGCTGATGATGAATCTGCTCCTGCCGAAGCTGGACTGGACGAGTGAGACAGTCGCAGTCAAGCAGAGCGCTGCGGTGCTGGTGACAATGCTCGGGCTGATGGTCTATACGATTTTAGCCTGCGTCGGTCTGTTTATCCTTGTCATAAGCCGACAACTGCTCTCTGTGCAGCTGTATGTGCTGCTCTTCACCCTGATTAGTGCCATCCTGTGCGCCCTATGCCTCCTCTGGCTCCCCGGAAAAGGCGCAAGAAGGTTTGACAGGCTGTGATAGGGGCGAGTGAACAGTGAACAGTGAATAGAGAATAGTGAATAGGTATCGCTATTCGGGGTTTCCCGCATAATAAATAGTCCCTGCTTTGGGCAAGCACCCAAGGCAGGGATTTTTTCGGCATACCGCCGCAGAAGCTGTTGGAACGACGGCTCACAGACACGGATAACCTTCTGTAGTCTGGGGACATGTCCCCGCTCTACATTCATAATCGCGCGGAGTGCTCCTCCGTTATTCACTATTCATCAAAGCCCATGCGCGCCGATCAGATCTCCATAATCACCGGCAGGATCATCGGGTTGCGCTTGGTGTTCTTGAACAGGAACTGGCTCAGATCGTTCTTGATGGTGCTCTTGATTGTCGCCCAGTCGGAGATATTTCGGCTGCGGCAGACATCGAGGGAGTGCATGGCGATCATCTTCATTGCCTCCATCAAATCCTCGTTGTCCTTCATATAGACAAAGCCGCGGGTGATGATATCGGGCCCGGACAGCACCGAGCCGTCCTCACTCGAGAGGTTGACGCATACGACGATCATGCCGTCCTGCGCCAAATGCTTGCGGTCGCGGAGCACGACGCTGCCCACATCGCCGACGCCTGTGCCGTCCACCAGGATCTTGCCCGCAGGAACAACGGCACCGAGCTTGCAGGTCTTGGGCGTGCATTCGATCACCTGACCGATGTCGGAAATCAAAATATTCTTGGGCGGCATTCCCATCTGACGGGCAAGTGCGGCGTGCTTTTGCAGGTGGCGCTGCTCGCCGTGGATGGGGATGAAGAAGCGGGGCTTGGTCAGGGCGTGGATGATCTTCAGCTCCTCGCAGCAGGCGTGACCGGAGACATGCAGACCCTCTAACTTATCATAAATGACCTCCGCGCCCTTGCGGTAAAGCTCGTTGATGATGCGGGAGACCGCTTTTTCGTTGCCGGGAATGGCGGAGGCGGAGATAATGACCTTATCGCCGGGCTGAATCTCGACCTGACGGTGCGAGGAGAACGCCATGCGGTAGAGTGCGGACATATTCTCGCCCTGTGAGCCGGTGGAGACGATGACAATCTTGTCCTTTGGGAGGGATTTGATCTGGTTGATATCGACGAGCGTTCCGTCGGGGATATTCAGGTAGCCAAGCTCCGTCGCGACCTTCAGAATGTTTTCCATGCTCCTGCCTGTCACGGCGACCTTTCTGCCGTTGCGGTGCGCAATGGAGAGAACCGCCTGAATGCGGTGCATATTCGAGGCGAAGGTCGTCACGATAATGCGGTTTTTGCAGCCCTTAAAGTGGCGGTCAAGCCCCTCAGCGACGGTCGTCTCCGAAGGCGTGTAGCCCTGCCGCTCGACATTGGTCGAGTCCATCAGAAGGGCATAGACACCCTCCTTGCCGAGGGTTCCGAAGCGTCCGAGATCGGTCATGCCGTCCTCGGCGGTGGGGTCGATCTTGAAGTCGCCCGTCATAATGACTGTCCCGACGGGGGTCTTAATGGCGAAGGCGACCGCGTCGGCAATAGAGTGGTTGACATGGATGAACTCAATGGTGAAGCAGCCTGCTTTGACGATATCGCCGGGTTTGTGCGTGACGAGCTGTGTGCGCGAAACGAGATCATGCTCCTCCAGCTTCAGCTTAATCAGACCCAAGGTGAGCGGCGTCGCATGGACGGGCGCGTTCACTGCCTGCAAGATGTAGGGCAGCGCGCCGATATGATCCTCATGCCCGTGGGTGATAAAGTAACCGCGCAGCTTCTTCTGGTTTTTGGCAAGATAGGTTACGTCGGGAATGACGAGATCAACGCCGTACATATCGTCCTCGGGAAATCCGAGTCCGCAGTCGACCACGATCATATCCTTCCCATACTCCAAGACGGTCATGTTCTTGCCAATCTCATTCAGACCGCCTAAAGAGATGATTTTCAGTTTTTCTGCCAATGTATGACAACTCCTTTTGCAGTTAAAAATATGTAGTAAAAATTATATATTTCGATATTGATTCCGAAAATGCGTATAATCTCCCTATTATGTCATTGCGAGGAGCGCAGCGACGTGGCAATCTCGTGCAGGAACTGCCGGTTGCGTACAAACCTACAGCCGGAGATTGCCGCACCCAGTGTGCGCACTGGGTTCGCAATGACAAATCGGGGTAGCCTCTCCGTGTCATTGCAAGGAGCGCAGTGACGTGGCAATCTTGGGGTAGGAACTACCAAGTACGTACAGACTTGTTCATGCCTACTGTCTGCCGCTTCGCGGTCGGCGGGGATATGTCCCCTCCCTACAGCCGTTAATCGCACCCTCGCCGTAGGGCGCGACGACTCGGCGCGCCGATGCAGGAACTGCCGACTGCGTACAAATTCCCTTCCCATGTCATTGCGAGGCGCAACGCGCCGTGGCAATCTTGGGTAGGAACTACTGGGTTGCGTACAAACCTACAGCCGGAGATTGCCGCACCCAGTGTGCGCACTGGGTGCGCAATGACAAATCGGGGTCGCCTCTCCGTGTCATTGTCATGAAACTCCTTGTAGGGCGGGGACATGATAAGACCGGCAGAAGATCGGACTGTTTTTTTGAAACGTATAATCTCTTACTTTATAGTATAGCACAAAACCGTTTCAAAGTATACATTTTTTTCAATTCGAAGAAAATAGCGGAAAAAGAGTGGAAAAACGCCGGAATCTCTGTTATAATAAATAAATCTATATGAATCCCTATGTAAGGGAGGTCGAACTCTATGAATAAAACCCTGCGCCGCTTGACGCAGCCGAGCATGGCGGCGTATTTCGTCGGTATGGCGTTGTTCTGCATTGCCGCCCTGATTCTGCGCCAGTACTATCTTGCCATCGGGGAGACGGTTGTGCTGCTGTTTCTGCTCGCCTGTTACCGCTTTGCCGCCCGGCGGAGGCGCCGTGCGCTGACGGAGTATGTGCAGACAAGCAACGAAATGCTGCAGCGTTCCTCCGGCGGTGAGGTTCCGTTCCCCGTCGCCCTTGTGCAGCTCAATGACGACGAGCTTGTGTGGTATAACAAGCGCTTTGCCGAGCTGACACAGGTACGCGATACCCTATCCGCCCAGACAATCTCCGAGGTCTTGCCCGGGCTGACAATGGAATGGCTGACGGCGGGAAAAACGGAATGCCCCGAGGAGCTGCGCTACCGCGACCGCCGCTTCCGCGTGACCGGCTCTCTGCTGCCGAACGTGGAGGATAAGTCCGGCTTGATGCTCGGCATGATCTATTTGCAGGATCTGACAGAGCTGCTGCAGGTACGAGACGAATACATCCGTTCGCGCCCGATGGTATCCATCGTCCTGGTCGACAACTATGACGAGCTGACCAACAACCTGCCCGACGCGACGATCTCTGCGCTGAACGCCGAGATCAACACCAAGATCAACGAGTGGGCGGACTGCTATGCGGGACTTTTGCGGAAGCTGGAACGAAACCGCTTTTTGCTCCTGTTTGAGGCGAAATACCTTGCAGGTATGGCGGAGGCAAAATTCTCCCTGCTCGAAACCATGCGTACGGTGACCAATCCCGCAGGCATCGCGGCGACGGTGTCCATCGGCATCGGCAAGGACGGCGTGGATTTCCGCGAGGACTATGATTTCGCCGCGCTCTCCATCGAGATGGCGCTTTCCAGAGGCGGCGACCAAGCCGTAATCAAGGACCGCTACGATTTCACCTTCTTCGGCGGCAGGAACAAGACCACCGAACGCCGCACAAAGGTCAAATCCCGCGTGATGGCATCGAGCCTGTCCGAGCTGATCGCCCAGTCGAGCCGCGTGTTCGTCATGGGGCATAAAATGGCGGATCTGGACGCGGTCGGCGCGGCGGCAGGTCTGTGCTGCCTGTGCCGTAAGAAGGGCAAGAAGGTCAGCGTAGTCATTGACCTCGAGGCAAACGCCGCAGAGTCTCTTCTCGCGCTTCTGCGCGGTATGCCGGAATATGCCGACTGCTTCATCTCCGGGCAGGAGGCGCTTTTGGCTGCGGACAGCAAGAGCCTTCTGATTGTGGTCGATACCAACCGCCCGGATCAGGTCGAATGCAAGCCGCTGCTGGAGTCCATTCGCCGCGTGGTCGTGATTGACCATCATCGCCGCGCTGCGGATTATATCGAGCAGCCTGTTTTGAATCTGCATGAGCCGTTTGCCTCCTCCGCGTCGGAGCTGGTCACGGAGCTGCTGCAATACTCGGTGGAAGCGTCGGATATTCCGGCAAATGAGGCTGCGGCGCTGCTTGCGGGCATCGTGCTTGATACGAAGAATTTCGGCGTGCGTACCTCCAGCCGCACCTTTGAGGCGGCGGCATTCCTGCGCAGAATCGGTGCGGACACCGTGGCGGTCAAAAAGCTGTTCCAGAACGATCTGCCCTCGACCGTTGCGCGCTATAGAATCATTCAGAACGCCCGCCTGTATCGGCAAAAAATTGCCATCGCCGCGCTGGACTATACCGCAACGCGGACCATTGCGGCACAAGCGGCGGATGAGCTTCTGAATATCTCGGGCATTGAGACCTCCTTTGTCCTTTACCCGCAGGATACGCAGACGATTATTTCCGCCCGCTCCATCGGCGAGGCGAATGTGCAGGTTATTTTGGAGCCTCTCGGCGGCGGTGGCAACGCAGCCACGGCAGGTGCGCAGGTCAAGAATAAGAATGTCGCGGCGACCCTCGACGAGCTGATCAAGTCCATTGACCGCTTCTTTGAGCAGTAACGCCTGCGCACAATTGTAACGCGCGGCAGCCTTGACCCGCAGTGCAGGCACTCCCTTTCCATGTCATTGCGAGGGCGCCCCGCGCCCGTGGCAATCTCGTGCAGGAAGCACCGAATTTGTACAAACCTGCAACCGGAGATTGCCACACGCGAAAAACGGACTACGATAAACGAAACAGCCCCTGTAGGGCGGGGACATGTCCCCGCCGGTGCAGGAACTACCGACTGCGTATAAATTTGTGCATCTATGCTGTCTGCCGCTTACGCGGTCATAGGGGACATGTCCCCGCCCTACAGGGGCTTTCATAGCAATAGCAAAAGGGCAGCGCGTGCGTACCGGCTGCACAATGACAGGTAAAACTATAAACTCACCATTCAACAACCAAGGAGGTTATTCCCATGAAGGTAATCTTACAGCAGGACATCAAGGGCAAGGGCAAGCGCGGTCAAATGATCGAGGTCTCCGACGGCTATGCCCGCAACTACATGCTGCCGCGCAAGCTCGCGGTCGAAGCCACGGCGGATAATGTCAACACCATGCGCATGACCGACAAGGCGCAGCAGGAAAAGCGCCAGCGGGAACGCGAGGAGGCGTTTGCCATTGCGACGCGCATGAAGGACATGACCGTCACCGTCAAGGCAAAGGGCGGCGGCGCAGGGCGTCTGTTTGGCTCGATCACGACGCAGGAGATTGCCGATGCGCTGCAAAAGGAATACGGTATCACACTCGATAAGCGCAAGATCGTCCTTGAGGAACAGATCAAAACCGTCGGCGAATATACCGTCAAGTGCAAGCTTGGCTATGAGATCACCGCCGACCTCAAGCTCCGCATCGAGGAGCTGTAACGCAGGCAACCCCAATCGAATCTGTAGCGCGCGGCATCCCTGACGCGCCTATGCCACCGGGGGCGTTCCGCGCGAATCTCAATTGTAGGGCGGGGACATGTCCCCGCCGGTGCAGGCACCCTGCATTTCAGTGAATAGTGAATAGAGAATAGTGAATAGTGAATAGTGAATGGTGAAAAGGAGGGACACACCCAATGGAGGATATTCTCGGACGGCAGGCGCCGCATTCTTTGGAGGCGGAGCAGTCTGTGCTCGGCGCAATGCTCATTGACAGCCGCTGTGTCAACGACGTGATCGGCATGGTGCGTCCCGGTGACTTTTATCTGCAAACCAACCGCGACATTTACGAGACGATCTACGAGATGTTCAGCTATTCACAGGTCATCGACCCGGTCACGGTGCTTGACAAAATGCGTGAGCGCGGCGTCTATGATGAGCAGAATTCCACCAAATATATCATGCAGCTCATGGAGGTCACGCCAACCGCCGCAAATGTCAAGCAGTATGCGCAGATCGTTAGGGACAAAGCGCTGCTCCGCAGCCTGACCGAGGCGGCTTCGAGTATTATCGAGACGGTCTATGACGGCTCAGGCAGCGCGCAGGATATGCTGGAAGCGGCGGAGAAGCAAATCTATGCCCTGCGACGCGGCAACACGAATGATTCACTGGAGCATGTCGGCACAATCGTTCTGAAGGTATTTGACCGCTTGACGGAGCTTTCCGAAGCTGGCAGCGACATCTCCGGCATCTCGACGGGTCTGCATGATCTCGACAAGGCGCTCAGCGGTCTGAATAGGACCGACCTGATGCTTTTGGCAGGCCGTCCGGGTATGGGCAAGACTTCTTTGGGTCTGAATATCGCGCTGAATGTTGCGAAAAAATATCCCAAGAGAACCGTTGCGTTCTTCTCGCTGGAAATGTCAAAGCAGCAGCTTGTGACGCGCCTGCTTGCCAATGAGAGCTTCATTGATAACAAAAAACTGACAACGGGCAAGCTTTCCGTGGACGAGTGGAGCAAGCTCGGCATTGCCTCCTCCGCGATTTCGCAGACGGATCTGCGCGTGGATGACAACCCTTCCATCACCGTCGCGGAGATGAATGCGAAGTGCCGCCGCATCGACGATCTGGCGCTTGTCGTAATCGATTATCTCCAGCTCATGACCTCCTCCGGTGCGAAAAACACCTATAGCGGCGAAAACCGTCAGCAGGTCGTCTCGGATATCTCCCGCTCGCTGAAAATCATGGCGAAGGAGCTGAATGTGCCCGTTTTGTGCCTGTCGCAGCTCTCCCGTGCCAATGAGAGCCGTCAGGACAAGCGCCCGATGCTCTCCGACCTGCGTGAATCCGGCGCGATTGAGCAGGACGCGGACGAGGTGCTGTTTATTTACCGCGAGGACTATTATAATAAGGAAACGGAAAAGCAAAACATTGCCGAATGCATCATTGCAAAAAACCGTCACGGAGAAACCGGCACGGTCGAGCTGCAATGGCTGCCGCAGTTTACCACCTTTGCAGACCGGGAGTGGCGCCACAATGAAGGCTGAGGTCGCCGCGTGGTGTAAAAAAGAAGCTCTGTTCTCGCAGGGAGACAACGTCCTGTGCGCGGTCTCCGGCGGCGCGGACTCCATGGCGATGCTGTGGTGCCTGTATATGCTGCGCGAGGAGCTGTGCATTACCGTTGCTGCCGCCCACTTTAATCATCATCTGCGCGGCGCGGAAGCCGACCGCGATGAGGCCTTTGTAAAAGCCTTTTGTCAGGCGCACGACATCCCCCTGACCGTCGGCGGCGCGGAGGTGGCGGAGTATGCCGCAGAACACGCCATGGGCATTGAGGAAGCCGCGCGCGAGTGCCGCTACGCCTTTTTGCGGGGCTGTGCCTGCGATAAGCTCGCCACGGCGCACACGGCGGACGACAACGCCGAGACGGTTTTGCTGCACCTCATGCGCGGCAGCGGGCTGCGCGGACTGTGCGGCATTCCGCCGAAGCGCGGCAAGCTGGTGCGCCCGCTTTTGTCCGTCACGCGCGGACAGATTGTGGCGTTTTTGCAGGCGGAGGGCATCGCGTGGGTCGAGGATTCGACAAACGCCGAGGAGACTTGTTTGCGCAATCGCCTGCGCCACGGCGTCATGCCCGTGTTAAACGAAATGATGCCGCGCCTTTCCGAACGCCTGAGCGTGCAATCGTGCCTCCTGCGGGAGGAGGATCGGTATTTAGACACCCTTGCTGCGGCGCTCCTGCGGCAGGAAAACGGCGTCTATGCTTGTGCGCCCCTGCGTGCCGCGCCGGAGGTCTTGCAGCGGCGCGCGCTTCGAATGATGACCCGCGGCGTGCTTGCGCAGGATGTTTCCTTTGCGCATATTGCGGCGCTGCAAGGCATTTTAGCTTCTCCAAATCCCTCCGCCCAATGCGCGCTGCCCCACGGCTATATCGCCCGCCGCCGCTATGACGGCATCGAAATCGTGCAGGAGACGAGGGCAGCCTTCCCCGAAACCGCGCTGCAAATCCCCGGCGCAGCCGTTCTTCCCGACCTCGGAATCAAAATTACCTGCGAGATCACGGAAAATTTCAAAAAAAGTGTAAATTCCCCGTTCCGTTTTGCAGTAAAATATGATATGATAACGCAAAGTATCCTTTGGATACGACCAAGAAGAAGCGGAGATCAAATGTCCGTGGACGGCGTACACCGCAAAACCCTGAAAAAGCTCTTCATCGAGCGCCGCATCCCCCGCGCGGAGCGGGAACGTACAGCGGTGCTGACCGACGGCGAACGGGTGCTTGCGGTTGCCGGCATCGGCATGGATCCGCGCTTTCTTCCCGCGGAGGGCGAGCCTGCCGCGATCATTCAAATCAGTTTTTCATAGAAAAAGAAAAGAGGAGATGTACTATGCTTCAAGACATCGAGCGCGTTCTGATTTCCGAAAAACAGCTTCAGGAGCGGATTGCCGAGCTGGGAAAGCAGCTTGCTGCCGACTACGCCGATAAGGAGCCGATCTTCATCGGCGTGCTTAAGGGCGTTGTCAATTTCTTTACGGACATGGTGCGGGCGACGCAGATTCGCTGCCAGTATGACTTTATGGCAGTTTCGTCCTATGGCTCCGGCACCTCCACCAGCGGCAATGTCCGTCTGCTCAAGGATATCTCCACGGATATTCACGGTCGTCATGTCGTTATCTTAGAGGATATTTTGGACAGCGGTCTGACGCTGAAATTCGTCAAGGAGCGTCTGCTCTCCATGGAGCCGGCGTCCCTGAAGATCTGCACGCTGCTCGATAAACCGGAGCGTCGCCGCGTCGATGTTTACGCGGATTATATCGGCTTCACCATCCCGAACGAATTTGTCGTCGGCTACGGGCTGGACTACAAGGAGTTCTATCGCAATCTTCCCTTTGTGGGCGTGCTGAAGCCGGAGGTTTATTCCAAGTAAAGGAGTCACGCTTTGAACAATCCTTCCAAACGATTTAACTTTTTGATCTTCCTACTGGTGATGATCGCGGCGATGATGCTCCTTTCCGGCTTGCTCAGCGGCGAGAGCTACAAGAAGATTGGCTATTCCGAAATGCGTACGTTGTTCCTCGAAGAGAAGGTCGAGTCCTTTGAATGGGAGGACGGCATGCTGACGCTCAAGCTCAACGCGCCCGACGGGGAGGGAAATACCGTCGTGCAGCACGAGCTTGCCTCGGTGGATATCTTCGTCGACGATTTGAGCGGCGTATATGAGCGGCAGGCCAAAGAGGGCATCCTCAAGAGCTATAACTTTGTCCCCGTGAAGGAGACGCCGTGGTATCTGCAAATGCTGCCCTATCTGCTCATCTCCGTGATCCTGCTTGTGGTGGTTTATTTCCTGATGATGCGGGCAAACGGTGCAGGCGGCGGCGCAATGAAGTTCGGCAAAGCCAATATCCGCGTCGGCAGCGGCGAGAAGAAGGTCACCTTCGCCGATGTTGCGGGTGCGGACGAGGAAAAGGCGGAGCTGGAGGAGATCGTCGATTTTCTCCGCAATCCGCAGAAATACCGCGCCATCGGCGCGAAAATTCCGAAAGGCGTGCTGCTTGTCGGGCCTCCGGGCACCGGCAAAACCCTGATTGCCAAGGCGGTCGCGGGCGAGGCGAATGTGCAATTCCTGTCCATCTCCGGCTCGGACTTTGTCGAGCTGTATGTCGGTGTCGGCGCGAGCCGCGTGCGCGATTTGTTTGAGCAGGCGAAAAAGGGCGCACCCTCCATCGTCTTTATCGATGAAATTGACGCAGTCGGACGCCGCAGAGGCGCCGGCCTCGGCGGCGGACATGACGAGCGCGAGCAGACCCTCAACCAGCTCCTCGTAGAGATGGACGGCTTCGGCAGCAACGAGGGCGTCATCGTCATGGCGGCAACGAACCGGCAGGATATTCTTGACCCCGCGCTGCTGCGTCCGGGTCGCTTTGACCGTCAGATTTATGTCAACGCGCCCGATATCAAGGGACGCGAGGAGATTCTGCGCGTCCACGCGAAGGATAAGCAGCTTGCCGAGGATGTCGATCTCAAGGTCATAGCCCGCGCGACGAGCGGCTTTACGGGCGCGGATCTTGCCAACCTCCTCAACGAGGCGGCGCTTGCCTCCGCGCGGCAGGGGTGCCCCGTGATTACGATGCAGACACTTGAGGAGTCCATCCTGAAGGTCATTGCGGGACCGGAGAAAAAGAGCCGTGTCCGTCTGCAGCAGGAGCTGAAAACAACGGCTTACCACGAGGCGGGTCACGCCATTGCCATGTACTTCCTGCCCACGCAGGATCCCGTGCATCAGATCACCATTATCCCCCGCGGTAAAACGCTGGGCATGACCATCAGCCTGCCCGACCATGACCGCAGCAATATGACCCGCAACCAGATGCGCGAGGAGATCGTCGCCCTGCTCGGCGGCAGAGTCGCGGAGCAAATTGTCTTCGACGATATTTCCACCGGCGCTTCGAACGACCTGCAGCGGGCAACCCGTTTGGCGCATGATATGATCGCCAAATACGGCATGAGCGATGCCATCGGCGCGGTCTCGTATGACAACGGCGACGAGATCTTCGTCGGCAGAGACTACGAGCGCACCAAGTCCTATTCCGAGCAGACCGCCGGCGCGATTGACGCGGAAATGAAGAAGGTCGTCGATGCCGCATACGCACGCTGCGAGCAGATTTTGAAGGAGAACGCCGAAAAGCTGAAAGCGGTTGCGGAATTCCTGTTGGCGCATGAGACCATGAGCCGCAAGCAATTCGAAGCCTGCATGCAGGGCGACGTGATCCCCGAAACGGCAGAGAGCTTCTTCGAGGCTGCGCAGGAAAAGAAAGATATGTAAAAACAATTTGCCGCCCACCCTGCGGCGATCTGCACCGACAACTCAGCAGGATGACGCGTTCGCCTCCTGCGTCTTTGGTCAGCCAAACGCTGATTGCCCAAAAGGTTCCTTGGAAGCAAGGGTGCCGATGTATCATAAACAACATTTCGGAGAGATGCCGTCCACCAAATCGGCGGCATCTCCTCCGCTCCCCCAAATCGAGAAAGATACGAAAAGTTCGGAGTTTCCCCGGATAATAACAAGTTATCGCCATTTGCCCCGTAGCTCAGTTGGATAGAGCATTCGCCTCCTAAGTTTTCGGTTCACCAAACGCTTACTGCCCAAAAAGTGCATTAGAGACAACGAGCGTTGGCGGATCATACGCAACATTTTGGAAAGGTGCTGCGCGGCAAATCAGCACCATATCCTCCGATCCTCTAAAACAGGAAAAACGTAAAAAAGTTCGGATTTTACCGAAATTAAAACAAAACACAGCGATTTGCCCCCTTAGTTTAATGGATAGAATAAGCCTCTCCTAAGTGATAGTTCGATCTATCACCTTTTGAAAAAGTCCGGAAAATGGAAAACGTGAAAATCCGAACTTTTTGACGAAAATGAAATTCGGCAGAATCCGGAAGCGCAGAAAATAGAAAACGCTCAAAAAGTTCCGGATATTCCGCAAAATAATCAAATATCGCCATTTGCCCCCGTAGCTCAGTTGGATAGAGCATTCGCCTCCTAAGTGATAGTTCGACCTATCACCTTTTGAAAAAGTCCGGAAAATGAAAACCGTGAAAATCCGAACTTTTTGACGAAAATGAAATTCGGCAGAATCCGGAAGCGCAGAAAATAGAAAACGCTCAAAAAGTTCCGGATATTCCGCAAAATAATCAAATATCGCCATTTGCCCCCGTAGCTCAGTTGGATAGAGCATTCGCCTCCTAAGCGAAGGGTCAGAGGTTCAAATCCTCCCGGGGGTGCCAGCCGCCACAAAATCGTGTGATTTTGCGGCGGTTATTTTTCTAAGTGCGGGTCATTTTTTGCCGTTTTTTTCTAAGAAAATCCGGCATTTTTCTAATGGGACGGGTACAGTATGTCCCACCGATTCTTCTAATGCAGGGGAAAGGTTCAAAATAAAAGCCTATCAAGCTCACAAAAGCGAGGAAGTAGTCGGGTGGCTTGACCGGACGGGAACAATTGTCAAGCGAGTCAGCAGAGTGATTCTCTTTCTATCAATAACAAATTAAGAGCAGTTTGATTTTAGGCCGAAGCAGTCCATGCTTCGGCTTTTTGTTTTCCCAATCGGCCCTGCTATATCTTTTCCAAACCGCAGAAAAGCGATGCTTTCTTATTTTTACTTGGATTTACAATCCTTTATTTTGCTTAATAATCGAAAAAATTTTTTCAACTTTTTTTGAAAAAACCTTTTACAAAATGGCCTCCTTATTCCCAATTAGTGAAGGGGTTATTCTTGCGAGGGCTCCTTCGGGAACCTTGAAAACAGAATAACCATTCATCAGATACATTCCAAAGCGGAGGCGAAAGCCTCAGCCGGAGGTGTGATACGCCGAGACCCACCTGCTCGAAAGGGAGATTGCGGATAGCAAGGTGGATAGCGAATCCGGGTCACATCCAAATGCTTGGTTGCTCCAAGCATGGCGATGAAACGCTTTGGGACAATGAAACTTCTCTACGGAGCTGGCGGAGAACCCGGCAGGGGTGAGATTCCCATGGAGCTGACAGCAATCAGCCGTCTGATGATTTCCTTTCCTGCACTTGGGTGACGGGGTCGAATTAAGTGCAGCGACCAAAGCACAGAACCAATTTCTGTGTTTTGGTGGGTCGCAAGATCAAATTCAAAGGAAAGGAGGACTGAAAATGTGTCAGGTAATTGCGATCACAAATCAAAAAGGGGGTGTTGGAAAAACGACTACGACCTTTCATCTGGGCACCAAGCTGGCGCAGGAGGGCAAGCGGGTTCTGCTAATCGACGCAGACCCACAGGCCAGCTTGACCGCCTCATTCGGCATTCGGGATGCGGACACCTTGAATATTACGCTGACCAATGCACTGCAGGCCATTGTGGAGGATGAGCCAATTGACCCTGCGATTGGCATTCGGACACACGAGGAGGGGGCGAAGCTGTTTCCGGCAAACATCGAGCTGGCATCCTTTGAAACAGCCATGATCAACGTCATGAGCCGTGAGTACATCATGCGAGAGTTCGTGAACACGCACCGCCCCAACTTTGACTACATTCTGATCGACTGTATGCCATCGTTGGGTATGCTGACGGTCAATGCGTTGGCTGCGGCAGACAGTGTGATCATCCCGTCTCAGCCCAGCTTTCTGTCTGCAAAGGGTCTTGACCTTTTGCTTCACTCTGTGGCAAAGGTCAAGCGCTCCATCAATCCCACGCTGGACATCAGCGGTATTCTGCTGACGATGGTGGACAGTCGCACGAACAATGCACGGGACATCGCAACCACAATCCGAGCAAGCTACGGCGATGCCATCCGGGTGTTCCAAACGGAGATCCCCCGCTCTGTGCGGGCGGCAGAAGCCAGTATGCTCGGAAAGAGCGTGTTCGCCCTTGACCCGCACAGCAAGCTGGCGGAGGCATACGGAGCCTTTGCAAAGGAGGTGGTAGACCTTGAAGGAAGGCAAAAAGCTCGATCTGGGTCTGACCGGTCTCGATAAACTCTTTTCCACCGAGCAGGAGCGCATGGAAAGCCAGTTCCCGAAAATCTACGACATTCCGCTTTCGGAAATCGACGATTTCCCCGATCACCCGTATAAGGTCAAGGAAGACGAGGACATGGATCAGCTTGTGCAGAGCATCAAGGATAACGGCATTCTCACGCCGGTCACACTCCGCAGGAAAGAGGACGGAAGGTATGAAGTCGTCGCCGGACACCGCAGAAAACGAGCCTGCGAGATCGCCGGGATTCCAACACTCCGAGCCGAAATCAAAGACTTGACCAGAGATGAGGCGGTGATTCTCATGGTGGAATCCAACTATCAGCGGTCAAAAATCCTGCCCAGCGAAAAAGCATTTGCCTATAAAATGAGATTGGAGGCAATGAATCGACGGGGACAACGGACGGATTTAACTTTGTGCCCACTGGACACTAAGTTAGATAGTGGCAGTTCAATTGCCCAAGAACAAGGTGACAGCAGAAGGCAGGTATTTCGCTACATCCGCCTTACGAATCTGATTCCCGACATCCTTGAAATGGTGGACGAGGGGCGAATTGCGTTCCGTCCTGCGGTGGAGCTGTCCTACCTCGCTGAAGCGGAGCAAGCTTACCTGCTGGAAGAAATGACCTACAACGATGCCACGCCTTCTCTGGCACAGGCAATCAAAATGCACAACTTTGCAAAGGAGGGCAAGCTGAGTGCAGAGGTCATTGAATCCATCATGAGTGAGGAAAAGCCGAACCAAAAGGAGAAAATCAGCTTCCGCGCCGACAGGCTGCGGCAGTATATCCCGGATTCCGTTCCGAGAGAAAAAACAGAGGAGTATGTGATGCGGGCGTTGCAGCATTACCGAGAGTACCAGATACGGCAGGCAAGCCGGTCGGCACGTTGATGCTTGCTTTCTGCCCCCCTCTCACACTCTCCCCTATATTGTATTACCAGCTGGTAAACGAGTATTTCCGAAGGGAGGTGTTGACGATGGATGCCAAAATGATTCTTGGAATCGGTCTGCTTCTGTTTATCGTGGGCGGTCTGGTGTTCCTCAAAATCAGAGCAAAGCGAAAAAAGTGATCCCATTGCAGAATGGAAGGGAGCGTGATAAAATGGTAGCATGATGTGGAAGGGAGGGATCGCACATGAAGAAACTACTGATCCTGATTGTACTCGCAGCTATGATGCTGACGGCCTGCCAACCTACAACGCTACCTACGAACACCGACAACGAACACATGGAAGCAACAGCCACGGAACCGACCGCCGAAACGCAGAAGCAAGCCCCGGAAACAGCTGCGGCCGAAGAGCCCGCGACCAAATTGACAGAGGAAACCGCCGCACCGACAGATGCTCCCGAGACCACCGAAGCAACAGAGAAACCCACAGAAGCGGTCGAGCCGCTTGATGCCCCAAAGCCGACCGAAACGCAGGCTCCGACTGCGCCTCACACCCACAGCTACATGGCTTCGGTCACAGCACCGACTTGCACTGCACAAGGCTACACGACCCACACCTGTTCCTGCGGGGACTCCTACAAGGATTCCTACACAAACGCTTTGGGTCATTCCTATGCCGACACGGTTGTGCCAGCGACCGAAACTGAACAGGGCTATACCAAGCACACCTGTTCTGTTTGTGGAGACAGCTACGTAGACAGCTATACGCCGATACAACGAGTTGAAATCATCACCGAAGCGGATATTCAGGCAATCTGTGCAGAGGCTTGTGCCTACGCCGAGTCGCTTGGCTTGCGGGTTGATCCCACAGCGGCTTCGTGGACAGCCTCTTGCTGCTGCTCCAGATACAGCGGTGGCTACATGACCCGTGAGGAAGGACTC
The DNA here is from genome assembly GCA_051892295.1 of Faecousia sp. GTDB lineage: Bacteria > Bacillota > Clostridia > Oscillospirales > Oscillospiraceae > JAZOXB01. Next base: position 2,294 of record JBJFGB010000131.1, on the reverse strand, counting down.
GCCTACATTCGCAGGACATTCTTTGAGGATGCTGAGTATTATCTCTACATGGGATATGCTGCGTATTATCCTCTGTATTGGGCAAGCGGAGATGACTGGCGTTTTGTCGGAGCATTCTCTTTCTCGTAAGCCGAATATCGTTTCTATTTCGGAGGCTCTGAAAAGGGCCTCCGTTTTGCTATGCAAAAGCATAGCAAAAAATAAGATGCGTCATTTTCTCGCCCCTTCGGGGCAACCGAAAATGATGCGCAAAAACTTCATGCACTCTGGCTGTTGCCTATTATCGTGGTGCGCAATACTGCGCATGAAGTTTATAGCCGAAAATCAACGAAAGGAGAGACCTTATGAGGAAATACACAAGACCGTTCTTCGTTCTTTTGCTGGTCGTGCTGATGGCAGTCGGCATGATGCCCTTCGGGGCATTTGCCACGGACACAGGTACCAACCCTGCGGAGGTGACCGAAGAACCTATCGAGCCGGAGGTTCCTTTATCGGAGGAACCGACTGAGTATGACATTACGGAACCCATTGAGGAATCCGAGATTGAGGTTCCGGAGGAAATCCAGCTCGCCACACGCTACACAGCGGGCGGCAACATTACCGTCTACAACTATTTTCATGCGTTTTTCGTCATCTCAGAAATGAACTGCAACGACGGTTCACCGTTCTTGACGAGCAAATCAAGCTGGCCCGGAAACGATCCCTACGATTGGGGTTCCTGCGGCGGCAAGTATGACCTGTTTTACTGCATCGACTTTTACGCTCACGGCAACGCCAATAGTGCAACCACAAAGCCCGGAACTCCGTTGGAAGAAACCCCTGCATGGAAAGCAATTTCCAGTGCCGGAAAGAAGGGCATTCAGCTTGCTCTGATCTATGGTGTTCCTAACTGCAGTTCCTACTATGACAATGTGTACGGCTACGAGGCCACGCAAATCATCATTTGGGAATACCAGCTCGGCGTTCGCACCGATGCGGGTCAGACGGTATCGTTCTTCAACACAACCCTTGGACGGTATCCCAAGATCAAAGAAGCCTATGATGCGATTCTGTCCAATATCAAGCGCCACCAAACTCCGCCCAGCTTTGACGGCAATACCATTGAGCTGGCAGCGCTTGGCGAAAAAAACGCCGTAACGCTGACAGATACCAATGGGCTGTTCAAGAATGACCATTGGTCAGCAACCGGTAATCATGACAGCGTGGAGGTCAAGCAGTCCGGCAACGATCTGAAGGTTTGGGCAACCAAGAACAACGGAACCGTAGAGGTTACGCTGGAACGCAGTATCAATGTGGCAACCGGCAACGCCCTGTGTGCCTTTACCGGAGAGCAGAGCTGTGTCACCGGCGTGGCAGATGACCCGCTGTTCGCAAAGCTGACCGTCAAGCTGCCCTCTGTTGGCAAGCTGAAAATTGTCAAAACGGCTCCCAATGGGATGAACAAGTCCAATATCCGCTTTGACATCTATGAGGGGTACACCAATCTGTCTGAAGGTAAGGTCTTTGCCTCTGTCTACACCAACGCTGACGGCGTGACCTATGCGGACGGTCTGATTGCAGGAAAGAACTACTATGTCCGTGAGATCGTGCCGGAGAATAGCAAGCAGAAGCCCGATTGGACGATTTCCGGGGCAGAAAAAAGCGGCACAAGTGCAGATGTGGCGTGGTTTACTGCTGTTGCAGGCTCGACTGTCCAAATCAACTGCACCAATGATTGGGACTACGGCTCCGCCGAAATCACCAAGGTCACAGACGATGGTAAGAATACCGCCAACCGTGTGTTCTACCTTTATGACGGTTGGAGCAACTACGAAGCGGACAAGCGGTTCGCAGAACTGACCACCAATGCAGGCGGCAAAGCGACCGTGGCAAAGCTGATTCCCGGTCACTGGTACTATCTGATTGAGAAGAACTTCCTGCCCACCGAGGACGGAATGCCCGAATGGGAGATTACCGGTGTTGACGAATGGAAGGTGTCCAATGGTGCAGGCACAAGAGTAGCCATGTTCCGTCCCAAGGGCGGCGATTCCATCCAAATCGTATGCAAGAACCACCTGTTGCCCACTGGGAAGATTACTGTGGAGAAATCAAAAGAGGACGGAACACCGCTGACTCAAACCACGTTCCTTTTGGAATATTCCAAGGATGGTACGACATGGAAGCCTGTGGAATTCAGTGCAGGCCAATTCTTTGTTGGTTGTTGTTCCAGCCCCAGCCTCGACAACGGCACCTTAACCACCGATAAAACCGGCTCCGTCACTTTTGACGGCTTAGCCATCCAGGATGTAACCTAC
>JBJFGB010000130.1:0-2510 GCA_051892295.1 Faecousia sp. | reverse complement strand
CCTTCTGGCGGATGACGGCGGAGAACCCGAAGGCCACCTATGCGTGCCTGAACCTAGGCGAGGCGTTCTGTCCCGATGAGATCGGCGACCGAAGCATCTGCATTGATCACGATTTGATGGATAGCCTTGATCGCTTCGCTCACTTCTAGGGATTGCATACCATCCATTCATGGTCAGGGCAATATGTGCTATCATGTAAACCATCAAAGGAAGAACGAGAAGGCATCGGCGAAGAAAAGCATGAGTAAATCGAGACAATTCAGGACAACTTCGGACAAATCTGGACACATTTGGACAGTTTTGGACAAAATGCCGTGCTATAATGGTAGGGTCAAGGATGATGGTTCTGGTTTATCCTTTGGCCATGAACATTTCCATGCTCAATGTCTTTCGCTGGATACCAAGCAGTTCACCTTGTATAGAATGTCTGTTACGCTCGCGAGATAGCCTGCAGTCTCCTGTCTAGCGCAAATCGTCCCCTGAAAGTTGGCGCACAATGTCGCACGATGCCGCACAATGTCGCAAGACGCCCAAGGCAATATGTGCTATAATGTAAACTGTCAAAGAAGGACGAAAGCGCATGATGCAGCCCAGCAACGGAGAAAACCATCCATGGGCAGCTCATCCTCTTGCCGAGCCCCTTACGAAGCACCGTTTCACAGGCAATATGGTTGTTGCGTATGATGGTATCCTTACTCTGCAATATTGGGAATCATCTGCACCCTGGCACGAATCGAACCCTTAAAAGGTGTCGCACAATGTCGCACAATGTCGCACGATGTCGCATGATGCCCAAGTCAATACGTGCTATCATGTAAACTGTCAAAGAAGGACGAGAGCGCATACCCTGCCCGGCGCAACCCGAACTCAAAAAGTTGTCGCACAATGTCGCCAAAAGTCGCGAGACAGACGAGTCAATACGTGCTATAATGCAAACTGGTAAAGAAGGATGAGCACGCATGATGCAGCCCTGCATCAGAGAAAACCATCCATGGGCAGTACATCCGGATGATCAGATAAAACCAAACCAGCGTTGGCGGAAAAACTGTCAGCGCTTTTTCTTTGCCCAAAACCTGAAAGGCGGTGATTTGATGTGATTCCCACATCCCCTTTCCTGTCTCCGTTTTCAAGCGGTGCGTCCCCCTTTCCCCGGACAGGCTTCATGGCCTGTCTTTTCTATTTTCACCAAACAATCGAAAGAGAGGTACTTTATGAAGCAGCTTAAGAACATGCAAATCATTGACATCGACCACGGCTACGGCAACCTGAAAACTGCCAGCGGCATCTTCCCCGCCAGCGTCCTGACCTTCGACCACGAGCCTGCCTACGCACAGGACTTGCTCATTTACGACGGCAAATACCGCGTCATCGGCAGCGGGCACCGGGAGTTTACCCCGGACAAGGTCAGCAATCCGGATCACTACCTCCTGACGCTGGCAGGCATCGGGCAGGAGCTGTGGGCGCACAGGATGACCGATGCCCGCGTCTACATCGCCGCCGGCCTCCCGCTAACATGGGTGGAATCCCAGCGTGAGAGCTTTCGTGCCTACCTGCTCCAGAACGATCATGTGGACTTCATCTGGCGCGGCATCGAATACCACGTCGATATCGTCGGTGCGGACGTGTACGCGCAGGGCTTTTCCGCCATCGTGCCCATGCTCAGGCAATTTAGGGGCGTGAATATGCTCTGCGACATCGGCAACGGCACCATGAACATCATGACCATTCAGGACAGGCGCGCCGTCATGGACCAGTGCTTCACGGAGAAGTACGGCACCTATCAGTGTATGCTCCGGGCGCGTGAAGCCCTGACGCAGCGGTTCGGACGCACCGTGCCGGATGCCGTCATCGACGAAGTACTCCGAAACGGCGACGCGGACATTGGGCGCGACTATGTGGAAACCATCCGCGAGGTTGCCGCCGGTTATGCGGCAGAGATCATGCGCAGGCTGCGCGAGCACGAATACGACCCGCAGACCATGCGGCTGTGGGTCGTGGGCGGCGGCGGATGCCTGCTGCGCCACTTCGGCGAGTTTGACCGCGACCGCGTGACCATCATCGACAACATCCACGCCAACGCCGAGGGCTACGAATACCTTGCGGAGCGGCGTCTCAGGCGCGAGGGAGCTGCCGGATGAGCCAGATGTTCCGCACTACCCTCCGGCTCGATCTGGACAAACCCACCAGCGCGCAGGCCGCTGCGCTGCTGCGTCAGCTTCACGCGGAGCGCGGCATGTCCTACAGCGTGCTGATCGTTCCGGCGGTCAATGCTTATTATGGCAAGCCAGCCGCGGATGAAGGCTTGCGGGAGACGATCCGCTCCATCGTCCGTGAAGAGCTTGCAGCTGTGCCTGTTCAGTTTGGCGATCTTCTGCAAGTGTTGAACAGGGTCGCCCCTCCGACAGCTTCTTCTTCCATCCGAAGTGATGAGCCCGACGACGATGATCTTAATGATGCGCTGGACAGCTTCGGCTGCTGATGCTCTTTGGTGCTCATGAGCACCATAATCC
>JBJFGB010000129.1:183-10020 GCA_051892295.1 Faecousia sp. | reverse complement strand
TTATTCGTGAGCGTTTCGCTTCTAAGTGGCTCACTTTTATATTAGCGTTTACATTCGGAACAGCCGCTGCCCCTCATACACCGGGGAGCAGGTCACGTCGGCGCCGAGTTTTTTCAGCAGGGACTCGTCCACCTGCGACAAAATCACCGTCGAATGCACCTGCGCACCCTTGAGCTTGTCCAGCTCGTTGATGGCAAGCTCCGCCGTCGGATTCGTCACCGCGCTCATGGCGAGGGCAATCAGCATCTCATCCGTGTGCAGGCGGGGGTTGCGGTTGCCCAGATGCTCCACCTTCAGCTTCTGAATGGGCGCGAGAACGGCGGAGGAGATCAGATCGACCTGCGGCGCAATGCCCGCCAGATGCTTCAGGGCATTGATGAGCCCGGAGCAGGCGGGACCCATCAGCGAGGTCGTCTTGCCCGTGATCACCGTGCCGTCCGTCAGCTCAATGGCAACGGCGGGATTGCCCGTTCGTTCCGCGACCTCCCGCGCCGCGGGCACCGTTCTGCGCTGCTCCGGCTCCAAGTGCAGCGAGCGCAGGAGCATTTCCAGCTTTTGCAGCTCCTTTGCCGCCGCGTCCCCCTTTTTCACCGCGCAAGCCGTCGCAAAATAGCGGCGCAGAATCTCCTGCTTGGATGCCTCGCGGCAGGCCTCGTCGTCCACAATGGCAAAGCCCACCATATTCACGCCCATGTCCGTGGGGCTTTGGTAGGGACATTCGCCATAGATTTTCCGGAAGATCGCCTCCAAAACGGGGAAAATTTCAACATCTCGGTTATAATTGACCGTCGTCTCGCCGTAAGCCTCCAAATGGAAGGGGTCAATCATATTCACATCGTCCAGATCCACCGTCGCCGCCTCGTAGGCGAGGTTGACCGGATGCTTGAGGGGAAGATTCCAAATCGGGAACGTCTCATATTTCGCGTAACCCGCGCGGATGCCCCGCTGATGCTCCTGATAGAGCTGGCTCAGGCAGGTCGCCATCTTGCCCGAACCGGGACCGGGGGCGGTGACAACGACGATGGGGCGCGTCGTCTCGATGTACTCGTTTTTGCCGAAGCCCTCCTCCGAGACAATCCGCGCCACATCGGCAGGATAGTCCGCAATGGGATAGTGGCGATAGACCCGCACGCCGAGGGCTTCCAATTTGTTGCGGAACGCCTCTGCCGCAGGCTGCTCCCGATAGCGGGTCAGCACCACGCTGCCGACATACAGCCCATACTCCCGAAAGGCGTCAATCAGGCGCATCACGTCCAGATCGTAGGTGATGCCGAGGTCGCCGCGCCGCTTGTTTTTCTCAATGTCGTCTGCGGAAATGACAATAATCAGCTCCGCCTGCTCCTTTAATTCCAAGAGCATCCGCATCTTGCTGTCCGGCTCAAACCCGGGCAAAACGCGGGAGGCATGATAGTCGTCAAAGAGCTTGCCGCCGAATTCGAGATAGAGCTTGCCGCCGAACCGCTCCACCCGTTCCCGAATCCGTTCACTCTGCAATTTCAAATATCGCTCGTTGTCAAACCCGATTTTCCGCATGGCATATCCCTCCTGTGTATTTCAAAAATCCATATGCATTATACCCCGTTCCCCCAAGGAACGCAACCGTTTCCATAAAAAAGAATCACCCTGTTTGATCGGGTGATTCCCTGTAGGGCGGGGACATGTCCCCGCCGTTCCGCGAAGCGGCAGACAGTACAGATAAACAAGTTTGTATGCACTCGGTAGTTCCTGCACCGGCGCGCCCAGTGGTCGCGCCCTACGTTGAGGGTTCGTTCCACCGTCGTAGGGCACGACGACCCCGGCGTGCCGTCCGCGAAGCGGCAGACGGTACAAGCGAACGAATTGGTATGCACTCGGTAGTTCCTGCACACGGCGGGGACATGTCCCCGCCCTACAGGGGGTTAACGCAAAATCGCTCTGGTCTGTTGGGCGTTGCGGTGAACCTCCATTTTCAGTTCCTCGAGCGAGGCAAACTTTTTCTCCGGGCGCAGAAAATCGACCAGCTCCAAGCGCAGGTCATGACCGTAGAGGTCGCCGTCGAAGTCCAGCAGCCACGGCTCGACCGTCACGCCGCCGCCGTGTACCGTCGGACGCACGCCGATGTTCACCACCGCCATGCGCCGCTGTCCGTCGAAACAGGCATAGCCCGCATAGACGCCGAAACGCGGGATCAGAATTCCCTCCGCCGGACGGAGATTCGCCGTGGGGATGCCCAGCGTCCTGCCGAGGCGCTGCCCGCTGATGACCTTGCCGGAAAGAATGTGCGGATGCCCCAAAAACCGAACCGCTCGCGCCGCCTCGCCTTGTTCCAATAACGAACGAATCAAGGTTGAGGAGACCGTCTCCCCTTCCAGCGTGATCTTCGGAATGCAGGCAAAGCCGACGCCGAGGGCTTCGCACAGCTCCCGCAGACGTTCCGGCGTTCCCTCCGCGCGGGCGCCGAAGCGGTAATCGTGCCCGCAGACGACAAACGCGGCTTGCTGCTGCTTGCAGAGCGTTTCGCCCACGAACTCCTGCCACGGCTGCTCCATCGTCGCGCGGTCAAAATGCAGTGTGCGCACCTCGTCAATGCCGTAAAGCGTCCGCATCAAATAGGCGCGCTCCTCCGGCGTGTTCAGCAGCGGCAGCTCCCTGCCGAACACCAAGGTGTCGGGGTGATTGTCCATCGTCAGCGCAGCGGCAGCCAGCCCGAGACGGTCGGCAACCTCCCGGGTCTTTTGCAGCAGTCCGCCGTGCCCGAGATGCACACCGTCAAAAAATCCAAGCGCAAGCACACAGGGTTGATTCATAAAAAATCCTCGTGATTTGATTAAATTCTGTAAACCGGGGACATGTCCCCGCCGTTCCGCAAAGCGGCAGAGGGTACAAACGAACAAGCTTGTACGCACTCGTTGCAGAAGTTCGTGTCTTAAACAATTATGCTTAGAGATTGTTTGCACCTGCTATTTTAATCATATTGATTCTCCATATTATCATGGCTGTACGATGGGTGCTTATCAAAATCTTATCAGCAGTGATAAATCGCTGTGGCGAGTACAAGGATTTGTGTAGAGTGGTTGTAACCTTGACGATACAATTATAACCCTTTTGAACTCAGAAATCAAGGCTACTGTTATACACCCGTATGGTAGTTTATATATCTGTATATCAGCTTTGAAAGGGCTTTTATAGATCTTCGCAAGTCTTCTTATGTTTTATTACTTTCAAGCAACCCGGATGATGAATGAGACCGAGGATTTGCATTTCTTAACTTATGCGCCGTTTTGATAACCGCCTCGCTGCAATTTCCGTGACTTATTGTATGTAGATTTATTGTGTTCAATTTTATTATACTATACAGTGTGGAGGGTTACAACTATGGATATTGTGAAAGTTTTTGGCACTAACTTAAAAAAGTATCGCACAGCTATGGGGATCTCACAGGAAGCGTTTGCTGACAAATGCGGTATGCACCGAACTTATATTAGTGCTATCGAATGTTACCGTCGTAGCATTTCTTTGGAAAACATTCAACGTATCGCTGATGCCCTTGAAATTGAAACGTATAAGCTGTTTTTGGAGGAATAAATTTATGCCTACATATATGATTGACTACGAGCTCCCAATTGAAAATCGAGTCCAAATGAGACAGGCTCTTATATCATGCTTTTTGAATGAAACCGCTGGCACTGGCAGATATGACAATGCTTCTCGGTATCAGTATCATGTCGAAACATATGAGAATTACGGTATCTATCTTAGACGCCCAACGCAGCTTAATAAAGGCTTTGACTTTACGGTTAATGTCGAGGGGCTGTATTTCAAGAAAAACAGACGATATAGTAATCCCAGTCATCAAGATATCTTTGATGCGTTGACCTATTGCTTGAACACATATCCTAATGAATATGACGCAGTCAGAGAAGCAATCATGGATATTTATAACTGCATTGATGCTGACTTGTCTCAAATTAATGCATTTTTTTGTGATTACGAAGGAAGAGAACATCCTATCCAGGTAATCCTGTTGGCTATCAAGTGGCTGTTTATGGAGCAGGATTGTGCTTACTGGAATTACTCTGGGCGCAGAATGCTCTTTGAAGGGCTTAATGAATGTGGTTTAGTGTAACCATTACTTTCTAAACACAAATAGATACTCGTGAGCAATCAACAGAAAATTATATTTCACGCTGTTGGTTTTCCAATATCCTGTTGCCTTGCAGTTATGCTGCTCTTTGATTATCAGCTCTTTCAACTTAAAGCCGGCATCCTCAAAAACTCGCATAACCTCAAAAGACATCGGTATCATATGTCCCTTTTGGCGAGTATCTCCCATAAGCACTGCACAAAACTTGTCCTTTTTCAGCACACGGTAGCTCTCAGCAGCTACCGTTTTCATTTCCTCAAGAAAATCTTTTACTTTGAGATGAGATAAGTCGGCTTCAATATCATCACTATACTGAATAATATCGGCATATGGAGGATGCGTACAAATAAGGTCTATACTGCTGTCCGGAATAAAATCCAAGTTGCGAGCATCACCTTTGTGAACATAAACCCTGCCGTCTGCCCCTTCATGTTCAAAGTTGATTTTCTCTCGGCATCGTGCAAGGGCTACATCATTCACATCAACACCAATAATATCTCGGTTTAATAGCTTTGCCTCAACAAGCGTAGTGCCGCCACCGGCAAACTGATCCAGCACCAAATCTCCCTCTTTGGAATAGCGCAATATAATATTTCGAGGAATATAAGGCGACCAATTTCCACGCCACTTTGCATCATGCGTTGCCCAATCACCACGCTTAGGAAACGACCAATGTGTAGTCATTTCCAGTTCAAAATCTTCCGGTTCCCATTTTGTAATCTTCTTTACCATTATCTAAAAACCTCACTGATGATACCATCCTCCAAATCCCTGATATTGTAAATATGCTCCATAACATCAAAGGTTTCTTCGAGGTTGTTTCTGGCATTATTCCAACCTTTACCGTCCGTAAACCACACAAAGGTAAAGCCATCAATGGTTTCTGTTTCCATAGCAAGGGTCTTGTAACTGCGCGCTGTTTCGTTGAGCTTGCTACCACCGCTGCCATAGAAATTGGTTTCAATGCCGTAAATCATATTGGGAGTTTTGACTACAAAATCAAAGCGCTTTTCCATCTTGCCTTGATTAGAGATGGCAGAAAGGTCGATACCCCATTTTGCGGTAATCTGATGTATGTACATTTCTTTGAAATAGGTAACGCCCTTAACAAATCCGGCTTTTTTAATGAAACTATCAACCAAATCCTCCATCAAATGACCGCCACGATTCTTGCGCCCGTTGGAATCCAAGCCTGTTTCAACGCCCGTGGCGTAGTCAACCAGGTTGTTGATAATATGGTTTTCTAACAGGTCAAATAGTCCTGTATGCTCCATGAAGTAGGAGTAACGCTCATAATATGCATGGCTGTTCGGAGGATACTTACCAAGGTCAAACTGATACAGATGACCGCCATTTTCGTCCTGGCAGTAAATTTCATTCGCTCTGACAGCCAAAAGCAGCGGAATACATTTCAAAACTTCAGGGTACTTCTTTATTAAGGTCTTAAAATCTTCCTTGATGTTCTTGGAGCCAATAAGTGAATTGAGGATATTCAACTCAACCTTTATGCCATCAACATTGCGATGAACTTTTTCAAAATCAATGTAGTAACCGTAATCTGCAATACTGTCACGGAAACTGGACAGCCAGCCGTTAAAATCTCTATTCATAAATACTATTTCCTTTCAATTTGGAACAATAGCAGGAAGTATAAAGGCTTGCTCGAGCAAATCCTGTCTAAATAATTCCATCATAAACCCCGAAGGGATTGCCTCCATCAAAAATTAGAAATCAACAATTCCTTAATTTTACCCCTTGCCTCACTGTTGCAGTTAATCATACGGGTAGCCTCAACACGCTTGATTTTATGGGACGAATAAATGTTATCAAAAAAATCGTCCTCCGTGTTAGTGTTCTTGGGATCAGAATTGCTGATCACAATCTTTGCGCCTTTTCTATGCATATCATCAACAAATCTTGCAAGCTCGATCTGTTCCTCATCATTGAACAGATTTTCTGTATATGCCGTAAAACTTGCGGTGTCGGTGATAGGACGGTATGGGGGGTCGAAGTAAACAAAGGTATCTGAATCAATGAAGTCGGCGGACTCTCGATAATCACCGCAAACAATCTTCACATTCTGGAGCTTTTCTGAAACAGCACGAAGGTTTTCTTCATCACATATCATTGGGCTTTTATATGACCCCATAGGCACATTAAACAGCCCTTTTTTGTTAACGCGAAACAATCCATTAAAGCAGGTCTTATTAAGAAAAATCATAATGGCAGCTTTTTCAATATTCACGCTTTCGTTGCCGCAAACTTTCAAATCGTTGAAACGCTCACGCTTTGCCAAGTAATATACCTTGCGATGTTCGGTATCCATCGGGACAAACTCACTCTGCATAACTGCCAGCATTGAAATTAGTTCGTCTATATCATCACGGATAATACGGTAGGTGTTGATAAGCTCGGCATTAATATCGCTGATATATACTTCTTCCAGATTGTACTTGCTCAAAATATCAAAAAGCACGGCTCCGCCTCCTACGAACGGCTCTGCATACTTGGTGACTCTTCCATCACCAAAGGGATAATACTTTTCGATTTCCGGCAAAAGCTGTCCTTTGCCACCAGCCCATTTCAAAAACGGCTTGACTTTTTTGCCATCACTTTTGCTATATCGAACGCTTCTTGCATCAAGCGGCTTTTCAGCAGTTGTAGGGATAATCCACATATTCCCAACCATTGTTGCATTATCAATTCGGTTTTCAGAGCAGAGAACTGCAACTCGCCTTTGAGAAATCCCCCATTTATCAGCAGCTTCTCTTGCAGACATAAAATCCATAGTCATACCTCCTATGTCAATAATGATATTATATTCTAAATCTCGAACAATTGCAATTTCGTTTCAGCGATTTGGGTGCAACTTTTTTGTGACTATGCAAAACCGCTCGCAGGATTTCTCCCACGAGCGTCGTGTGGTCAGTCTTCCAACGGCTTGAATTCGGTTACGGTTTTCAGATAAGTTTCAGGATCGCCATTTAGCACTGGTAATCTGTGACATTTAAATTTGCAATATAGGGTATAAATGTGCGAGCCGAGGAACGAGGCGCGGCAATCTCATGCAGAAATTACCGCCCCCGCACAAAGAAGAAATACAGATTGCCGCATCGCCTGCGCACCGGTCGTGGCAATCTCCGGCTGTAGGTTTTTAAGCACTTGGTACTTCCTACACAAGATTGCCACGTCGCTGCGCTCCTCGCAATGACACGGGAAAGCCGCCCTCTTTGTCATTGGGGGTCAAAAAAGCTTTTGACGGTTTTTAATTTGCCGTCCGTGACCTCGCAGAGGGCTAAAAACGCGCCGGATGGACTGTAGACTCGATAGCGTCCCTCTGCCCGGTTGCAGGTGAACGCAGCGCCGTTGCGGACGCATTTTTCCTGTCCCGCCGTCAGGCTCAAGCGCGGATACGCCGAGAATAACGAATCCACAGGCTGTAACAGCGCCTGCGGGTCGGCATGGGCAAGGATCTCGTCCAACGTGACCGCTTCCGCAATCGTATACGCCCCCGCCTGCACCCGCCGCAGAGACGCCATACACCCGCCGCAGCCCAGCGCCTGCCCGATATCGTGGCAGAGGGTGCGGACATATGTTCCCTTGGAGCAATGGATTCGCAAACGCGCGGAATTCTCCGAAAAACGCAATAAATCAAGGGAAAAAATCGTAATCTCCCGGGGCTTCCGTTCAATTTCCTTGCCCGCGCGCGCCAATTCATAGAGCTTCTTTCCGCCGACCTTCACTGCGGAATACATCGGCGGAAGCTGCTGCTGCACCCCCGTAAAGCGCGCCAGCACTTCCCGCAGCGCCGTCTCATCCACGGTGACAGGGCGCGTTTCGAGGGTTGTGCCCGTGGTGTCCTGGGTGTCGGTCGTCACGCCGAGGAGGAGCGTCGCTTCATAGCTTTTCTCCGCGTGCTCGAAAAATTCCACCGCCCGCGTCGCCCGTCCGACAAACACCGGCAGCACGCCCGTCGCCATCGGGTCAAGCGTTCCGCCGTGCCCGACGCGCTTTTCGTGCAGGACGCCCCGCAGCTTGCTCACCACATCCTGCGAGGTCCAGCCCTCCGGCTTGTCCACGATTAAAATACCATTCACCATCAGAGCTTGACTCCCTCGGCTTCGATTGCGGCTAAGACCGCCTGTTTCGCGCCCTCGATGCCGCCGTCCACGCTTGCGCCCGCAGCCGCCTTATGTCCGCCGCCGCCGACGCGCGCGCAGATTGCCGAGGCATTGTAGTTTGGCGAGGTGCGGACGGAGATCTTGCCCCGCTCCCCGACCTGCCGCAGCATGACCGCGATCTCCACGCCCGCAATCTCCCGCCCGAAGCCGGAGATGTCGTCAATATCGTCCTCGGTCAAGCCCAATTCGTCCTTCAGCTTGTCCGGGATCGCGCTGACGGCGACCCTGCCGTTTGCATAAAACTCTGTGGATTGCGTCAGCTGCGCCTCCAACTGCAAACGGGGCAGGCGCTTTGTCAAAAACATGACCTGATTGATCGCGAAGGTATCCGCGCCGCAGTCGATGCATTCCGCCGCCGCGCGGAGGGTATTCGCCGTCACATTGCTGAAGCGGAAGCAGCCCGTGTCCGTTGAAAGCCCCAAGTACAGCGCCTCGGCAATGCGCTTGCCGATGGGCGCGTCCATTGCCCGCAGAATCGCAAGAATGATCTCCGCGCAGGCTGCCGCCGTGGCATCCACATAGCCCCGGGGCGCAAAATCGCCGCTGCGCTCGTGATGGTCGAGCTTTAATTGGATTTGGTTGACATAATCCACAGCGTTGTAGGCTAAAATTCCCTCTGTGGCGACATCCACGCTGACGAGGAACGTCCCCTCCGGCACGGTATTCACGGTCAAGCCCTCCAAATACGGGCGGTATTTCTCGGTAAACTGGGGGTTTTCCAGCACCGCTGCCCTCTTGCCGAGGGCGCGCAGCCCGCCGCACAGCGCCGCCGCCGAGCCGATGGTGTCCCCGTCAGGGCGGCGATGGGTTAACATAATATAGTTGTCGTTTTGCAGCAGAACCTCTGCCGTCTCAGCGATCGTCAGCAGCTTCATCGTCGGAGTCCTCCGGAATATCGAGCTTGGAAAGGATCTCTAAAATATGCGCGCCGTGGGTGATGGAGTCGTCCGGCTGCCATTGCAGCTCGGGGGTATAGCGAAGCTGTAGGCTTCTGCCCAGCTCACGGCGCAGGTAGCCTGCGGAGGATTTCAAGCCCGCAAGCGTCTCCTTGGTATATTGCTTATCCAGCAGTGAAACATAGATTTTCGCATAGCGGAGATCGGGCGTCGTCTCGACGCGGGTGATGGAGAGCATGGTCTTATGCACACGCGGGTCCTTCAGCTCCCGCAGCAGGTCGGACAGCTCGCGCTGAATCTCCTCGTTAATGCGTCCGATACGGTTGGATGCCATAGTGTTCCTCCTTAGAAAAAGCGGGAGCGGTCAAACGCCCCCGCGGTAAATCGAAATAAATACTGTAGACCGGGGACATGTCCCCGCCGTCCGCGAAGCGGCAGACGGTACAGACGAACGAGTTTATACGCACTCGGTAGTTCCTGCACCGGCGCGCCCAGTGGTCGCGCCCTACGGCGAGGCTGCGTTCCATCGTCGTAGGGCACGACGACCCCGGCGTGCCGTCCGCGAAGCGGCAGACAGTACAAACGAACGAGTTTATACGCACTCGGTAGTTCCTGCACCGGCGCGCCCAGTGGTCGC
>JBJFGB010000129.1:0-83 GCA_051892295.1 Faecousia sp. | reverse complement strand
GCCCTACGGCGAGGCTGCGTTCCACGGTTGTAGGGCGGGGACATGTCCCAATGTCACTAAGTTAAGGAATACAGGGTCTCGCA
>JBJFGB010000128.1:0-10087 GCA_051892295.1 Faecousia sp. | reverse complement strand
TCAAGCTTTGCAGCCGAATTGCTGCAGCTCTGCTTCTATTATAAACCAACGTCACAAATTTGTCCACCGAATCCCCTGACAGATTTTGCATTTTTTCGATTTTTATTTCGCTCTCAACCACTTGAACCCCCTTCTCCTTTCCGCTGCCACAGGTTCATTCGGCATTGGCGGGAGCCTGTCGTTTTGCCATACAGCTTCCGAACACCTGCGCATCTCTTTGCTAAAGCAGGTTGACGCAGGGATCTTTTTAAACTATAATATAAAGAAACAATTTACAGGGAGGGCTTACCTATGGCAAGTATTCTGTATTCCTGCTTTGGAACCACCGATCCCGTGCGGGGGATGCGGGACGGCGGACTGATGCACATCCTGCGTTTCTATCGTCCGGAGGCCGTTTACCTGTTCCTCTCCAAGGAAATCGTGGAGCTGGATCGGGCGGATCGGCGGATTACCAAGACCTTTGCCTATCTCCGTGAAAATTGGGGCGGCTATCAGCCCGATGTCATTCGCGCGGAAACCGGAATCGAGGACCCCTCGGACATGGATGCCCTGACGGAACCCATGGACGCACTGCTTCAGCAAGCCATGCGCGACCATCCCAAAACGGAAGTGCTCATAAACCTCAGCTCCGGAACGCCGCAGATGCAGATCATTCTGACACAAATGGCTTTGGATCCGCGCTATCCTACAAAGGGTATCCAAATCAAAAACCCGGAGCGTGCATCCGGCAGAGCGGAACGAACAAACGGAAAACAATATCCCGTGGATGAGGCGCTGGGGTTGAATGAGGACGAAGCGCCGGATACGCCGAACCGCTGCTGTGAGCCGAGGTTGACCGCAGTCCGCCGCGAAGCGGTGCGCAACCAGCTGAGAAGCCTGCTGTCCCAGCGCAACTACGCCGCGATTGCCCAGATGGGGGCGGATTTGCCTGCGCCGATCCCGAAGCTGGCGCGGCATTTGGACTACCGCAGCCGCTTCCTGCTGAAGGAAGCCGAAGCGGAAGCTGCCGGTCTGGGCGGTTTGGGCTTGCAGGTCGGTCGCGGCGGATATCCCTATCCGATATATGAGCTGATCGAGTATTTCGCGATGCTGAAGAATCTGGTGCAGCTCAAGCGATATACCGACTTTATGCTGCGGCTGAATCCCTTTGTGGTTCGGCTGCAAACGGTGCTTTTGGAGGAAGCCCTGAAGCCCCTGGGACTTACCGAGCGGGAGCTGCTTCCGGTGGTGAACGGAAGGAAGAAGCTCCGACCGGAACTGCTTCGGAACAAGCTCCCGGCATTGCTGCCCTTTATGGAAGCGGCATTCGGCTGCACCTTGGAGGAGCGGGATATCAGCATTCGGGCGATGAATGTCATGTTGAACTACCTCCAAGCGGACAGAACGGTGCTGGAGCTTCTGGAAAGCTGCGAGCGGGGCAACCGGGAGCTCCGAAATCCCGCCGCCCACGATCTGTTCGCCGTCACCAATGAGGACATTCGGAACATCTGCGGCGCAGACGCGGAGGGTCTCATTCGAGGGCTGGAAAAAGTGCTGACCGACACACTGGCACATTACGGTGACAAGGGACTGACAAAGCGGATCAACCTCTACGACCACTGCGACCGAATCATCCGGGAATGCCTGTAGGCGCGAACCCGCCAAAAAACCGGTGCCCAAGCGGGCAGAAACCACCCGGTTCGCACCGGATTTTGCGTGAATTCTCCGTTCGTTTCTTGCACTGGGCGCAGTTTTATGCTATACTATTTAGGAAAACTGCACAATCCGTTGTCCTTGTAAGAAATCTTGATTCGTATCACTTTGCCGAACCACCTCATCCCCGCAAGGGGACGGAAACCTATCGTAGCAGCAGTTCCAAATGTAGTTAGCAGAACCACCTCATCCCCGCAAGGGGACGGAAACCCAGATGGTTGCCGTCGCATTATTTCCGCACGAGAACCACCTCATCCCCGCAAGGGGACGGAAACCGTTAATTAATTGCAACTGTATTGTACACCGATTCGAACCACCTCATCCCCGCAAGGGGACGGAAACTTGACCGCTGCGAGCATAGGGTCATCGGTTGCGGCAGAACCACCTCATCCCCGCAAGGGGACGGAAGCTTCGTGTAATTGTAGCAGGTCTGCACATTAACAGTAGAACCACCTCATCCCCGCAAGGGGACGGAAACAGCGCACACTCAAAAGCCTTTCCGATTGCTCCGGGAACCGCCTCATCCCCGCAAGGGGACGGAAACTGCTTCACAGCGTTAATTGATTCAAGAAACTCTATGAACCAACTCATCCCCGCGAGGGGACGGAAACCAAATGTATTCTGCAAGGGGCTTGCTTGCCTTCGGGAACCACCTTATCCCCGCAAGGGGACGGAAACAATGCAGCAATGTACATAATTCCGGTTGGGTAATAAACCAATTCATCCCCGCGAGGGGACAGAACCCGCATAACGGCATATCAGCATCTGTAATCAGCCGTTATAACGAAAAATTTCCTTTCCAAAATGCGAGCTTTTGGGAGAAACAGCAGCTCGCCGTAGGGCGCGACGACCCCGGCGCGCCGGTGCAGGAACTACCAAGCACGTACAAGCTCTCCCACCATGTCATTGCGAGGAGCGCAGCGACGTGGCAATCTCTTGCAGGAACTACCGAGTGCGTACAAGCTTATTCCCGCCTTCTGTCTGCCGCTTACGCGGACGGCACGCCGAGTCGTCGTGCCCTACGAACCTTCGAACGAACCCTCGCCGTAGGGCGCGACGACCCCGGCGCGCCGGTGCAGGAACTACCAACTGCGTACAAGCTCTCCCACCATGTCATTGCGAGGAGCGCAGCGACGCGGCAATCTCTTGCAGGTACTACCGGGTGTGTACAAACTTGTTCATTTCAACCGTCTGCCGCTTACGCGGACGGCACGCCGAGTCGTCGTGCCCTACGAACCTTCGAACGCACCCTCGCCGTAGGGCGCGACGACCCCGGCGCGCCGGTGCAGGAACTACCAAGCACGTACAAGCTCTCCCACCATGTCATTGCGAGGAGCGCAGCGACGTGGCAATCTCTTGCAGGTACTACCAAGTGTGTGCAAACCTACAGCCTGAGATTGCCACAACCAGTGTGCGCACTGGTTTCGCAATGACAGACAAGCCACCCTTCGCTGTCATTGCGAGGAGCGCAGCGACGTGGCAATCTCTTGCAGGAACTACCGAGTGCGTACAAGCTTATTCCCGCCTTCTGTCTGCCGCTTACGCGGACGGCACGCCGAGTCGTCGTGCCCTACGAACCTTCGAACGAACCCTCGCCGTAGGGCGCGACGACCCCGGCGCGCCGGTGCAGGAACTACCAAGCACGTACAAGCTCTCCCACCATGTCATTGCGAGGAGCGCAGCGACGCGGCAATCTCTTGCAGGTACTACCAGGCACGCACAAACCTACAGCCTGAGATTGCCACAACCAGTGTGCGCACTGGTTTCGCAATGACAGACAAGCCACCCTTCGCTGTCATTGCGAGGAGCGCAGCGACGTGGCAATCTCTTGCAGGTACTACCGGGTGTGTACAAACTTGTTCATTCCAACCGTCTGCCGCTTACGCGGACGGCACGCCGAGTCGTCGTGGCCTACGAGCTTCCTGCAGGTTTAAGTGTTACAAGCCATTAGGGTGACCCACCTCATCCCCGTGAGGGGACGGAAACTATGCGTCCTTTGTGTAATTGTAGCAGGCCTGAAGAACCACCTCATCCCCGCAAGGGGACGGAAACAGCAACAGTCAGCGTCATGGAAAACAACATTGCAAGAACCACCACATCCCCGCAAGGGGACGGAAACCTCTATTCGACATCTAACAGGTTAAGTAATCCGGGACCAATTCATCCCCGCGAGGGGACTACACACAGAAAGAAGGGATGCACCCTGCGTAAATTGACCTTGGAAGCGACCCTTGGCGCGCTTCTGTACGACATCGAAAAGCGCGCCTCTTCGGGCGGTGACGAAGCCTGTCTTCCGGTGCGCTTTGCCCGGCGGCTGGTTGCCGGGGCGCTGTGGGACAGCCGGGAAATACCCTCCAAGCCCCTGCAATCCATCTTCACCCACCTAAACGGAGAGCATCCCGGTTTGTACCTGCCCACGCCGGTGCAGGACGGCAGAATGCAGCTGCCCGAAAAGCAGGGGAAGCCGATACCCGCTGCGGAATATGAGAGGATCATGGAAACGCTCCGCTCCCACCTTTCCTGCCTCCGGCGGGAGGAAGCCGAGCTCCCCGGTCTGCTCCGTCTGTTGGAGGATTCCCTGTGCTTTGTTCCCGTCGCGGGCGGCGATTCGGATATCTCCCTGTATGACCGCAGTAAAATCACCGCCGCCATCGCCGCCTGCGTTGCCGCGTATTTGGCGGAGCGCGGCGAGACCGAGCTCTACCCCCGGCTTGTGGAGCAGGAGGCGCAATTCCGCGCAGAGCAGACCTTTCTGCTTTATTCCGCCGATTTTTCCGGTATCCAGAAATTCATCTTTACCGTAGCCACCAAGGGCGCGCTGCCCTCTCTGCGAAGCCGCTCCTTCTTCCTGGAGCTGCTGATGGAGCATTATATCGACGAGCTGCTTTCCGCCTGCGGCATGAGCCGGGCAAACCTGCTGTACAGCGGCGGCGGTCACTGCTATCTGCTGCTGCCCAACACGCCCACGGTGGAGGACGCGCTCAAGCAATGGAACACCCGGTTCAACGACTGGCTTGCGGCGCAGTTTGGCATTCAGCTCTTCATCGCCCACGGCTGGACCTCCTGCAGCGGCAATGCGCTGATCAATACCCCCGCGGCGCAGGCGCCCTACACCGCCATGTTCCGCCGGGTCAGCGCCGCCATCGCTTCCCATAAGCTGCATCGCTATTCCGCGAACCAACTCCGCAAGCTCAACGCCGAAACGGCAAATTCCGCAGGCAGGGAATGTGTCGTCTGCGGCAGAGCCGACCGGCTTGGAGAGAATGGCAGATGTACCTGGTGCAATCTGTTCGTGGAGCTTTCCTGGAAGGTATTGGACTGTCCGGTTTATCTGGTCAGCGGAAAGGACGCCGGGTTCGACTTTGCGCTCCCCGGCTGGGACGGCACGCGGTATGTGACCCTGACCAATGAAAAAACAGCCTGCGCCCGTCTTCAGAACGGGGAGGCTGTTGTACGAATCTATACCAAAAACCGGGCATTTCCGGGACTTCCCAACGCCACGCGGCTTTCCGTGGGCGATTATGCCGCATCCCGGCAGCTGGCGGACCTTGCCGCAAACGCAAAGGGGATCACCCGGCTGGCGGTGTGCAGAATGGATGTGGACAATCTGGGCCACGCCTTTGTGGCAGGTTACCGCAGGCAGGGCGAGACCGACCCCAAAAAGCGGGACGAATACCTGAACATTTCCAGAACCTCCGCCTTTTCCCGTCAGCTGTCCCTGTTCTTCAAACGCTATATCAATCCCATTTTAGCGCAGCCCGCGCCGGAGGGTTCTCCCCTTTCCGTGGCCATCGTCTATTCCGGCGGCGATGATGTGTTTCTTGTGGGCGCCTGGAATGATGTGATTACGGCTGCCCTGCGAATCCAATCGAGCTTTGCTGCCTTCTGCGGCGGCGCATTGACCATCAGCGCGGGCATTTCCCTCCATGAGGAGCATTTCCCCATCCGTCAGGCGGCTGCCCACAGTGCGGAGCTGGAGGAGCGCGCCAAGCAGACCCCGGGCAAAAACGCCATTGCGCTGTTTGATGCGGAGGAGAACCACACCTATTCCTGGCAGGAATTTCGGGAAAAGGTGATTGCCGAAAAGGGAAAGGCGCTGAACGACTTTTTCCGCAGCGCGGATCAGGAGCGGGGCAACGCCTTTTTGTATCAGCTTTTGGAACTGCTGCGGCAGGCGCAGGAGGACAAAATCAACCTCGCCCGTTATGCCTATCTGCTGGCGAAGCTGGAGCCGAAAGAAAAGGACAAACAGGAACGCTACCGCGCCTTCTCCGGCGCCATGTATCGCTGGGCACTGTCTGCGCAGGATCGCCGGCAGCTCATCACCGCCATTTATCTTTATATCTATACGGAAAGGAAGGCGAAATAGCCAATGGCATATTCCAACGGAACCCGCTATGACAATCACCATCCGAGCGGAAACAACCGCAGCTTCCGCCCACAGGAGGCTCCCGCGCCGGTGCCGGATTTTCCGGAGAACTATGTGGACTTCGCGGAGGAGCTGATGAAGGAGCAATCCCGAAAGATCACCACCAGTAAGCTCCGAAATATCCTGAGTCTTCTGATGGAGGTGTATAACACCGAAATGCTGCGGACGGAGGAAGCCCTCTGCCCGGACAGTCAGGTCAAATTGCAGATGGCGCGCATCCGTATCGCCTACGAATGCGGAAGAGATCGCGGCACCAGGGAATTCGTAGAGGCTGCCCATCTGCTGCCCTGGCTGAAGGACGTCGGGAATTCCCGGACAAAGGCCCTTCGCTATGTCCACTATTTGGAGGCTATCGTCGCCTATCATCGTTTCTTCGGCGGAAAGGAGAACTAAAGCTATGTACACAAAAGTCCTGATTCAATTTGATTTGGAGGTCAAGACCGGTATGCACATCGGCGGCTCTAATGTTTTCTCTGCCATTGGCGCGGTGGATAGTCCCGTCATCCGCGATCCGCTGAGCGGCCGCCCCATCGTTCCCGGCAGCAGTCTGAAGGGCAAGCTGCGCACCCTGCTGGCGAGGAGCTTCGCCGGTGATATTCAGCATATGCCCGATTTCAAAAACGACCATCCCGCCGTACTGCGGATGTTCGGCAGCACCTCCGCCCGGTCGCGGCTTCAGTTTGCGGACGCCTTCGTCAGCAATGCCGCGTCCATGCAGGCAGTCGGTCTGACGGAAGTGAAATCCGAAAACGTAATCAAGCGGCTCAGCTCCGAAGCCATGCCGCGCCAAATCGAGCGGGTGACCGCCGGAACGGTGTTTGCCGAGACGATTGTTTACGACGCATCAGACGAGGCGGAGCTGTGGGAGGATCTGCGCCTGTTGGCAAAGGCGATGAAGCTGCTCCAGATGGACTATTTGGGCGGTCACGGCTCCCGCGGCAGCGGCCGGGTCAGTCTGAAAAACTTCCGGATTGGCAGTTGCGGCGGTGAAGTGGACTGTCAGGAGCTGCGCAAGCTGTTCGATGAGGTGGCGGAATATGAACTGTTTTCTGTACCGGCTCCGGTTTAATACCCCCGTCCACTTCGGCAGCTCGGATTCGGCGCTCTCCCTCTACGAATCGGAGGCGCATTTTCTGGCGGATACCCTGTTTTCCGCCCTGTGCCATACCGCCCTTCAGCTCTACGGCAAGGACGGCTGCAGCAAGCTGACGGACATAGCAAAAAACGGGCAGCTTTTGCTTTCCGACGCCATGCCCTGGGCAGGGGACGCGTATTATCTGCCAAAGCCCTGCCATGCCGCCCGGACGGAGCGGGAGCTTCCTGCCGACCGGCGGAAAGCGATGAAAAGGCTGGCGTGGGTCCCCCTCGACCGGCTGGAGGAATATTGCGAAGCGGTGAAAACCGGCGTGCTGTTTGAATGCGAGGCAGTCTCCTTCGGCAAAGCCTTCGAAAGCACCAAGGCTATGGTGCCGGAGCAGGGCGACGCAATGCCTTACCCTGTGGGTCTGTTCCATTTCCGGGAGAACTGCGGGCTTTATTTTCTCGCCGCGTTGGAGGACCCCCTGGAGCAGGCCTGGTTGACGGGTCTCGTTGAAGCGCTGGGGCTATCCGGCATCGGCGGCAAGGTCACTGCCGGGTACGGTAAATTCTCCATTGCCCAGATTCTTGATCTCAATACCGCCGCGCCCTCCCGGTGGAAACGGCTGTCTGCGCTTTCGAATGGGGAAAGTCCCCGTTCCCTGCTGCTGACCACCAGTCTCCCCCGGAGCGAGGAGCTGGAAAGCGCCCTGGAGGATGCCGACTTCCGGCTGGTCCGAAGAGCCGGCTTTGTCGCCTCGGAGCAGCATACCCGAACCCCCTGTAAAAAGCAGACGCAGTATTTTCTGAGCGCAGGCTCCGTGGTGAAGCATTGCTTTTCCGGCGATCTGTACGAGGTCGGCGACGGTGCCGCCCATCCGGTCTACCGCTATTCCAAACCGCTGTTCTTGGGGGTGCCGCTATGAAACAGGAAGGACATTTGCAGGTATTTGACCTGATTTTGGAAACCAAAAGTCCTGTCTTTATCGGCTGCGGCAAGCGCTATATGAAAAAGGACTATCTGTTTGATTCCAAGAGCAATACGGTTTCTTTTTTGGACGAGAGCGCCATGTTCACCTATCTGGCGGAGCACAATCTGGCGGATGCCTATGAGCGCTATATTCTGGGCGGCATGGGCAGAGACCTGCAGGACTTTCTGTTAAATCTCTGTAAGGTTCCCCCATCGCAAATTCGCGCATGGACGCGCTGCCGTATCTACGCCGGCGATGCCTTGGACGATAACCATACCCTGAAGGAGATTCTGCGCTTCGTTCGTAACGGCAGCGGGCAGGTCTATGTTCCCGGCAGCAGTGTGAAGGGTGCGCTTCGGACGGTGCTGTTGAAGGCAATCCTTCTGAAAAACCCGCCCGAGAACCCGGGCAAGCGGCTTCCCTTTGACCGTTTTGCCTCATTTGAGGATGCCTATTTCCATACCCTTTCCCTGAAGAAGGACAGACAGCAGGCGGTGGACATCGGGAATCCTCTGAACAGCCTCCTGCGGGGCGTCAAGGTGTCGGACAGTCTGCCCATCGGAGACGAGCACATGTGCTTGACCCGGAAGCTGGATGCGTTCCGGGATAACACTTATAATGCCATCAACCTCTGCCGGGAGTGCATAAAACCGGGAACGACGATCCGCGCTGCCATGACATTAGATCAGTCCATCCTCCGGGGGAGCATCACAAAGGATACGATTCTGCAGGCGATCCGCGATGTCTCCGCATACTATCAGACCACGGTGACCCGCCGTTACCCCCGGGCGGCAAATGCCATGAATTCCAAAACCATTCTGCTGGGCGGCGGCGTCGGCTTCCAATCCAAGACCGTGACGGAGCCCTATTACGGTGACGAGGCAATGGATGTGACAATGGATATTCTGAAAAAAGCTTTCCCAAAGCATCACCACGAGCGGGATCGGCAGGAAGGGATTGCGCCGAGAGCCCTGAAGCAGACCGATTTCAATCACGCTTCCTATCCTTATGGGGTGTGTGAGGTGACCATTCGATGATTACCCGGTATGTCATGACCCTACCCGCCGTTCCGGCGCATACGCTTTCCCCGGATTCCGCCTATCGGCTGTATGCTTATCTGCTGGAACAGCTTCCGCCGGAGGAAGCCCAATGGCTCCACGAAGCGGGAAACAGAGGCATCAGCCAGTGTTTGCAATATCAAAAGGCTGCGGGAGCATATCAGTGGACGGTGAATGTCCTTGCCGATGCGCTTGCGGAGATTTTATGCCCCGTTTTGCGTCAACTGGAGCAGGTATGCATCGAGCAGCAGGCGTTTTCCGTCCTCCGCAAAGAATCCCGGCAAATGACATTGGAAGCGCTGCTTTCCCACGGCATCCCCGCAAACCGCGCCACCCTTTGCTTCTGTACGCCCACCGCTTTCAAGCAAAGCGGCAGGTATACGATTTTCCCGCAGGAGCGGTTGATCCTGCAAAGCCTGCTGTCCCGCTGGAACGAGACCTTCCCCTCCTGTCCGCTGGAGGATCCGGATGCGTTTGACGCCCTGCTTGCAGGCATCCATATCGTAGACTACCGGCTCCGAACAACGCGTTTTCTTCTGAAGGGGGTTCGGATCCCCGGTTTTATCGGCTCCTGCGTCATAGAAGCAAAGCTCGCACCCCCGCTGCTGGAGCTGTGGAATGCCCTGCTGTCCTTCTCGGATTACGCGGGAATCGGCATCAAAACCGGCATCGGCATGGGCGGCGTACAAACAATATTTCATACTGCTTCCTGATGCAATTCCTTCCTCAAGCAACATGTCCCCGCCGTCCGCGAAGCGGCAGCCTCCCTTGTCCTTGCGAGGAGCGCAGCGACGTGGCAATCTCCTTTGTCATTGCGAGGAGCGCAGCGACGTGGCAATCTCCTTTGTCATTGCGAAACC
>JBJFGB010000127.1:0-42177 GCA_051892295.1 Faecousia sp. | reverse complement strand
TCAGCCGCCCGATGACCGGACATACTCCGCAGAAGTTACCGCCTTACGGCGCAATCTCCTGCATCATCGCAGTTGCACGCGCAGACTATCCCCACACGCGCTTGCTTATTGTAATACACGCGCCCGTGAATGTCAAGCCCTTTTTTGTGATTTTTCATAAATTTTTTCAAGAAACTTTGTGAGAAACGGAGAAATTCTTTCCAATCAGTCAGGCAACCTTTCTCCGGCATTTTCGCAGAAAAACCGTCTGTGCGTCTTTCCATAAATCGAAAAAGACACTCTGCAAGCGCCTTGCAGAGCGTGCAAACGGAGCATTCACTTGCCGAAAAACTCCACCATATCCTGATAAACATAGCTTGCGTCATAGTATTTCGGATAATAGTCCTCATCAAAGAAGACAATCGCATCATCCCACGGATCAAGCTTAATAATCGTGTCGTCTATCCACCACACAACCGCACCGAATTCTATCAAATCCAATGCATAATGTTTTGTGCCGAATGTTTTTTCCATCTGTTCCAGCAACTCATCTGATGTATATGCATCATCAAGGTAGAATACGACCGCGCCTAGTCTTCTATTTACAAAGGTGTATTCTATCTCGCCGCTTGAGATTTCTTCTATACTGCCGACTTTACCGTCAGGATTCTCGCAGCGGAGATCGCGGAAGATTTCCTCCTCTTCGTCGCTTAATATTGTTTCGTTCTCAATGATGACATCGTCGATCGTTCCCCAGTCATATTTCAGCCCAACTGCGGAACCGCCATTCCTTATGCCCACGACAACGCCTGTAAGCACAGCCGCAATCACAACAATCGACGCAGCACAAAGCATCAATATCTTTTTGCTCTTCTTGTTCTTTGTAGGCTGTACGGGGGCAGCCTGAGTGCTTTCTAACGACGCACCACAGTAGTTGCAGAATCGGACATTCTGCTTTAGCTCTTTTCCGCATTTTTCGCAAAACATTTTATCACACTCCATTATTTTTCAGTCTACGATCTGATAATGAAACCTGTAATCCTCGAAATAAAGTTTTATGTCAACACCATTCATAGTAACACCCGAGTCGTATACCACTCCGTACTTTGCAATCACTTCGTCGACCGTGCGGTCATAATTATCCAGCGTCCTCTGTGTTGCCGATCCTTTATTCACATAAATGATAACATTTTTGTCGGCAAAGCTGTCGATCGGCTCCAAGATTGTTTTCAGTCTCACATCGCCTGTATACAAATTTGATGGATCAAATATCGTTACTTCGCTTCTTGAGAATTCTGTAACATTGTCCGGCAGCATCAGTTCCTTGATTGCTGTGCCGGAAAATACAGCACTGCCGATCGACTTAAGATTATCCGGCAATTCAATCTGTTTTAACGCAGAGCAGCTGGCAAATGCAGCATCACCAAGCGACTTAAGATTATCCGGTAATTCAACCTCTTTTAACGCAGAGCAGCCACGAAATGCAAAGCCTCCGATTTTCTCTGCGCTGTAGATTTCGATCTCTTCCAAGCTCCCACACGCACTAAACGCAAAGCCCCCCAGATTTTTTAAATTCTTCGGTAGCCTGACTTCTTTGAGTCTCGTACATTCCGAAAAAGCCAGACTTTCAATGACAAGAACGGAATCCGGAATATAGACCGACTCAAAGTCATATCCGTGAAACGCGTCCTCCCCTATCGTCGTCACCGGTCGCCCTTCGATCTCATCCGGTATCACGACCTCCAGGTCAGAGCCGATATACTTTGTTATGACAGCGTTTCCTTCCACAAATTTATATTCAAAATCCTCGATTGGCGAAGCCTTTGGATCGGAAAGCAGCAACGCGCACACCACTACAATGCAGCATACGGCAATTGCACACACTGCAATCGACCATTTTCGTTTCTGACCGCGCTTCTGCGGCGTTTCACTCATATCTGTGCTCGGTTCTATGAAACACGCATCATTCTCCTGTCGCAGGACTGCACATCCGCAAGCACCGCAAAACATCGCATCATCAGGGATTGGCATCCCGCATTTTCCGCAATACATACTCTTCTCCTTATGTTACAGGCTAAATTAAGAAAATCGGGTAGGAGTCTGACTATTGGTTAGTCCGTCGACCTCCCACAGGATCGTGCGTACCGGTCTGGTACATGGCTCCTCCATTCAATTCATTTCAGGCTGAATTATAGATTGGAGAAGTAGTTAGCAGCGGCAAAATAGGCGGTAGCTGCAGTATTTGCTGCAGTCATTTCCATATAGATGTTTTGCTCTTCGATGCTGCTAGCGATCTGTCGTGCCTTATTTTCCATATACGCCTGATGCTTGCGCTGGGATTCCAAAGATGCACGCTGGTTTGCTATCATCCGCTCTTGATTAAGAATGATTTCTGACTGCATGGAAATGATCTGATCCAGCTTCGCTTTAATTTCTTCCAGAATAAGTGTCTGTAGAACGGCATCTATATCATCCGCGCGACTTGTACTGAAGTAACGGTACAAAAACACCGCCGCATAAATGTTGCGATAGCCATCTGGAATTACATTAACATTATAGAGTTTTGTGCGCAGCCGTTTTGCTTTGTCCAAATCTATTTTCAGCGCTGCGATCCTGCTCTCAAGTCTTTTTATCTCAGGTCTCGCTTTCTCCAGTGCCAACATAGAATTAGCATATTCAGCCTCTTGCTGGCGGAAGTCCTCGTCACACCATTCTTCTGCAGCAATTCTTTCTGAATGATGCGACCAGATCGTCAGAAAAAACACCAAAGGATACGGTCCTAAGACAGCCAACAGACTCCATGGAGATCTATACCATTTAAATATGAGAGACAATACAATGCCAATAATCATACCGACAAAACCCAAGCCAAACATCCCTCCAACTTGCTCAGCATCCCATCCGTCTACTTTGGGCGTTCTGCGGCACGGACGGGGACAAGTATTATCGCTCTTGATTTTCTGGATTCTGTTTTGGGCTTTCTCTTTCTCAGAAGTTAGCTTTTCAATCATTAACTCCACTGCGCACACATCTTGTAAATACGGTACTAAAAAATCTCGATTCAAATGTGCCATAATAAGTTATCTCCTTAAGGTTCAATGAAAAGTGTTGTGTGATTTACATTATGCAACCAAATCCGATTTGCCGATCATAGTATGTATTTTACATCCTGCGCCCCAAAGGAATGTTGATAGGTGGGGCAGCGGCATTCCTATTTCTGTGCACCATGCATACTACTGCTCGGCTTGTGCATGACCAAACACACAAACTTTTTCATTGAGGAAAAAAATAATGATCCAAGCGGTCCACCATTTTTCATTTTTTGTTCCATCATTCAAGCCCCATCTTATTTCTTTTTTCGTACAGCAGGTGTGTATCATTGGTACTCAATAAATCTGTACATTTTCATTTTACCGCAAATCGCGGTATATGTCAATACTGCATTTTGCGGTAAATATGTTATTGTTTCATCTTTTCCTGTTTTGAGCTTACATTTTAATAATAATTCACATCTTATTTCATCTTTAGAAGGTTTCTTTGACATTTCTTGGATAGAATCAAGGATAACTTCATCTTTAGAAATCTGCAAGAGGTATGTCTATGAAAATCTACTGGAGCGGTGATGCAAAAAACATCATCGGGAAGAAGGTGCGGGAGCTGCGAAATATGCAAGGTCTGACACAGCGTGCCCTTGCCGCCAAACTGCAATTGGAGGGCTTTGATTTCACCGATCTCACGGTGCTTCGCATTGAAAACGGCTCACGGTTCGTTCCGGATTACGAGGTTAAGGCATTGTGTAAGGTTTTGGGCGTCACTTATGCAGAGCTGTTGGGACCATTGGAGGCGGGAAAAAAATGACACAGTATCGCCGGATTCGCGATCTGCGCGAGGATCACGATTTAAAACAAAAGGACATGGCAAAAATCTTAAACTGCTCCCAGCAGGTCTACAGCAACTATGAGCTTGGGCAGAGGGATGTTCCAACAGAAATTCTGATTCGTCTTTCGGCATACTATCACGTCTCCGTGGATTATCTTCTCGGACTGACAGATAATCCGAATCGCGTTTATTAGTAGCTCCTATGCAACCCGCTTGCATGGGAGCGATTTTTTATTATGGTAAAAGGACGATTCCGGAATTGGCGTTCCTATTGGATGAAGCTTCCCGCCCGTCTTCCCTCCCGTCCAAATCCTGTAAGAACATTTCTTCGCAAGTAAGCTGCGCATGAATAAGTCGTTCCGTAGCAATACCGTAATTGCAGCAATTCATTTCCTCTATGGCATCGTTGACCGCATGGAATAAGTGAAAATACATTTTTTCGTAGTTTGGCATAGTGCCCTCCAGACAAGTACAAATTCTGATTTCAATTTTGTACATTATAACACATTTCAAAATAGAATACAATATGTATCGGAGGGATGCAAATTGAAGCCATTCAGAATTAACACTGAAGATGAGAAAATATCATCGGTCAGCCGTACGATTCGCATGAAAGCGGAGACTTTTGACAAGATCAACGACTTGAATCTAAAAACCGGTGTTTCCTTTAATAAGATCGTTAACCAGTGCATTGAATACGCACTTGCAAACTATGAAGAAGAGAAACGCGAGGAATGAGAATGTCCTATTCAGAGGCGCAAAAGGAAGCAACCGCAAGATACAATAAAAAAGCTTACGACCGCATCAGTGTTTTCGTACCCAAAGGACAGCGCAAGAAAATCGCAGAATTTGCAGCAAAGCAAGGAAAAAGCACGAATCGCTTCATTCTTGATGCAATCGCGCGGGAAATGGAGCAAGCTGAGGGGTAGAATTTTACATATCCGTCAGTCGTGCCCATCGAAACCAGCACATAGGATTGTCCAGCTGTTATGTCGATACTTCTTTTTCATCCGACGATATTATAAATGATATAATTAATGATATCTTATTGTAGCATATGAATCAGCAAAAAGTCAAGCTATTATTATATCAAACATCAAGAATTTGCGCAGTGGAGGATATGATGAACGAAAAAGAAGCTTTGCATATTAAGCGCCGCGGTGAGGACGGAAATCGCATGATCTCTGTTCGAATTAAGGAAGAAACACTTACAGAACTTGACCGAATCGCGGCAGAAACGAATTATTCCAGAAATGAACTGATCAATTTGATTCTCAGTCATGGAGTGAAAAATATTGTGATTGACAGATAGAAGCTTATTGCACATATGCACTTCATACGACCTGTGATGAGATGTTGAAATGAAAATGGAAAAGACTATGGATCCCTTTGGCGGATTCATAGTCTTTTGTAATATTATTATCTATCGGGTGGTTCTTGCACATCATTGCGAGGAGTGTAGTGATGCGGTAATTTATCGTGGTTCCTGCACGGGATTGCCACAACCAGTGTGCGCACTGGTTTCGCAATGACAAGTGGGACAGTCCCTTCGTGTCATTGTCATGAAACTCCCTGTAGTGCGGGGACATGTCCCCGCCGCGTGTAGGAACTACCAAGCGCGTACAAATTCGTTCGTCTGCACCGACTGCCGCTTACGCGGTCGGCGGGGACATGTCCCCGCCCTACAAGGGCTGTTTCGTTTATCGTGGTGCGTTTTTCGCGTGTGGATTGCGAGGAGTGTAGTGATGCGGTAATCTATCCGTAGTTCCTGCACGGGATTGCCACAACCAGTGTGCGCACTGGTTTCGCAATGACAAGTGGGACAGTCCCTTCGTGTCATTGCGAGGAGCGCAGCGACGTGGCAATCTCTTGCCGGAGCTACCGAGTGTATACAAACTCGATAGTACATACCGTCTGCCGCTGCGCGGATGGCACGCCCAGTGGTCGTGCCCTACGACCCGCCGTAGGGCGCGACGACCTCGGCGCGCCGGTGCAGGAACTCCCGAGGGCATAAAAATTTGTTCCTTCGTTCCGTCTGCCGCTGCGCGGTCTTAGGGGACATGTCCCCAGTCTACAAGGGCTGCTGCAAAAAAGCTTTTCCGCCTTCAATAACCGTACTCCCGGAAATAGCCGCTTTCGCGCATGGAGACGAAGTCGTCGTCGGCAATGATCACATGATCCAGGAGCATGATCTCCAATGCGCTCAGGGCGTCGCGGAGGCGGAGGGTCACTTCGATATCCTCCTTTGACGGCAGGGCGACCCCCGAGGGGTGATTGTGCGCCAGGACGATGCCGGTGGCGTTGGCAGTCAAAGCCTCCTGCACCAAACGGCGTGTGGGCACATTGGCGGAATTGACGCTGCCGTGTCCTAACTTGCGGCAGTTCAAAACCTTTCCACCCGCGTCCAGCAGGAGCAAGTAAATCATTTCATCCCTCGCCCCGTAGAAATACGGCAGCAGGTAGCGCCCGAAATCCGTGCTGCTCAAAAGCCGCGTCTCTCCCTGCGAGCGGGAGAGGAAATAGCGGCGGTGCAGCTCCGGCACAAGGCGCAGGAGCAGGACGCTCTCCTCATTCATGCCCTCGATCTCCGCAAGACGGTCAGGGTCCGCCTCGATCAGCGCGGCAATGCTCGGATACTGCTCCATGAGCCGCGCAGCCAGTTCCGCAGCGTCCTCCGCACTGAAGCGCAGCAGCAGCTCCAGCAACTGCACATCCGGCAAAGCGTCGGGATCCCGCGTCAGAAAGCGGCGCGTCAGGCGATCCTTTGTCATGGCGTGTCACTCCTTTGCAAGCACCTTCTTCAAATACTGCCCCGTATAGGACTTTTCGCAGGCAGCAACCTCCTCCGGCGTACCGCAGGCGACAATCCTGCCGCCGCCGTCGCCGCCCTCGGGCCCCAAGTCGATCAGGTAATCGGCAGTCTTAATGACATCGAGATTATGCTCAATGACAAGCACGGTATTTCCCACATCCACAAGGCGCTGCAGCACCTCCAAAAGCTTCTGCACATCATACATATGCAGGCCCGTGGTCGGCTCGTCGAGAATATACAGCGTGCGCCCCGTCGCGCGGCGGGAAAGCTCCGTCGCCAGCTTGACGCGCTGGGCTTCGCCGCCGGAGAGCGTGGTGGAGCTTTGCCCGAGCTTGATATAGCCCAAGCCGACCTCCACCAGCGTGGCGACCTTTTCACGCAGACGCGGCTGATGCTCGAAGAACTCCAGCGCCTCATCCGCCGTCATCTCCAAGACCTCAGAGATGTTCTTTCCTCGATACAGCACCTCCAGCGTCTCGCGGTTATAGCGCTTGCCGTGGCAGACCTCGCAGGGCACATAGACATCGGGCAGGAAGTGCATTTCAATCTTCACCAGACCGTCGCCGCAGCACGCCTCGCAGCGCCCGCCCTTGACATTAAAGGAGAAGCGCCCCGCGCTGTAGCCGCGCTCACGGGCATCTGCGGTGGAGGCATAGAGGTCGCGGATATCGGAGAAAAGTCCCGTATAGGTTGCCGGGTTCGAGCGCGGCGTGCGACCGATGGGACTTTGGTCAATCACAATGACCTTATCGAGATTTTTGATTCCCTCCATGCGGTCATGCTTGCCCGGACGGACGCGCGCGCCGTTGAGCTTTCCAAGCAGCCGTTTTGCGATGATCTCATTGACCAGAGAGGATTTTCCGCTGCCCGAAACGCCCGTCACGCAGGTAAAGGTTCCCAGCGGGATGTCCACATCAATATGAGCCAGATTGTTTTCACAGCACCCGCAGACGCGCAGGTGCTTGCCGTTCCCCTGCCGGCGCTGCGCCGGTACGGGGATTTTTCTTTTGCCGGAGAGGTATTGCCCCGTCAGGCTTTCCGGCGTGTCCATAATCTGCTGCAAGGTGCCCTGGGCGACGATCTCGCCGCCGTGGACACCCGCGCCGGGGCCGACATCGACAATATAGTCCGCCGCACGCATGGTGTCCTCATCGTGCTCCACGACAATCAGGGTATTGCCCAAATCCCGCAGACGGCGCAGCGTCGCAAGCAGCTTATCGTTATCCCGCTGGTGCAGACCGATGCTCGGCTCGTCGAGGATATACAGCACGCCCATCAGCGACGAACCAATCTGCGTGGCAAGGCGGATACGCTGCGCCTCGCCGCCGGAAAGCGTACCCGCAGAGCGGGAGAGGGTCAGATATTGCAGCCCGACGCTCTGCAGGAAGCCGAGGCGGGAGCGAATCTCGCGCAGAATTTGTTCCGCGATGATCGCCTGCGCCCCCTCGAGGTGCAGGTTGTCGAGAAATTCCAGCTCCTTATTGACCGGCATGGCGCAGAATTGCATGATGGACAGCCCGCCGACCGTCACCGCCCGGGCAATATCGGACAGACGTTCGCCGCCGCAGTGCGGGCAGGGAGAGGTTGTCATCAGCTCCTCCAGCTCCTTGCGCACGGCGTCGGACTGGGTTTCGCGGGCGCGGCGCTCAACATTGGGAATAATCCCCTCAAACGCCTGCTCCAGCGTTCCCCTGCCGTTGCCGCGCTCATAATGCAATTGGAGCTTTTCGCCCTTTGTGCCGTACAGGATTACCTCGCGGGCAGCCTCCGAAAGCGCATGGAAGGGTGTGTTGAGGTCGAAATGATATTTGAGCGCCAAGGCTTCGAAGTACATCCGCGCGATGGAATCGTTTTTGATGTTCCCCCACCCGCTCGCCTGAATCGCGCCGTCATAGATGGACAAATCCGGATTCGGAACGACCAGCGCGGGATCGACCTTCAGGCGGAAGCCCAAGCCGGAGCATTCCGGGCAGGCGCCCAACGGATTATTGAAGGAGAACAGGCGCGGCGAAAGCTCCGGCATGGAGATGCCGCATTCGTCGCAGGCATAGTTGCGGGAAAACAGCGTCTCCTCACCGGTGTCGGGGCACTGGATGATCACAAGCCCGCCGCCGTGGGACAGGGCGGTTTCCACGCTGTCGGTCAGTCTGCGGGTAATGTCTCCGCGCAGAACGAGGCGATCCACGACCAATTCGATGGCGTGCTTTTTATTCTTTTCCAGCGAAATCTCCTCGCTCAGATCGTAGTTGATGCCGTCAATGCGCACACGGGCAAAGCCGCTGCGGCGGGCGTCCTCCAAGAGCTTGGTATGTTCGCCCTTTTTGCCGCGCACGATGGGCGACAGCACCTGAAAGCGCGTTCCCTCGGGCATGGCAAGCACCTTATCGACAATCTGATCCACGCTCTGACGGCGAATCTCTCTGCCGCATTTCGGGCAGTGGGGCGTTCCCGCCCGCGCCCAGAGCAGACGCAGATAGTCATAAATCTCCGTGACCGTGCCGACGGTGGAGCGCGGGTTCTTGGAGGTGGTCTTTTGGTCAATGGAGATGGCAGGCGAAAGTCCCTCAATCACATCCACATCGGGCTTGTCCATCTGCCCCAAAAACTGCCGCACATAAGCGGAAAGCGACTCCACATAGCGTCTGCGTCCCTCGGCATAAATCGTATCGAAGGCGAGGGAGGACTTTCCCGAGCCGGAAAGCCCGGTAAACACGCTGAGTGCGTTGCGCGGAATCTCCACATCGACATTTTTTAAGTTATTCTCTCTTGCGCCTCTGACAAGTATTGTATCTCGCATTGCTTCCCTCCGCAAATTGCTTTCTTTCTGAACTGTTATTATACCACACTCCATGCGCCGCGACAACCGCGTTTTTCGGAAAAGTTTTTCATTGCCCACGGAAAAGCGCGCAAAATGCTCCGAAACAATCCGCAAAAGTGCCGCAATCGATTTGTTCGAAGGCTTCCGCAATTTATTTGTAACCACTCTTGCATTTCCATGACAAATAAGGTATGATACAGATAGCTTCGACAGGATTCGACAAAATTCGACACGGAAGATTTTCCCGCGCAATATTTACCGGTCTTGGCAGATACTAAAGAAAACCGCTCTCGTAGGACGCGCCGGGGCAGAAACTACCAACCGCGCACAACCTCCCCTACCCTGTCATTGTCATGAAACCCTTTGTAGGGCAGGGACATGTCCTAAGCCGCGTGTAGGAACTACCGACCGAGTATAAGCTTGTTCATGCCTACTGTCTGCTGCTTCGCGGACGGCTGGGACATGTCCCGGGCCTACATTGGCTGTTTCGTTTATCCTGGTGCGTTTTCGCATATGGATTGCGAGGATTGCAGCGACGCGGCAGCGCAGCCGTTCGCGAGGAACGAGCACTACGGATGCGGCATACCCCTTGCGGGTGCAATCTCGTGCAGGAACCGCCGAGTGCGTACAAACCTACAGCCGGAGATTGCCACGACCGGTGCGCAGTCATTCGCGCCGATGAAGCGTTACGGAGACGACGTACTCCTGCCGGCAATACGCGCACCGGTCTCGCAATGACAAATGGGGGCGCCTTTCCCTGTCATTGCGAGGATCGTAGGGCATGGCGGCACGATCAAAAGCAAAGGAGGAGATGCACATGGATATGGAGCTGAAGCAGGTTTTAGAGCTGTTGGCGCAGCCGGTTTTTCTCGTGCGTGACGGCAGCATTCTTTGGTGCAACGGCGCAGCGCGCGGACTGCTTGCTGAGGGTCTGCCCGTCTCCTCTCTTTTGGAGAATAACGCGATGCTGTACGAGGTTTGGCAGCGGGAGGGGACGCTGCATCTGCCGATGATCCTCGGCGGCGCGGAGTATGACGCCTCCGTCCTTGCGATGCAGGCAGGCGATCTCTTCATTGCCGCCCGCCGTCCGCAGGAGGTCAACGCGACAGCAGCGGCGGTGGAACGCGCCTCCGTCACCCTGCGCAAGCCGCTGCACACCATGCTGAACGCGGCAAACGCACTGTTTGAGCAGCTTGAAGAAACGCAGACGGAGCCGATTCCCGCCGCGGCAGAGCTGAATCAGGCACTTTATCGGCTCATTCGTCTGTGCGGGCAGATGTCCGACGGCGCGCAGCTTCTGCTGCATCGCAAGGAGGCGCGCCGCGAGATGACGGATATCACCCGTTTTCTGAACGATTTTGTCTCCGCCGCCCGCCCGTTGACGGAGTCCGTCGGCGTGCAGCTCTTGTTCACGCCGCCCGTCAGACCGCTGCGGGGTGATATTGACTGCCAACTGCTGGAACGCGCTCTATATAATTTAATCGCCAACGCCTTAGCGCATTGTCCCTCCGGCAGCACCATTACCCTCAGCGTGCAAAAGCAGGGGCTTCTTCTGCTGCTGCAGGTGAACGATAACGGCAAGGGGGTCGAGCAAGGCATCCTGTCCACCATCTTTGAGCGCTTCTCCGCCTCCGAATTCGGCGCTTCTTCTCAGGGCATTGGGCTGGGGCTGCCGATTGTCCGTGAGATTGCCCGTTTGCACGGCGGGACAATCGCTGTCAGTGGTACTCCCGAGGGCGGAACCTGCGTGACACTGACCCTCTCATTGGAGCCGAGCATTCTGACTTTGCGCAGCCCCATGGTGCGTTATGACGGCTACGGCGACCTAAATCACGCGTTGGTGGAGCTTTCGGATGTTTTGCCGCCGGAGATATACGACCCCGCTGAGATTCAGTAATATTTTCCCCGACCGCGCCGTATATATAGTGCGGAGGGATGATGATGGCGAACGATTCCATTCAGACACTGCCCCATGAGCTGCGGCTCGATAACCGCTCGAAGCTGTCCGTCAGCGGCGTCAGTGAGGTTGAGAGCTTTGACGAGACAACCGTCGTGCTGCATACGGCGCGCGGCATTCTGATCATCCGCGGCGAGGCGCTGCATTTGCAGACACTTTCCATTGACGGCGGTCAGGTCGCCGTCAGCGGTACAATTAACGCTCTGAGCTATGAGGAGCCGCAGAAAACCGGGGGCTTCCTGCGCCGCCTGTTCCGATAGATGGAACAGCCGCTCGGACTGCAAGGCAGTCAATTCCTGCTCGCCGCCGCGCTTGGTCTGCTGTACGGTCTGCATTATGACCTGCTGCGCGGGCTGCGGCGTAATCTGCGCGGTCTGACCCATCTGCTTGATGCATGGTTTGTCCTCTCGTGTCTGCTCGGGAATCTCTGCTTTGCTCTGCTGGTCGGCAACGGTGAATACCGCATCTTTATGCTGCTCGGCACCGCACTCGGTATGTTCCTCTGGTTTTTGACACTCAGCCGCCTTTTTACGCGATGGATCACCACATTTTGGCGTTTTGTCACCTTCCCTCTGCGGTGGTTTTGCCGAATGTGCGGAAAATTTCTCGATTTTTTGAAAAAAAGTGTAAAAAATCTCTTTTCAAGAGCGAGAAAATCGGTTACAATAAGAAGACGAAACCCTCGCAACACACAAAAGAAAGGATCGGGAGGAATGTACGATGCGCCTGTGCAAATCGTCACTCATTACCAAGCTCGTCATACTGACGGTGATGCTATACGCAATCGTCACCATCGTCACACTTCAACCAAAGATCAACGCGCTCAAAGCCGAAAAAGAAACGCTCAGTGAAGAGGTCTCCGACTTGCAGCAGTCTAATTTGGAGCTTCAGGAAGACATCGCGCAGCTCGGCACGGACGCCTCTGTCACCAAAATCGCCCGTGAGCGCCTCAATCTCGTCAGCGACGGTGAGGTCATTTACATCGACAGCAGCAAATAAACGGAGGAACATACTGCATCTATGGAGTTTACAGTCGGTACATTGCTGGAAGGCAAAGTCAAAAGCATCACAAAATTCGGCGCGTTCATTCTCCTGCCGGAGAACCGCACCGGCATGGTTCACATCTCTGAGGTTTCGAATTCCTATGTCAGCGATATCCATGATCATCTGCACGAGGGCGATACCGTCCGCGTCCGGATCATCGGTATTGATGACGCGGGCAAAATCAGCCTCTCCATCAAACGCGCGCAGGAGCAGGAGCGCCGTCCTTCCCGCCCCCGCAGCGAAGCGCCGAAGTCTGCCGCTCCAAAGGCTCCGTTGACCTTTGAGGAAAAGCTGAAGCAGTTTATGTCCGACTCTGACAGTAAAATCTCCGGCTGCCGTCAATACGAGCATAAGACGAAATCCAGACGCCGCTGACGCGGCGTCTGTTTCATAAGATGAGGAAAGAAATGGAACATGTCTTGATCACGGGAGGCAGCCGGGGCATCGGCGCAGCCGCAGTTCGCGCTTTCTCCAAAGAAGGCTTTGACGTCTCCTTCTTCTATGAAAAGAATCAAACCGCAGCGCAGACCGTCTCAGCGGAGACGGGTGCAAGGGCAATCTGCTGCGATGTTGCCGATGCGGCAGCCGTCTGCGCGGCAGTGGCAAAGCTTCCGCCGGTGGATATTCTTATCAATAACGCGGGCATCTGCCACTACGGGCTGATCTCACAAATCTCCGAGGCACAATGGCAGCGCCTGTTCGCGGTGAATGTACACGGGATCTATCATTGCGTCAACGCCGTTTTACCCGCGATGCTGCAAAAGCAGTCGGGCTGTATTTTAAACGTCGCCTCCATGTGGGGGCAGGTCGGCGCATCCTGCGAGGTTGCCTACTCCGCAACAAAGGGCGCGGTGATTGCGCTGACAAAGGCACTGGCGCAGGAGCTGGGCCCGTCTCACATCCGCGTCAACTGCGTCTCCCCCGGCGTGATCCTGACGGATATGTGCGCCTCCGTCAGTGAGGAAACGCTGCGTGAGCTGGCGGAGCAGACCCCCTTGGGGAAGAACGGCTCGCCCGACGAGATTGCCGAGGCGCTTTTATACCTCGCCCGCGCAAAATTCGTAACCGGACAAAATTTACCGGTCAACGGTGGCTTTGTGGTATAGTCCGCCAAGCGCCACAAGATATAGGTCACCGCCAAAATTCGCACTGAAAAATTTCATATTTTCTGTGGTCGTCTGTGCTTGTCCCTATCGCTGCCTTATGCTATAATAGGATTGTTGAAATCAAACCAACTTTTTACGCGCATATCGTCGGTATCGGCGATATGCGCGATGCAATCATATATGCGATAAGGAGATAGAGATATGCAGAGCGTAACGCTGACAACCGAAGAAACTCGCAAGCTGCTTTCATGCAGTTGTCCCGACGCGGTGGCGCTCTATCTTTACCGCAAATCAAAGCAGCCGCTGGAAACGGCGATGGACGCGCTGCATTTTACCGCCCCGCAGATTGTTGCGGCAAAGGAATGTCTGGTGCAGTTGGGGCTTTGGGATACGCCGACAAAGCCTGCCCTTGCCCCGGAAAAGCCTGTTTATACGGACGCCGATCTGCGCGAGGCGATGCGCGACAACCGCGCGGCATTTTCTAAGCTGGTCGGCGAGGCACAGCGGCGGCTCGGTCGGACACTCTCCACCGAGGAGCTGAAAACGCTGCTCTCCTTTACGGACTATCTGCGTCTGCCGACGGAGGTGGTCGGTCTGCTGCTGAATTACTGCATTGAGCGCAACCGCCGAAAGGGAATCCGCGCTCCCTCCATGCGCACCATTGAGAAAGAGGCGTATCATTGGGCGGATGAGGGCATTGAGACCATTGAAGCGGCTTGCTTCCATGTGGAAGCGCAGCGGCGTCTTTTTACGCGGATACAGCAGCTCCGGCTGCTGCTGCAAATCGACAACCGCAAGCTGACCGCCGAGGAGGAGCGCTATCTGACCAATTGGGTCTCGATGGGCTTCCCCGATGAGTCGATCAACCTCGCCTACGAGCGCACCTGCAATCAGATTGGTTCGTTCAAATGGCCTTACATGAATTCCATTCTCAAAAGCTGGCACGAGAAAAATCTGCACACGCCGCAGGAAATTGCCTTGGGAGACGGCGCGCCTCCCTCCGTATCGAGGCGAAAGAGGGACGGCTTCCAGCGGCATGGCGACAAGCTCTCTCCGCTGGCAAAGAAAGCGGTGCAGAACGCACTGAAAGAAGACCAGGAGGACTGACATATGCCATACAGCGAGGACATTCTCCGCCGCGCACGGGAACGCCTGATGCAGGCGCGGCTGGCGCATGAGCGGGAGTATGAAGCGCATTTGCGCATCGCCTATGAGCGCTATCCCCGTCTTGCCGAGATCGACCGCACCCTGCGTCTCACCATGACGCAGCTTATGGCAGCCACGCTGCGGAAGGGAGAAGATCCCGCAGAAGCCGTTGCAAAAGTTCGAGACAAGAATCTCGCTTTGCAGCAGGAGCGGGATTGGATCATTGAAGCGGCTGACTTTGAAGAAGGCTGGCTGGAGGATGCGCCGCTTTGCGAAAAATGCGGCGACACCGGCTATCGCGGCGCGCAGATGTGCTCCTGCCTGCACGAGTTATGCTGTCAGGAGCAGCGGCTTGCTCTGTCGAAGCTGCTCGGCTCAGGCAAGGAGACCTTTGAAAACTTCCGTTTGGACGTCTATCCCGACACTTATGACAACGACCTCGGCACGACTCCGCGCCGCTTAATGCAGTCAAACCTCCGCATGTGCGCAAAATACGCGCAAAACTTTACCCCCGCCTCGGGCAGCCTGCTGTTTACCGGCGCAACCGGGCTTGGGAAAACCTATATGTCCGCTTGCATTGCCCGTCAGGTGGTGGACCGCGGCTACGGCATTGTTTACGACACCGCCACGCATTTATTTGCGGATTTCGAGGCGGAAAAATTCGGCGCAGAGCATGAGGAAGAGGGTAAACAGACCCGCAAGTACTTTGCATGTGACCTTTTAATCATAGACGATCTCGGCACGGAGCTGACCACGCAGTTTACCATCTCCGTGCTCTACGATCTGGTCAATACGCGTATGATGGAAAACCGCGCCACCATCATCTCGACCAATATGGAAGACCGGGAATTCGAGCGGCGCTACAGCCCGCAGATTGCCTCCCGCGTCATCGGAACCTATCGCTTGGTGCAGTTTGCCGGGGACGATATTCGCAGACAATAGGAGGGAGCTATGAAGGTATTGCTTTTGAACGGCAGCCCAAATGCCAAGGGCTGCACCTTTACCGCGCTCAGCGAGGTAGAAAAGGTTTTAAAAAGTCACGGCATGGAAACGGAGCTTTTCCAAATCGGAAAGAAGCCGGTCGCCGGCTGCATTGCCTGCCGCAAATGCAAGGACGGCAGCCCCTGCATTTTTGATGACGGTGTCAACGAGCTTGCCGCAAGGCTGGACGAATTTGACGGCATCGTAATCGGCGCACCCGTCTACTATGCAGGTCCCGCCGGTCAGGCGACGGCGTTTCTTGACCGGCTTTTCTACAGTGCGGGAAAAAAGCTCAAAGGAAAGCCCGGTGCCGCAGTCGTCTCCTGCCGCAGGGGCGGCGCATCTGCGGCGTTTGACCGTCTGAACAAGTATTTCTCCATCAACTCCATGCCCATCGTGACCTCACAATATTGGAATCAGGTGCACGGCAATACACCCGAGGAGGTATTGCAGGACGAAGAGGGTTTACAGACGATGCGCACCCTTGGAGAGAACATGGCATGGCTTCTTCGCTGCATTGCGGCGGGCAAGGCAGCCGGCGTTCCCGCGCCGCAATATGAGACTCCCGTGCGTACCAACTTCATTCGCTGAAAGAGAACCCGTAAGGAGGCCAATATGAAAATTCAGGAATCCGCGGAGAATTATTTAGAGACAATCTTGATCCTCTCGCATCGAACGGGTGCCGTTCGCTCTGTTGACATTGCCAACGAGTTGGAATTTTCGAAACCGAGTGTCAGCATTGCCATGCGCAATCTGCGGGAAAACGGCTATATTCAGGTAGACGCCGGAGGTCTCATCACGCTCCTCCCTGCCGGGCAAGAGATTGCGGAGCGCATTTATGAGCGCCATACTTTTTTGTCCCGGTGGCTCACCGCCCTCGGCGTGTCCCCCGAGGTTGCCGTCGAGGATGCCTGCCGCATTGAGCATGTGATCAGCGCCGAAAGCTTTGCCGCCATCAAGAAGCACGCCGAGAAGGAAATGCGCTGATCCCACCGCTCCCCTTCTTCCGCAAGCGAAACGCAATGCAGCTTTCTCTAAAATCATTGAAACATCGACCCTTGCAGTACAAAAACTGCAAGGGTCGATGTTTTTAACGAAACCAAACAAATACGCAAAAACAAATAAATAACAGGAGTCCGACCAGGAAAACACCGGCAACCAGCATGGCTGCCTTCAGCGAAGCGAAAACCATTGCGCGCGTCTCTTTTCTCTCCAGCTTTCGATACGCGTCGGGATCCTCCTCCTTGAGTAGCTGACGATACTGCTCCTCGGGGGAAGTCTCCTTTTCTTCTTCGTCGTCCGCTTTTTTCTCCTTCTGCGCACCCTTCGCCGTATCCACATACCACGGCATTCCGTCAATGTTCATCGGCGCAATGGTGCGCCCGTCGTCATCCTCGTACTTCTTCGCTTTTCTGCTCATCGTCTGTCTCCTTTTGAAAATGGGGAGCGCCGCAAGGCTCTCCCCATTTTTTCATATTATTTATTGCTGACAGCCTTTTCATTCAAATACTTTTCCAGCGCTTCCTCGCAGCCCTTGTCATACAGATGGCAACGGACATAATGGGAGTCGTTCACCCAGTTCTCTTCCGGAACTTCCTGCTTGCAGACCTCCATACAGTGCTTGCAGCGCGTATGGAACTTACAGCCGGAGGGGGGATTGGCGGGCGACGGGATGCTGCCCTCGAGGATCACGCGCTTCATCTTGACCTGCGGATCAGGTACCGGAATCGCGGAGAACAGGGCATCGGTATAAGGATGCAGCGGATGCTTGAACAGATCTTCCTTATTGCCGTACTCGACCAGGTCGCCCAGGTACATAACACCGACCGTATCGGAAATATGCTCGACAACGGAAAGGTCATGGGAGATAAACAGGTAGGTCAGGTTGTACTCCTCCTGCAAATCCTTCAGCAGGTTGATGATCTGCGCCTGAATGGAAACATCCAACGCAGAAACCGGCTCGTCGCAGACGATAAACTCAGGGTTCAGCGCAAGGGCTCTGGCAATACAGATCCTCTGGCGCTGACCGCCGGAGAACTCGTGCGGATAGCGGTCCTTATGATAGGGCTGCAGACCGCAGGATGCCATGATGCGGTCAATATAATCGTCGAATTCCTCGGGCGGGACAATCTTATGCTCACGCACCGCCTCACCGATGATTTCACCCACCGGCAGACGCGGAGAGAGGCTCGAATAGGGATCCTGGAAGACGATCTGGATCTTTTTCCGCATATCCCGCAGAGACTTCTTGTCCAGCGAATAAATATCAACTCCGTCAAACAGGACTTCGCCCTCGGTCTTTCCGTCAAGCAGACGAAGGATAACACGACCGGTGGTGGTTTTGCCGCAGCCGGACTCGCCGACAAGACCCATGGTGGTGCCGCGCTTAATGTTAAAGGTGACACCGTCCACCGCGCGGACATGACCGACTGTGCGCTGGAGGAAGCCGGACTTGATCGGGAAATACTTTTTCAGATTGCGAACCTCAAGCAGGTTCTCTGCGTTATGCTGAACCGCCTCTTGGGTCGGGGCTTTGGTATCTTTTTCCTTACTCATTTTGACTTGGCTCCCCCTCTCCGTTATAGTAGCGATAGCAAGAAACCTTATGGGTTTCGCTCAGGCTGATCTCCTTCGGGTAAACACCCTCGCAGCCGCCTACGCACATCTCGCAGCGATCCTTAAAGTAGCAGTAGTTCGGCATGTTGATCGGGTTCGGCACCTTGCCGGGGATCGAATACAGGCGATCCTGCTCCTTATTGACCACAGGCTTACTGGCAAGCAAACCGATGGTATAGGGGTGCGCAGGATGATAGAAGATGTCCTCCGCAGTTCCCTTCTCCACGACCTTGCCTGCATACATGACGACGACGTAATCCGCCATCTCGGCAATCACGCCGAGGTCATGGGTGATCAGCATGATGGAGCTGTTGATTTTGTCCTTCAGTTCACGCAGCAGATCCAAAATCTGTGCCTGAATGGTAACGTCCAGCGCGGTGGTCGGCTCGTCCGCAATGATCAGCTTCGGGTTGCACGCCAAAGCCATTGCAATCATGATTCTCTGGCGCATACCGCCGGAAAGCTCATGGGGATAACGGCGGTACATCCGCTCCGCGTCGGGAATACCCACAAGGGTGATCATTTCAAGGGATCTTTGCTTGATCTCTTCCTTTGAAAATTTCGGGTTGTGCAGTTGAACAACCTCATCAATCTGGTCACCGATGCGGAACACCGGGTTCAGACTGGTCATCGGCTCTTGGAAGATCATGGACATTGCTTCGCCGCGCAAATTCTGCATGACGCTGATCGGCGTTTTCACAATATCATAAACGCCGTCGCCGGAATTGAAGCGGATTGCACCCTCGACAATCTGACCGGTGGGGCGCTGCAGCAGACGCATCAGTGAAAGGCTGGTGACCGATTTGCCGCAGCCGGACTCGCCCACAACGCCGACCGTTTTACCCGCAGGCACTTCGAAGGTCACGCCGTCCACCGCCTTGACCACGCCGATATCCGTGAAGAAATAGGAATGCAGATTGTCAAACTCGACAATGTTATTCGGATCCTTCATCTGCGTCAGATACTCGGAGGGATCTGCGTGCTTTCTCGTGATCTCCTTTTCATACTGCTTCGTAATCTTGCGGTTTTCGCGGGAGATCTTGCGGGATTCCTTTGCGGAAATATAATTCGCGCTTTTTTTGCTGCTCTTCTTAAACAGTCCCATATTTCCGCCTCCTTATCGCTTCATTTTCGGGTCGAACGCGTCTCGCAGACCGTCACCGATAAAGTTAAAGCCGAGAACGGTAAGCAAGATCAGCATACCTGCAGGGATCCACATAAACCAGCAGTTCAGCATGACGTACATGTCTGAAACGGCATTGATAATACTACCCCACGAGGCATAGGGATGGCGAACGCCCAAACCCAAATAGCTCAGCGTAGATTCCGTCAGAATCAGACCGCCCAAGCCCATCGTCGCAATAACAATCAGCTGCGGCATGACGTTCGGGATCAAATGCTTGAAAATACGGGAGCTGGTCTTTAAACCGGAAGCCTCAGCCGCAATCATGAAGTCCTGCTCACGCAGGGAAAGAATCTGACCACGCACCATACGCGCAACACCCGGCCAACTGATCAAGCCGAGAATGATAATCAACATAAAGATCTTTTCACGCGCGCCGACATTCATGGAATCCATAAACGTGCCGAG
Source organism: Faecousia sp. (assembly GCA_051892295.1). Classification (GTDB taxonomy): domain Bacteria; phylum Bacillota; class Clostridia; order Oscillospirales; family Oscillospiraceae; genus JAZOXB01. The sequence goes on along the minus strand of JBJFGB010000127.1, from coordinate 22,248 downwards.
GATAATCAACAGCGGATACGTGGGGATGCAGTTAAATACGTCAACGATACGCATAATGAGTGTATCCACCCATCTGCCGAAGTAGCCCGCAAGACCGCCGAGAATAATGCCGATGATGATTTCAAAGAACACGCCGATGAAGCCAATCAGCAGGGAAACCTGACCGCCGTACATCAGACGTACCAAAACGTCCATGCCGTCCTTATCCGTACCGAAGATATGCTCCTTGCTCGGATCTGCGTAGCGGTCAAGCAGCAGCGAGAGCTCTTCATGGTTGACAATATACTGACCGTTGTCATTCTGAATGGTGTAGCTCTTTTCAGTGCCGTCCGCTTCTGTGAAGGTGACCTCCGTCTCAAGGATGCCGTCGGTCTTCATCTGAAGCAGCGTCTCTTCAATAAAGAGGATAAACTCGGGCGTAATTTGCACGTCCGCCATTTTTGCGTTGAGAACGAAGCTGCCGACATAGGCATATTCCTCGCCGTCCGCATAGAGCATGGCGGAATTCTCATTGGCTTCCTCAAGACGATACTCAACGCCGTCTACGACAAAGGTATCTGCCCCGCCGCTCAATGCTTTCAGCGCATCATAGCGAACGGTATACGCGGGAGTAGAGCCGTCCACAGTCGTGAAGGAAATCGTGCTTGCAAAGCCAATTTCAGCATAGCTGCCGATATTATAGGAGTTCTTGCCGCTCTTTTCGACAGAATAGGTCTCGCCGTTGTATGCAAGCTCCGTCTCGCCCTGTTCAATGGCGTCAATGATGGCTTGCTGGGTGGCAGCGTCGAGCTCGGTATCAAAAATATAGTTTCCTGCCAAGGTATCCACCTTCGCAAAAACCGTCATGCCGTCCACGCCGTAAAACTCATCGGAATACTTTTCCAGCGTATAGGTCATGCCGTCGACCTCAAAGGAATCCTCTCCCTTGTTGATTGCGGGAAGAATATAACGCTGCGCGGAGGAGGGAAGGGAATCTGCGCCCTCCGGCGTGCTGATTGTCACATCCGTAACATAAGTGCCCTGGGCATAGAGCTTGTACAGATATTCCTCTTTATAAAACTTCTGCGTCTCCTCATACTCCATAAAGAGAGGGCCGACAAAGGAGAACAGGAACATAAAGATGATAATGCAAAGTCCGACGATTGCCAAACGGTTACGAAAGAAACGCTTCATAACCAGCATGGTCGGCGAAAGGACTTTTACTCGCTGCTCGTCATCCAGCGCTGTGGAGGTGCTGATATGAGAATCCTTCTTTTTCAATTCATCATTCTTTTTCATATTGCTCCTCCTTTCTTAGTTGACACGCACGCGCGGATCAACCACGGCATAGAGGATGTCCGAAATCAGGGTGCCGACAAGAACCAACAGCGCCATAAAGGTCATATAGAACATGGTGAAGGGAATATCACCGCCGACCATCGCCTCATAGGAGATATAGCCGATGCCGGGAATCTGGAACAGCTGCTCCGTGATCATAGCGCCGCTGAACAGACCGGGCAAGCTGCCGCCGATGATGGTGACCAGCGGAATCAGGGTATTTCTGAACGCGTGATGGTTAATGACGCGATTCTCCGGAACACCCTTTGCGCGCGCCGTACGAATATAGTCTGAGTTCAAAACCTCCAACATATTCGTTCGGGTATAACGCATGAGACTACCAACACTCACCAGTGTCAGCGTCAGGATAGGCAAAATCATATGCTTTGTCATATCCAGGAATTTTCCAAAGCCGCTTAGGAATTCATAATCTCTGCCGACAATGCCGTAAAGATCGAACCAGCCGAGCTTCACGGAGAACACATATTTCAAAAGTGTGGCAATGTAGAATGTAGGCAGAGAAATGCCTAACAATGCACACACTGTAACTGCATAGTCAGTCTTGCTGTACTGCTTACGGGCGGAAAGGATGCCGAGCGGAACAGCAATCGCGATTTCGAGGACGAAAGTAATTGCGCCGAGAACAACAGAGTACCAAATAACGTCTTTAAATTTTTCAATAACGGGCTGGTTGTACTGCCAGGAATCACCGAAGTTGCCCTGGAATACGCTGCCGAGCCACTTAAAAAAGCCGACAAACACATTGTCGTTATAGCCATAGGCGTCACCCAGTTGGGCGAGCCACTCTTGATAACTTTTCGCGCCGGGAAGCGAGGCCTTCTGTCTTGCGATACGTTCAACATAATCGGTCGGAAGGGCACGCATCAGGGCGTAAATGACCAGCGCCACAAAGAACAACACGAAAATGTTGATCACTGTACGCTTTGCAATAAATTGCTTCATAGTTCACGCTCCCGCAACTGTCAGATTTCAAACTGGTATGGCCCGTCGAAATTTTGGGGTTCCGGCGGGCCATATCGTCTGAGTTAGTATCTACTTAAATTCAGAAAATGCCGTTGGATTACTTCATTTCGAGGTTCTCGATCTCAGCCATCCAACCATAGAAGGTGGTGATATCCTGCGTCATGGTCGCCGTGTTGACACGCTCCTCGGAAGCAATAACGATGTTCTGTCTCTGATAGACAGGAATCTCAACCGCCCAGTCAAGGATGATGTCGAGGCATTCCTTATAGGTAGCCTTACGGAAGGACTGATCGTCGGAGGTACGAGCCTCAATGATGAGCTTATCCAGTTCGTTGTCACGGATGTGATAGTGGTTGGAATCGGAACCGCCCTCACCGACAACGTTGGTGGAGTAGTAGACCTGATACATATCCGGGTCAATGGTTGCACCCCATGCAGCGCACCACAGGTTCTGCGTGCCGGCATCGAGGGCATCCCACAGCTCGTTGGAGTCAGCCGGGTCATAAACGACCAGCGTCATGCCAATCTGAGCCAGAGAGTCGCGAGCTTCCTGAAGGATAGCGAAGGAGGGGTGGTCACCGGTGCCGTCGCCGGGGATGATGACCTGATATTCCATGGAGCCGCCTTCCGGAGCAGCAACGACCTTGCCGTCCTCGACGGTGTAGCCGGCAGCTTCGAAGAAGCCAAGGGCAGCAGTGCGGGCAGCTTCGTACTTCTCATCGGGAGTCATGTCTGCGGTGTAGATCGGGTTGCCGTCAACATCGACGGAGAAAGCGACCTGGTAGCCGGGATCGGACGCCTGGGGAGCAGCCCAAGAGGTGCTGGAGATCGGGTACTCGATGACGCTTGCAGCGTCGCCGTAGTAGGAGTCGATTGCCATTTCACGGTAAACCGCGATGATGGTGGCAATGCCCTTACGGAGATTCTTGGAAGCCTCGCTGGAGGGCTCGTTGTTGATGCAAACGGTGTCTGCATTCACGCCGATGTAGCCGTAGCCGAGGTTGTCAACGCTGTTGGTGTAGATGCGGTCGCCGCTCAGCTCGCCGTTGCTGTTCAGGCTGCGGATCTGGTTGAACTTCTCAACGGAGCCGGAGGGATCGGTGACGTCGATAACGCCGGTGTCAATACCGGAGATCTTATCGGCCTCGAGGGTTTCCTTGAACTGAACGTTCACGGTCTTCGGGCAGCCCTTGTAGTAGAGCTCGTTGGCCTCGAAGTAAACAACGCGGTTCTCGTACTTGACGAACTTGTACGGGCCTGCGCCGAGGGGCTGGGTGGTCTTCGCCTGAACGCCGGTCAGATCCTGGAAGTCAAAGCCATACTGACCTGCTTCGGGATTCCACTTGGAGGCGTCGCCATAGTAGTGCATCGGAGCAACCGTGATGCCGCAGACCTGGTAAACAGCAGCAGCGTCAAAGCCGTTCGCAACGACCTCAACCTCGTAATCGTTCAGCATGGTGATGCCGGAGATGGAGGTGACGCCCTTGCCGCCCATGGCCTCGTCCTGAGGACCATAGGTGCTGATGAAGGAAGCCTTCGCGGAGTCAACAACGCTGGCGCCTTCATTGCCGGTAGCCTCAACTTCGTAGAAAGCAACGGGATCGTTCTCGTATGCAGCCTTGGTAGCGGCAACATAGTCGTCGATGGTCACTTCGGAGATTGCCTTGGTCACATCGCCGTCAGCGCCGGCATACATGAAGTTGCCTTCGCCGTCGGTGGCGCCGAAGCCCCACATAACCATGCCGAAAGCAATCTGGTCAGCCTCGTTGGAGAGGTCGCCGTCGGGCATGTAGTCGGGCTGATAGCCTGCGTAGTTATTGTTGACATAGTTGACAATCATCATGCACTGGTCAGCCCAGGCAGCGTCGAGGCAGCCGTAGTAAGCAACGGACAGCTCGTCGGCTTCGTCAACAGCGCCGGCTTCAAAGTAGCCGTCAGCCAGTTCCGCATACTTCGCATAGACCTCATCGGTGGTCTGGGTGCGGTAGTTCTGCAGACCCTGAATGTCAACGGAGTACAGGGTGGAGGAGCCTGCGTAGGTCGGATCGCAGAGGACATAGTAGGTGAAGAGGATGTCCTTCGCGGTCAGGGGCTCGCCGTCGGAGAATACGAGGTCGTCACGAATCTTGATGTGATAAGTAGTGGTGTCGCTCGCATCGTCATAGTTGACGGAGATGTCCGCCGGGCCGGTGTAAGTATAGTCCGTGCCATTGTAGGGGATGGTCTCGCCCTCGATGGCGTTGTAGACGATAGCGCCGGTACGGTCGGTGGTCATGATGCCGAGGGAAACCATGCCGACAACGTCCTGATCGTAGCCAGTATCCGCATAGAACGGGCTGAACTTCTCAGAGAAGGGCAGGTAACCAACGACAAGGGGGGTGGACTCCTTCGAGCCCGTGTCGGTGGAAGCTTCCGGCGTGCTAGCGGTGGTGCTGGCATCGGAAGATGGAGTAGTCGCTTCTTCCTCTTTGCAGCCGGCGAACAGGCAGGCTACCATGCAGAGGGCAAGAAGCAGTGCGATGAACTTCTTCATTTTCTTACCTCACTTTTCAGATTTATCTAAAACAGCACAACTGCGCGCCAGACACGCACATTTGGTCTGCATAGACGCAAAAGCAAATGCTTTTTATTTATTATACAAGAAAATGTGAACTTTTCAAGACTCTTTTTGCGAATACTGTGACAAAAATAGCAAAAGCCGCTATTGCTTTTTTGTTTATTTTTCACGATTGTCGTTGCTTTTTGCCGAATGATTTTCAACAACCGTGAATGTTTTTCCATTTCTGAGGATAAATGCCGTAACGGCTGCCGCCAAACAGACCGCCGCGCCGACCAAAGCATAGGTGTCATCGGGATAGGAAGCACAGCCGACAAGCATCCGAACGACTTCTCCGACGGTCAGCCAAAGCGCCAAAATTGCGCTTGCCAGCGTCGTGCCGAAGAAATTCCGGAAGCAGCCGCGGTATACGTCAATGCGCATGGGCAGCTCGGCGAATTGCAGGCGGACGGCGGAATAGACCGTCATGCCGAGCGGAAGCCACGCCAGTGCCCAGGGCAGAACGCAGTACCAGCAGTCATCGGAGGGACCCGCCTGCGCCTGCAATCCGCAGAGCACCCACGCGCCCACACCGAGCAGGGACAGCACCAGCATCAGCACCCGAAAGACGCGGAATTGCTTCTCCGTCCCGTCAAAATGATAATACTCGCCGATATAGATTGGTTTGGACGGGTCGGAGAGATTGTTCACATAGTTTTCGCGGTAGATCTTGCGGTTCATCATGAGAGGCTGTTCTCCTTCAACCAGTCGCGGATGCCCGCGCCGACATCCTTGATCGTTCCCTGCTCATAGGGCACGCGCAGTCCGGCGCTATGGCAGAGCTCTGCAAAGGTCATGGTGCCTGCTTTATCCACGAACGCAAGGTAGCGCTTCCACGCCTCGTCCTTATCCTTCATGGAAAGCGTCCAAAGCTGGAAGGCAACGGTCTGCGCCATACAATAATCAATATAGTACAGCGGATGCAGATAGACATGCAGCTTCCACTGCCAGTGGGAATATCTGCCGTAGAAGGGCAAATTGTCCATATCGAGCCACGGGCGGTATTTATGCTCCAGCTCCTCCCACACGGCGTTGCGCTCGTCGGGCGTCAGGTTCTCGTTTTCGTACATCCGATGCTGGAATTCGTCGATCATGCAGCCGTAGGGAATGAAATCGAGGCTGTCTTCGCAGTGCGCCAGCTCGTATTTCGCGGTGTTCGCGCCGAAGAAATTCTTGTGATAGTCCTGGGTCAGGAATTCCATGCTCATGGAGTGGCACTCGCAGGCTTCAATGGTCGGCTCCTGCAGCGCCGGATGGATATCGGAGTGCATCGCGCGGTAGAACGCGAAGGCATGCCCCGCCTCATGGGTCAGCACATCGACATCGTCCGACGTGCCGTTGAAGTTGGAGAAGATGAAGGGCATCCGATAGGTGGGGAAAGCGGTGCAATAGCCGCCGGGCGCCTTGCCCTCACGGGAGAGAACGTCAAACAGCTCGCCGTCAAACATCTCCTCAATGAATTCCTTTGTCTCGGGGCTGAGGTTCTGATACATCGCCTTGCCTGCCGCTAAAATCTCCTCCGCGGTTCCCTCGGGCTTGGCATTGCCGTCCATGAAGCGGAATTTGTCGTCGTAGATGCACAGGCGATCCACGCCGATGCGCTTGCGCTGCGCCTCCTTGACCTCCGCAATGATCGGCACCAGGTCGCGGGCAATCTGTTCGCGGAACTCGTTCAGCTCCTTCGCGCCGTAGCAGTTTCTGCCGAGGCGGTCATAGCCGAGTTGAATGTAATTGTCATAGCCGAGCATTCTGCCCTGCGCATTGCGGTTCTTGACGAGCTTATCATAGATCTCATCCAGCTCCGCGCGGTGGGCGTCAAACGCCTTGCCCTCCACCTCAAAGGCGGCGCGGCGGACGGCGCGGTCGGGACTCTCTTTATATTTGCCCAGCATCGGAAGGGGCATTGTCTGTCCGTCAAATTCCACGGTCAGACCGGCATAGAGCTTCTGATACTGCGCCTCGAGCTTGCTCGCCTCCTGCATCAGCGGGATCAGCTCCGGCTTAAAGCTGCGGCGGGCAATCTCCAAATTCTTGAAGAGCAGGCTGCCGTAATGCGCCTCTAACTCCCCGCGGAAGGGGGAATCCAGCAAGGCGATGCTGACCGCCTGCTGCCCCTCCTCCAGCTCCGGGCCCGCCTCGTCAAAGAATTCACGTTCCGCCGCATAGAACGGATCGGCGGTATTGATGGTGTTGCGGACGTAGGCAAGAGAGCCGAGGGTCTGAACCTCCTGCGCCTTCGCGGTGACGGCGTCAAACAAAGCAATCTGCTCCTGCGCGGAAGCGGCATTTGTGATCGCTTCGGCAGCTTCCTGAAGCTCCCGCTTCAGCGCCGCAATGTCAGGGCGCGCATAGGGAAATTCGGAAAATTTCATGGAAAAACTCCTTTCGTATTTGCATCATAATGTAACATATAAATCAGACGATCCATGCCCGTCTGGCATACGACCTTTTGCGCGTTTTGTTACTGCTTACCCGAGATCGTCGCTGCGCAGGTATCCGGCAAGACGCACAAAAAGCAAAACAGCCGGTGTAGGGCGGGGACATGTCCCCGCCGTCCGCGTAAGCGGCAGACAAAAAGCATGAATAAGCTTGTACGCAGTCGGGAGTTCCTGCACCGGCGGGGACATGTCCCCGCCCTACATGGGGTTACAGAAAGAATCGCCCATTCGTTATTACAAAGCCATTGCGCGCACCGGCTGCGGCAATCTCGTATCGAACGACGGACTACCTGCAAGCCCATACATTTTTCCGTCTGCCGTTTCTCGGACGGTACTGACGAATATCCTTGCATGTAGTCGGTGATTCCCATACCGGCGCGCAGGGGAGCGGCCAATCGCCACCCTATATTATATAGGTATATGCGCTGCTTTGCAAATTGGTTACTGCCGGGTCAAGAGAATGCAGAAGCCGTCCTTTTGGAGGGTATATGCTGCGCCGTCAAAGTCCGTGTCGCAGCCGAACGCCATCGTCCCGCCGGTGACAAGCCACGGTTCCTCCGACTGGTTTACATAAATCGTCGCGGTCGTATTGCCGTCGCTGCGGGTAAAAGCGATTCTGCCGCCGCCCGCCTCCGTCACACGCACATCGCCGTTCTTCAAAACGGCAAGCGTGTTTTTCATATGGCAAAGGGCGGTATAATACGCCTGCAGATCCGTATCCTCCGCACCCCACGGGAACCCGCGGCGGCAGAAGGGATCCTCAAAGCCCTCCATGCCCGCCTCGTCGCCATAGTAAATGCTCGGCATTCCCGGCAGCGTAAATTGCAGGAACGCCGCACGCTTCAGCTTCGCAACGGCGGCGGCGCGCGCCTTCGCTGACAGATAGCGCTCCGCTTTCTCGTCCTTGGGCCCGTAAAAGCTATCACCCAAAACCGTCAGAATGCGCGGGGTGTCATGGGTTCCGAGATGATTCATCACGCAGGCAAGCACCTGCGGCGGATAATTCTCGGCAATCGTCATCACAGCGGCTCCAAAGCCCTGCCCGTCGTCCGCATCCGTGACATAATTCAAAATTGCGGTGCGCCACGGATAGTTCATTACGCTGTCCAGCTCCGCATCCACAAAATAGCGGCGCGAGACGCTGTAGGCGCGCTTGTTGGAGGCATCCTCCCAGACCTCGCCGAGCAGAAACGCTTCCGGATTGATCTGACGGATACGTTTTTTGAGACGGAGCACAAATTCGTCGGGCAGCTCGTCCACCACATCGAGGCGGAAGCCGTCCGCGCCGAGCGCCATCCAGTGCGCCACGACGGAGTCCTCGTCCTCTATAATATAGTTGAGGTAGGATTCCTCCAGCTCCTCCACACACGGCAGTGTCCGAATGCCCCACCATGCCTCGTATTGATCGGGATAGTGGGAGAAGCGGTACCACTTTCGATACGGCGAGTCAGGGTCGCTGACCGCACCGCCGCCGAACACGCCGTCCGCGTCAAAGTAGACGCTGTTGCTGCCCGTATGGGAGAACACGCCGTCCAAAATCACGCGGATGCCGCGCCGGTGCGCCTCGTCGCAGAGGTCGCGGAAGTCCTGCTCCGTGCCCAGCATCGGGTCGGGGCGCTTATAGTCCGCCGTGTCGTAGCGATGGTTGGAATACGCCATAAAAACAGGATTGAGGTAGAGAATTCCGACGCCGAGCTTCTGCAAATAGGGCAGTTTTTCACGAATACCCTTGAAATTACCGCCGAAAAAGTCCTTGTTCCAAACCGTTCCGTTTTCATCCGGACGGTACTCCGGCGTGTCCTCCCAGCTCTCATGGAGGGTAAAGGGACGGAGCTTTTCCGTCAGGTCACAGTCACCGCACTTGCAGAAGCGGTCCGGCATAATCTGATACATGACCGCGCCGCGCGCATACTCCGGCACGGTGAAGTCCGCCGGGATCACGCTGAGCTGCCACTTCTCCCCTGCCTCCATGTTGGTACCGTTCCCCTGCTTATACAGGCGGAAGCCACCCTCGGACTTGGTCACATAGAACCAGTAATAATACAGCCCGCGTTCTGCGAGGGAGAACTCGCAGCAATAGATCAGGTAGTCCTCGGACTCTCCCTGCAGCAGGAAGGGATATTCACCGACCGGCGCGCCGTCGCAGTTTTCCAGCTCGAGGCGCACGCCGGTCGCGCCGCTGGTACGCGGAATATAAATGTGCAGAACGCAGTTTTCCCCCGTTCGGAGCGTGCCGAACGGGGTTTTGTACTGCGTTGCTTTACTGTCATACAGGATCCGCATACGATTACTTCAGGTGCCAAATGTTCTCGGCATATTCCTCGACTGCGCGGTCGGAGGAGAAGATGCCTGCTTTGGCGATATTCACAAGAGACATATTGCGGAATTTCGGCTGATCGAGGTAGGTCTCGGAGACGACCCGCTGCGCGCGGGCGTAATCGCTGAAGTCCGCAATGGTCATATACGGGTCGGGCGTGCCGAAGCGGTTCGTGAGCAGGGAGCTGACCAGATCGTCAAAGCGCTGACCCAGCTCGCCGCTGGTGAGCATGTCGAGCACCTCCTTCAGCTCGGGCGTGAGGAACTCCGTGGGCGTATAACCGCGCTGCCACAGTGCCTCGACCTCGTGCGCCTTCATGCCGAAGAGGAAGATATTCTCGTCGCCGACCTGCTCATGAATTTCCACATTCGCGCCGTCGAGGGTGCCGATGGTGACCGCGCCGTTGATCATGAGCTTCATGTTGCCCGTGCCGGAGGCTTCCTTGCCCGCGACGGAGATCTGCTCGGAGATATCTGCTGCGGGGATGATGATCTCCGCGAGAGAGACCTTGTAATCCTCGATAAAGACGACCTTGAGCTTGTCGCGCACCTCGGGATCCGCCTCCAGGAATTTCGAAACGGCGACAATCAGGCTGATGGTCTGCTTCGCGCGGATATAGCCCGCCGACGCCTTTGCCGCAAAGATGAAGGTACGGGGTACAAAGGGCGCAGTGGGATTCGCCTTGATCTGCCGATAGAGATACAGAACATGGAGGATATTCAGAAGCTGGCGCTTATACTCATGCAGGCGCTTAATCTGAATGTCGAAGATCGAATCGGGATCGACACGCACGCCGTTCTGCTTCGCAATCAGGGCGGCAAGGCGCTCCTTGTTCTTATGCTTGATGGCGGCGAGGTCGGCAAGCACCTTCTCGTCATCCTGATATTTCATCAGCTTTTCCAGATCGCGGGCATCGCGCTTGAAGCCGTCGCCGATGATATCGGTCAGGTAGTCCGTCAGCAGCGGGTTGGACTGGCACAGCCAGCGGCGGTACGCAATGCCGTTCGTGACATTGAGGAAACGGTCAGGCGTGATCTGGCAGTAATCGCGGAAGATGCCGTTGCGCAGGATGTCGGTGTGCAGCTTGGAGACGCCGTTGACCTTATGGCAGGCGGCAAGGCAGAGATTTGCCATGCGCACCTCGTTGTTGGCAATGACCGCCATGTAATTGATCTTACCCCAGTCGTTCGGGTAGACGGTGTTGAGCTGCTCAATCAGGCGGCGGTTGATCTCCGCGCAGATGGAATAGACGCGCGGGAGCTGCTCACGGAACAGATCGACGTTCCAGCGTTCGAGCGCTTCGCTCATAACGGTGTGGTTCGTGTAGGACAGGGTCTTGCAGGTGATATCCCACGCCTGATCCCAGCCGTACTCGTGCTCGTCAATCAGCAGACGCATCAGCTCCGGCACGCAAAGCGCCGGATGGGTGTCATTGATATGAATGGCGACCTTATCCGCCAAATTATCGAACGTATGATACTTCTTATAGTGCTTTTTCAGGATGCTCTGCAAAGAGGCAGACACCAGCAGGTACTGCTGCTTCAGACGCAGGCGCTTGCCCTGAATATGGTCGTCAGCGGGGTAGAGCACCTTGGAAATGGTCTCCGCCATCGCGTTCTGCTCCAGCGCGCGGACGTAGTCGCCGCGGGAGAAGGCAGCCATATCAAAGCTCTGCGGCAGCTTCGCGCTCCAAAGAATCAGACGGTTGGCTGCATCGCTGTCGTAGCCCGAGATGAACATATCATGGGGTACGGCGATGACGGAATTATAGCCGACCTGCGCGACCTTGAAGCGGCCGTTATCGACCCATTCGCGCACCTCGCCGCCGAACTTGACCTCGACCGCGTCGTCCTCGCGGGCGCGAAGCCACACGTCGCCCATCTCCAGCCAGTTGTCCGGGAACTCCATCTGCCAGCCGTCGACGATTTTCTGGCGGAAAATGCCGAATTCATAGCGAATGGAATAGCCCGTCACGGGATAAGCCATACCGGTTGCCGCGTCCATATAGCAAGAGGCAAGTCTGCCGAGGCCGCCGTTGCCGAGACCTGCATCCGGCTCCAGCGCGTAGATATCGTCGATATTGAAGCCCGCCTTTTTCAGTCCCTCGCGGCACTCGTTTTCAATGCCGAGATTAAAGAGGTTGTTACGAAGGTTGGTGCCGACAAGGAATTCCATCGACATATAGTAGACTTCCTTCTGCTCCTTTTCGGCACAGCGGTGATTGAACAGGCGGTTTTTATCGTTCAAAAGCTCGCGCACAACCGTGCAGAGCGCGCGGTAGACCTGCTTCTCCGTTGCGTCATGCAGCGTGCTGCCGCAATTGCGCTGCAGCGCCTCGTCCAGTACTTTCATCATATCGACCCGCTGCTCCTCGCGCAGCGGCTTTACTGCCTGCTTGGGTGTTTGCTTTTTCATGAGTCCTCCTAAGATGTTTATTTATTTACTCATCAGTTCTGTATAGAGCTGCATATATTCCGCGGCGGGTCTCTGCCAGCTGAAGTCGCACTCCATATCATGCTTGGCAAGCTCGTTCCATCGGTCGCGGTCATTATAATACAAACCGACCGCGCGGTCAATGGCGCCGAGAAAATCATCTGCATTATAGCTCTGGAAGGTGAAGCCCCTTCCCTCCCGCGTTTCGCCGTTGTAGGGAGGCACGGTATCGCGCAAGCCGCCCGTGGAGGCGACAACGGGGACGGTGCCGTAGCGCATGGCAATGAGCTGCGACAAGCCGCACGGCTCAGACTTTGAGGGCATCAGATACATGTCCGCGCCGGCGTAGACCCGCGAGGCAAGCTTTGAGTCAAAGCACAGCCGCACGGCAACACGTCCGGGATACTGCTTTGCATACGCGCTCAGGGCATATTCATATTGCTTTTCCCCCGTGCCAACCACAACAAGCTGCACCTCACGCTCCATCAGGCGGTTTGCGATGTAGCACAAAAGGTCAATGCCCTTGTGCCCCGCGAGACGCGTGACCATTGCTAAAATCGGCGCGTCGGTATCCGTCCGCAGCCCCAGCTCTTCCCGCAGCGCGCGCTTGTTGTCCCACTTTCCGAGCATTTTTTGTGCGCTGTAGTTTACGGCAAGCGCGCTGTCCGTCTCGGGATCATACACGCTCGTATCAATGCCGTTGGTAATGCCCCACAGCCACGCGCCGCGCAGCACGCCGTCCAAACGGTGGGCATAGTAGGGATAGCGCAGCTCCTCGGCATAGGTTTTTGAGACGGTCGTCACAATGTCCGCCACCTCAATGGCGCCCTTCATCACATTGATCGCGCCGTCAAAGGTCAGCTTGCCGCGGTAGTCCTCCGGCAGACCGAGGGTGTTTTCGAAGAAGGAATTCTCCGCCCAGCCCTGATACTCGACATTGTGGATCGTAAAGACCGTCTTCGCCGCAGGGCACCAGGTGCCGTACAGGGCGCGGCAATAGATGACCGCCATGGCTGCCTGCCAGTCGTGGCAGTGCAGAATATCCGGCTTGAAATCCAAATAATACAGCGCCGCCATGACCGCTTTGGAAAAATAGGCAAAGCGTTCGCCGTCGTCAAAGTCGCCGTAGATTGTGCCGCGGGCGCCGAAATAGTAGTCATTGTCGATAAAATAAACCTGCAATTTCTTGCGGCGTGATTTCAGGCGCAGAATGCCGACATAGCTTTCGCGCCAGGACAGGTCAATGGAGAAGGCGCCGACCTGCTCCACCTCAATTGCGCTGTTCTGCTTGATGCGCTTGTAGTACGGTAGGAACAGGCAAACCTCATTGCCCCGAAGCTTCGCAAGCTCCGTCGGAAGTGCCTGCATCACATCTCCGAGACCGCCTGTTTTGACAAAGGGGGCGGCTTCGGAGGCTACCATTGCAATTCTCATACAATCTCTCCTCGTTTCAATACCAGCGGATGATCCTTCGTGCCGCGCAGGACGGAGCCGGGACGCACAATCACATCCTTATCCAAAATGACGCATTCCAGCTCCGCGCCCTCGCCAATCACCGTCCCCTGCATAATGATGCTGTCGCGCACGACGGCGTTCTTGCCGAGCTTCACGCCGCGGAACAAAACGGAATGGCTCGCACTGCCCTCCAAGGTGCAGCCGTCGGCAACAATGCAGTCGTCGATCTCGGAGAATTCTCCGTAATAGGCGGGCACCTCGTCGCGCACCTTGGTATAGATTGTGCGGTTAGGGCGGTTAAACAGCCCGTGCCGAATCTCGGGGTCGATGAGCGCGAGGCTGTTGCGGTAAAACTCCGCCGTGCTCTCGTTGAAGAGGGCAACGCCTTGGAAGCGGTAAGCGTTGACGCGCAGCCCCTCCTCGGCAAAGCCGTGCATCACGAGATCGCGCTCAAAGCGGTAGCGGTTGTGTGCCACCGCCTCCGTCACCTCCCGGATCAGCCGCTCGCGGCTGATGACAAAAATCCCCATGGAGGCAAGATAGCTCTCATCGGCGCAGTAGTCCACAGCGATATCCGTCACGCGGTTTTCTTTGTCCACCTTGACCGCCATGTCAAGCTGCTTCGTGCCGTTGCTGATGCCGTCCTTGACGACGACGGTAACATCCGCGCCGGAAGCAATATGATGCTCGACGAGCTCGCGGAAATCAATCGCGCACAGCACGCCGCTGTCCACCAAAACGATATAGTCCTCCTTGGAATGCACTAAGAAGGACATTGCGGAGTTGAGCGCGTCCAGCTTGCCGCGGTAGGAGCTGTTGTGGTCGGCGGCAAAGGGCGTGAGGAATTCGAGGCCGCCCTCCTCGAGGTCAAGATCCCACTCCTGTCCGGAGCCGATGTGGTTCATCAGGGACTGATAATTATGCTTGGTGATGATGCCGATATGACGGATACCGGAATTGGTCATATTGGATAGGGAAAAGTCGATCTGACGGTAGCGTCCGCCATAGGGCAGCGACGCCATGGTGCGCTTATTGGTCAGCTCACCGAGGGAGCTGTCATAGATATTCGCAAAGATGATACCCATTGTAGTCATAGCTTGATTCCTCCCTTTCCCTGTTTTAATAAATTTCTCCGGGTTTGACGGTTTGGTTCGCCTCAATCGTCTTTTTCTTTCCGACGACGCTGATCTTCTTCGCCTCATCCGGGGCGAAGCTGCCGCCGATCACCGCGCCGCGGCAGATGTGGCAGTCCTCACCGATGATGGCATGACGGACGATCGCGCCCGTCTCAATGACGACATTCGGCATGATCACGCTGTCCTCCACGATGGCGCCCGCCTCGACCGTGCAGCCGGTGGAGATGATGGAATGGGTAATGCTGCCGTAAATCTCACAGCCTTCGGCGATAAAGCTGTTGACATTCTTCGATTCCTTTGCAATAAAGCTTGAGGGCATGGCGTAGTTTCTGGCGTAGATGCGCTGACCCTTCTCACCATAGAGGTTGAAGGCAGGCTCCGTGCCCAGCAGCTCCATGTTCGCCTCCCACAGGGAGTTGATCGTGCCGACATCCTTCCAGTAGCCGCGGAATTCATAGGCAAAGAGCTTATGCCCCGTCTTCAGCAGCGCCGGAATGACATTTTTGCCAAAGTCGTTCTCAGAGGTCGGATCCTCCTCGTCGGCGATCAGGAACTCCCGCAGGACGCTCCATTTGAAGATATAAATACCCATAGAGGCATTCGTGCTCTTCGGGCGCTTGGGCTTCTCCTCAAATTCGTAGATCTCGCCGTCTTCCCTCGTGTTCATGATACCGAAACGGCTCGCCTCCGCGAGCGGCACGGTACGCACGGCGATGGTGCAGTCGGCGTCCTTCTGCTCGTGATAGCGGAGCATGGCGGCGTAATCCATCTTATAAATATGGTCGCCCGAAAGGATCAGCACATTGTCCGGATCATAGCGCTCAATGAAGGGAATGTTCTGGTAGATTGCGTTCGCCGTGCCCTTATACCATTCGGATTTTTTGCTGCGGGCATAGGGCGGCAGCACCTGCACGCCGCCGTGGGAACGGTTCAAGCGCCACGGCTGACCGTTGCCGATGTACTCGTTCAGCTCCAAGGGCTGATACTGCGTGAGAATGCCGACCGTGTCGATGCCGGAATTGACACAGTTGGACAGAGGGAAATCAATAATGCGGTATTTTCCACCGAAGGGGACAGCGGGCTTTGCGGTGTTCTCCGTCAATACCATCAGGCGGCTGCCCTGACCGCCTGCTAACAGCATGGCAACACAGTGCTTTTTCTGAAAGTTCATGCGCACATCTCCTTTTTCCTATTTGGTTGAATTCCGTCTTGTGATCCCACGCCCGTGGGAGGTTGTTTCCTTGGTTTACTTGGTTTTCTTTGTCTCCTTTGTATCCGTTGTTTCCTTTTTCTTTCTCGGCGCGGCCTTTTTCTTATAGAAGGCGACGGACATCGGCGCAATGGTGAATTCGCCGGAGAAGGGCAGACCGTGCGACGGTTCCTTCTCCGCAGTCACGGTGGGAAGCACCGTCCCGCTGCCGCCGTACTTCTCGTCGTCGCTGCTGAAGACCGGCTCATATTCGCCGGCGCGGGGCAGACCGAAGCGGTAATGCTCGCGTCTGACGGGGCAGAAGTTGCACACGCAAATCAGTTCTCTGCCTCTGCGGTCAATGCGGCGGAAGACGATCACGCTGTCGTCGCGGTCGTCCACGACAATCCAACGGAAGCCCTCCCAGTCGGAGTCATTGTTCCAAAGGCTGCTGTGGTCGAGATAGAAGTGGTTCAGGTCGCGGACATAGTCCTGCATCTGCTGATGGCGCGGATATTGCAGCAGGAACCAGTCGAGCTGTCCCTTTTCGTTCCATTCGGCAAACTGCGCGAACTCATTGCCCATGAAGCTGAGCTTTTTGCCCGGATGCGCCATCATATAGCCATAGAAGGCGCGCAGATTGCTGAACTTCATATCATATTCGCCGGGCATCTTATTGATGAGCGAATTCTTGCAGTGGACGACCTCATCGTGCGAGAGCGGCAGAATGTAATTCTCCGAATACGCATAGGTCATCGAGAAGGTGAGCTGATTGTGGCAGCCCTTGCGGTAGAGCGGATCGAGGGACATATATTTCAGCGAGTCGTTCATCCAGCCCATGTTCCATTTAAAGAGGAAGCCGAGCCCGCCGTCGTAATCGGGCTTTGTGACCAGCGGGAAAGCGGTGGATTCCTCCGCAGCCGTGATGGCGTTGCGGCGGACGGAGAAGACCGCGCGGTTGAGCTTACGCAGGAAAGCAATCGCCTCCAAATTCTCCTTGCCGCCGAATTTGTTCGGGTGGTATTCTCTCCTGCCATAGTCCAGGTAGAGCATCGCGGCAACCGCATCCACGCGCAGACCGTCAATATGGTACATCTCCAGCCAATAGATCGCGTTGGAGATCAGGAAGGACTGCACCTCGCCCTTTCCGAAGTCGAAAATACGGGTCGTCCAGTCAGGGTGCTCGTTCATCATCGGGTCGGACAATTCATAGCAGCAGGTGCCGTCAAACTCGTACAGTCCGTATTCATCCTTCGGGAAGTGGGCGGGAACCCAGTCGAGCAGGACGCCGATGTCCGCCTGATGGCATTTGTCAATGAATTTCATGAGCTGCTTCGGGTCGCCGTAGCGGGAGGTCGGCGCATAATAGCCCGTGACCTGATAGCCCCAGGAGGGATCATAGGGATGCTCCGCCAGCGGCATCAGCTCGATGTGGGTATAGCCCATCTCCTTCAAATAAGGAATCAGATACTCGGCAAGCTCCTCATAATTATGTACGCTGCCGTCGGGCTTGCGCTTCCATGAGCCGAAGTGCATCTCATAGATGTTCATCGGGCTGTCGAGAATCTTGCGCTTGCCCTGCTTGCGGCGATAGGCGGCGTCGCCCCAGTTGTAGCCCTCCAGCGTGCAGATACGGCTTGAGGTTTCCGGCAGCTTCTGCGTTTGGAAGCCATAGGGGTCTGCCTTATAGACCGTCGAGCCGTTGGCGCGGCGGACGAAATATTTATATGCCTGCCCCTCCTTCGCATTGGGAGAGAACGCTTCCCACACACCGTTTTTGACCCATGTCATGGGCATATCCTCGGGATTCCAGAAATTCCAGTCACCCGTAACGCTGACGCCCTGTGCGTGCGGCGCCCAGACGCGGAACACATAGCCGTCTACGCCGTCGCGCTGCTCGCGATGGCAGCCGAGGAAGGTATATGCCCGCAGCTCATCGCCGTCGGAGAAGCGTTTGATCGAATTCAATAATGTTTGATCCATGTTTTGCCTCCTTTAGTACATGGCATAATGATGATTATGCATCTTGATTATACCACTTTGCACAAAAAATGCAACTGTTTTCAGGAAAAACTGATAAATCTGTTGTGTTTTCCCTTGAGGTTGCAAGTTTTCTGTCTTTGGCAGTATTGTACGCCCGTTTTGGCGCAAAATGTGCGGAATTCCGCCGTCATACCGTCTCCTCGGGCAAAATTGCAAGAAAAAAACGTTACTTTTCCACGACCTTTCGGCAGCAGCGCCGCTTCTTCCCTTTTTTGCGGCATACCTGCACATTGGTATTATCCTACAGTCTCATTTCATTTTGAAAAGATTGACATAAATTACGAAAAGCGATAAAATATATTCATTTTAGAAAGATAAATCCTATTTTTGGCTTTCATAGACATAGAATGACCGCCCGGTCACATCCGGACAGTCGGAAGGGAGGCAGCCATGTTTGTACGCCACGGAATCAAAAATACGCTGCGCAGTCGGAAACGAACGGCGGTATTTTTTCTCCTTATGACACTTTTAGTGACGATGTTAGGCGCGTCACTCGGACTGACCTACGGCGTTACGACATTTTTAAACGACTGCCGTGAAAAATACACCACCGTCGGCTTGCTGGAATATACCGGCGACGGCTATCCCGACCTGTCGCGTTTAGACGAACAGGTGTCGCAGACCGCAGCGGCGTTGAACACGGAAACGCTGCTGCAAGAGGATGCCGTCCTGCGTTGGGAGCCGGAGCAGACGGCTTTCGGCTATCTGCCGGAGGCGCAGGACTCCATCAATGTTGCCGACGTGCGCGATCACGCCGTTTTGGTGGTTAAGTGCCGCGGTTACCGCGAGGAGCAGGGCGCTTATGCCTCCTACGTTGCGGAGGAGATTTTCGCCCGCCGCTACTTGGGAAACGCGCTGATTTACATTGATCCGGTCGGTCGGGAGATGCAGGAGGGACACTATTATCTCATCAGCGGCAGCTTCTACGACGGCATCACCAGCAGTCTCTTTTTCCGCGCCGAGGATTACAGCACGGCAGCCTTCCTTGCCACGGGCGATACGCGGGAGACGGCAATCATGGATGTTACCGATGCCGACGGCGGCTACACCCTGCCTGAGACGAGCGCCTTTTACGACATTGCGAAGACCTACGAGGCGATCACCCGCAGCGTCACGGTGCGCGCTTCGGAACATCCCGAGGAATACTTGGCATTTCAGCAGGCGAACATCGGCATCACCGAGGGACGCTTTTATACGGCGCAGGAGGCTGCCTCCGGCGCAAGGGTATGCCTGATCTCCGAGACGCTGGCAGGACAGTTGGGAAAAAGCGTCGGCGATACGCTGCAATTAAACCTCGCCGTCGCGCCGAACAGCGCAGTGTCGGACAGCTATTGGCATCCCGGCGGCTTTGCCGCAGAAGATGTCTATACCATCGTCGGTATTTTCAGCCGCCACGCGGACTGGAACCGCACGGTTTTCATTCCGCCTGTCGCGGGCTTGGATATGACGCAGAACCACGCGTCCTACACCCTCGGTCAGCTTCGGCTGGACAACGACGCGGCGCAGGAATTTGCGGCGCAGGCGAAAACGCTCCTGCCGGAGAACGTCCGCATGACGGTCTATGATCAGGGCTATTCCGCCGCCTCCGCACCCCTGAAGAATATGCAGCGCATGGTCATAATCGTCAGCGCGGTGTGCGTGCTGGTCGGCATCGTCATGCTCGTCCTTTACGGCTATCTGCTGGTCTACCGCCAGCGGAGGATTGGGAAGATCATGCTTCAGGTCGGCGCCTCGAAGAAAAACGTCTATACCTATTTTCTCTCTTGTGCTGCGGCGGTGGCGCTGCCTGCCTGTGTTGTCGGCTGCTGCGTCAGCAATGGGCTTTCGGGCAAGCTGACGGCGCTGATCAACCGCAGCGTCGCCTCTACGGCAGAGCAGGACCTCCGTTACAGCAACAGCAATATCAGTATGCGCTTGGAGCTGTCGCAGGGTGCCCAGCGGACGGGCTTCACGGTCTTTTTGCTGATTGCGCTTGCGGTTTTGGTGCTTGCCATGCTCTCGTGCCTGCTGTTCACCGCGCTCAGCGTGCGGAAACGGCGCAAAAAGACCCGCACGCACCGCTTCGCGCAGGGCGCAAAGTCGCGTTCTCTTCGGGGCGGCGCGGGAAAATACGCCCTGCTCTCCATGCGGCGCGGCGGCTTCCGTTCCCTGCTTCCCATTGCGGCAGCGCTCTGCGCGACGGTGCTGTTCTGCCGTCTGACGGCTACGACGGAGGATTACCGTGACCGCCTACAGGAGATCCGAACGCAGAGCGAGGTGCGCGGCTATCTGAGCGATTTTCAAGGGCAGCGGGTAGACGGTGTGTCCGTGTCGGCAGCAACCGCCCGGGATATCATACGGATGGAGCACATTGAAGAGGTCACCATTACCAAGAGCTTTTACTATGCGCCCGCCTATGTCACCCACGCGGACGGCACAACGACCGACCTCGGACTCTCTGCGGTGCCGACGGGTCAATACGCGTTGGAAACCTATACCGGACAGTTCCAGCATAACGCGAAGCTGATTGCCACGAACGGTCTGCGCGACGCGCCTGCCTTTCTCTACGCCTCCTCCATCGAGACGGCGTTCTTGGAGGGCTATGACGAAGCCTTCTTTGACGAACCGGATTCCATTGGTGAAAGCTTCCCCTGCATGGTTTCCACGTCGATGCTGGAGAAATACGGCATCGAATTAGGCGACACTCTGACCGTGCGCTATATGGCAGGCTTCTTAGGCTCGGAAGGGATCTACGGAAACTTCCAAGATTTGCAGCTCTATGTGGTCGGCAGCTATGTCAAGGAAGAGGGCAAGGACAACATCTTTGTGCCGATGTGGCCGATTCTTTCCGACGAGGAGCTTTATGGGGAACCGGAGGACTGGGATACCTACTACCGGCTGCAATTTCTGACACTGGACAGCGTGGTATTCCGTCTGGATAGCTGCGCCTCGCTGCCGGAGGTACGCCAAGGCTTCAGCGCACAGGGCTATTCCGAGGCAAACCACGCGGCAAGCATCCGCACCTTTGTGGTCTTGGAGGACGCCTCCTACATCGCAACGGAGAAATCCGTCAGTCAGCGTCTGTGGTATATGGAAAAGCTGTTTCCGGTCATCTTTGTGCTGACGGAGCTTTTGGCGTTTGTGCTGGCGCTGATTCAGATTCAGATGCGCCGCAAGGAGCAGCGAATCATGCGCAGCGTCGGTGCCTCCGCGGCAACCACCTTCCTCAGCCTGTTTTTGGAGCAGGCGATGCTGTGCCTCTTGGGCATCGGCATCGGCGTAAGCGTCTGCCTGCTCAGCGTTTGGACGAAGGAGGGTCTGCTTCTGACGGCGGGCTTCGCGCTGTGCTGGCTGTTGGGTACCGCGTTTGCGGGAATGCTGGGCAGCCGCGGCAGGATCCTGCGGCAGAGAAAAGAAAGCGAATCGTAATATCGGAAGGGAGCGTCAAACTATGGCGATTTTAGAGTTGAACGACGTCCGCTACCGCTACAATACGGACAAGACACAGCGGGCAGTTTTAAACGGGATGCGCTATGCCTTTGCCTGCGGGAAGTTTTATGCGCTGGTCGGCAAGTCGGGTGCCGGTAAAAGCACGCTGCTCTCCCTGATGGCGGGGCTGGATCTGCCGGACAGCGGCGAGGTGCGTTTTGAGGGTGTCTCTACGGCGGAAATGAATTTGGATGAATACCGCAGGAAAAAGGTGTCGGTCATCTATCAGGATTTCGCACTCTTTCCCCTGCTCACCGCGCTGGAGAATATCATGTATCCGATGGAGCTTTGTCATGTGCCGAAGCAAGAGGCAAAGCAGGAGGCGCTGCGCTTGGCGGAGCGGGTGTCCCTGCCGAAGACGCTGCTCGACCGCTATCCCTCGCACATCAGCGGCGGCGAGCAACAGCGCGTCGCAATCGCCCGGGGGCTGACGATGGATCGCCGTCTGTTGCTGGCGGACGAGCCGACGGGAAACTTGGACAGCGAAAACAGCGATATCATCATCGACCTTTTGGCGGAGCTGGCGCATCAGGAAAACCGCTGCGTCATTGTGGTAACGCACGATTTAAGCGTCATGGATCGCGCCGACGTCATCTGCCGCATCCAAGACGGCAAACTCGAAGAGCGCTGAGGGTTGCAATCCACACGCGGGTATGCTCCGCAATAAACGAAACAGCCAATGTAGGGCTGGGACATGTCCCCTAAGACCGCGAAGCGGCAGACAGTACAAACGAACAAATTTGTACGCACTCGGTAGTTCCTGCACGAGATTGCCGCGTCGCTGCGCTCCTCGCAATGACACGGGAAAGCCACCCTCTTTGTCATTGCGAGACCAGTGCGCACACTACCCGCAAGGGGTACGCCGCATCCGT
>JBJFGB010000126.1:0-2571 GCA_051892295.1 Faecousia sp. | reverse complement strand
CCGCCGACCGCGAAGCGGCAGACAGTAGGCATGAACAAGTTTGTATGTACTTGGTAGTTCCTGCACCTGCGGACAGAGTCGTCCGCAGCTACGGCGAAGCTGCGTTCTATCCTCGTAGGGCACGACCACTGGGCGTGCCGACCGCGTAAGCGGCAGACGGTACAGACAAACAAATTGTTACGCACTTGGCGGTTCCTACACGCGGCTTAGGACATGCCCCAACGCTATAAGGGACGGAGCACACCGAGATTGTTCACTTAGTTCTTAGCCCACAACGGAGGGGGGAAAACGATGAAGTTTTGGCAGAAGGTTTTTATCCCTGTGCTGCTGCTGTTTCTGCTGCTGCTCAACGGATGTATCTATATCCTGTATCGTGTTACCTACAACAACCATTTACAGAGCGAGAAGAACCGTACCGCTTCGGAGCAATATGCGGTTTCCGTGGCGCTGTCCAGAGACTTCCTTGTGATGGAGGAGAACGAGCGGCTTTCGACAGACACGGTCTCGCAGCTCATGCTGGCATACGACAGCTATTACGGGACGGACGGGGTCTACCTGCGTCTGTTCCATAACGGGGAAGCAGTGTATGCCGGCGACACGCTGCCCGTCAATATTGCTGCGGCGGAAAACAGTCTTGTCTATATTACGGAGGCGGCAGAGCATGTTTTCGTCTGCGCCTCCGGGGAGATCCCAAGCTTTGAGGACTACAGCCTGACCTATGTGCGGGATATTTCCGACATGGAGGAGACATGGGATTCCCTGATGAGACTGTTTTGCTGGGTCAGCTTGGGCGTCTCCCTTGTGCTGGCGCTTCTGCTTCTGCTCATCGTCAATCGCCTGACCAGTCCGCTGTCCCGGCTGGCAAAGGCTGCCGATCAGGTGGCTGCCGGAGAGTATTCGGTGCAGGTGCCCTTCCGCGGCAAAGACGAGCTTGCCCTGCTCACCAAGAACTTCAACCATATGACGGAGAAAATTCGCGGTCATATCCTACAGTTGCAGGAGGAGAACCGAAAGAAACAGCAATTCCTGGATAACTTTACCCATGAGCTTCGTACGCCGCTGACCAATATCTACGGCTACAGCGAGTTCATGATGCGTGTTGCGGTCAACGAGGAGGATCGCCTGCGCTATCTGCAATACATCATGCGCGAGAGCAAGCGCCTGAATCTGATGTCCACGGAGCTGTTCCGGATGACGGTGCTGCGCAACAATGAGACGGAGATGGAAACACTCTCCTGCGCGGAACTGCTGGAGGGTGCGATGCAGACACTGGCGGAAAAGGGGAAAAAGAAACGGCTTGCAATCAGCGCTGTGCCGACGGAAGCGAAGGTTTATGGCAACTGGGCGCTGCTGCAGAGCCTTGTGATCAATTTTACCGAAAACGCAATCCGCGCCTGCGAAACGGGCGGGCAGATCCTTTTGTCCTTCCGCATGGAGGAGGATGTGCCGACGCTGCGGGTTAAGGACAACGGGAGAGGCATGGCGCCGGAGCAGCTGGAACGCATTACCGAGCCGTTCTACCGCGTGGACAAGAGCAGAACCAGAGAGGAAGGCGGCGTAGGGCTTGGGCTGTATCTTTGCAGCGAAATCGTCAGGCTTCACGGCGCGGAGCTGGAATTTGTCTCTCAGCTCGGGCAGGGGACGGAGGTCATTGTCCGCTTCCCCGTGCCGGAGCAGCAAACTGCCCCATTCCACAAAAAAGGAGAGGAGGAAGAGACGCGGAGCGACGAGAATACCCGCAGCAGAATCGGTCTACCATCGTAAAAAGAAAGAGAGGTTCTAAAACATGAAAAAATTACTTTGCTGGGTACTTGCAGTATTGATGCTTGCCATGTTGGCGGGCTGTGGAAACGAACCGGCAGAACCGGGGAATCCCGTTCCGGGTACGTCCGCAAATGGAGAGAAGGGTCAGGAACAGCAACCCAATGAGGACGTAAACGTGAACCCCGACGCGCCGATTACGGAAGAATTGGTGCGCAGCTACCCGGTGACTCCCGCGGCAGACTTTGAGTACGAAACAGAAAACGGTGGGATTGAGATTGTACATTATCTGGGGACGGATCCCATTGTGGTCATTCCGGAGGAAATCGATGGCTTGCCTGTGACGGCATTGTATCAGTATGCGTTTGCCAATGCTTCACCGGTTCGGGGCGTGTGGCTGCCGGATACGATCACAGACCTGCAAGGCGGCTTTGTAAACAATAAAGTGATCGAGGTCGTCATTTGCGAGGGCGTGGTTTCCTTATCCAACTACTCTTTTACCAACTGCCCTGCGCTGCATACAGTGTGCCTTGGAGAAAAGCTTGAGGAGATTCCGGAGTATGGCGTGTTTGCAGAGTGTCTGGCGCTGAAGGAGCTGCACCTGCCTGCTACGGTTTCCTACCTGCATGAGGAGGCGTTTCTGGGCTGCGAAGATGTCACACTGGTCAGCGCAGCGGGCAGCTATGTGGAAAGCTATGCAGCAGAGCATGGCATGAGTTTCCGCGCGGAATAAGGAAGCTTGGCGCTGCAAATAGACAGACGGGGACTGCCCCGATACTCACCTCCACAGCTTGTGTAGGATACCGAACC
>JBJFGB010000125.1:0-2571 GCA_051892295.1 Faecousia sp. | reverse complement strand
CCGGCGGATGAGAACATGTTCCGCCAGCTGCGTCTCAATCAGTGGGTGAAGCAGTCCGTGCGCTGGATGCCCATGGACAAGTGGGATGCCTGCGCGGGAATGGTCGATCCGTATGCGCTGGAAGGCCGCGCCTGCTACGCCGGGCTTGACCTTTCCTCCACCACTGACCTGACAACATTGGTGCTGGTGTTCCCGCCTGTAGATGAGGATGGTGTGTACACCGTGCTGCCGTTCTTCTGGCTGCCGGAGGAAACCCTGCCGCTGCGCGTCCGGCGGGACCATGTCATGTACGACGTGTGGGAAAGGCAGAAGCACCTCATCACCACCGAGGGCAATGTGGTGCATTACGGCTTCATTGAGCAGTTCATCTGCCGGCTGGCAGAACGCTACAACATCCGCGAGATTGCCTATGACCGCTGGAATGCCAGCATGATGGTGCAGACCCTGCAGGATGACGGCTTTACCATGGTGCCCTTCGGCCAGGGGTTCAAGGACATGTCCCCGCCGACCAAGGAGCTGATGCGGCTGGTGCTGGAGCAGAAGATCGCCCACGGCGGTCATCCCATCCTGCGCTGGAACATGGACAACGCCTATGTGCGCACCGATCCTGCCGGAAACATCAAGCTGGACAAAGAAAAATCCACCGAGAAGGTGGACGGCGCGGTGGCGCTGGTGATGGGGCTTGACCGGGCGCTGAAGAATCTGAGCGGCGGCAGCATCTACGACGTGCGCGATATGCTGACGCTGGACTGGTGAGGTGAACGACATGCCGAGAACGCCCAGACGGCCCTGCCGGTTTCCCGGATGCCCCAACCTCTGCGACAGCGGCGTGTATTGCCGGGAACACCGGCAGTACAGCACCGACCGTGTGCGCGGCGGCGCGGATGCAAGGGGGTACGACGCCCGATGGCGGAAAGCAAGAACGGCCTTCCTGCAGAAGCATCCGCTGTGCGCGGAGTGCAGGAAAAATGGCAAGCTGACTCCCGCAACGGTGGTCGACCATATCATCCCACATCGAGGCGATAGGAAGCTGTTCTGGGATGAAAGCAACTGGCAGCCCCTTTGCAAGGACTGCCATAATCGAAAAACGGGAACAGGGTTGTAATCAGAAACATCAGATGCACTTGCGGACGAGTTCCTCATTCTGAATCGCTTCATCCAGCAGACGGCTTAGAAAAGAAGTGTATCCCTTGCCGTAGGACTTGGCGATCTTCAGCGTCCTTGGCGACAGCCGGAGCGACACGGTCTGCTTATTGCGATCCTCCCGGCTCATCCGCTTGAATTGCTGCAGCATTTCGGCTGTCATTTCCGGGCTGTCCGCATCGAATACAGGATGCATCTGTTCGGCAGCTTCGAGCTCCTGCCTCTCTTCGCTCGAGAGCGTTCTGTCCAGATCCTTAATACTCATCTTCACCATGCTCATACCTCTCTTTCTCCGGCACCGTAGCCAGTCTTGCTGAAATCAGTCGAACGACATTGCCTTCGCGGAATGCGCAGACGACAAACAATACTTTGCCCACTTTGCCAAGGATGTCATACCGCACCTCCTGCGGATGCTCCTCATCTTCACGAATGAGCTTGTAGGGATCGAGGAAAACCTTTGCCGCTGTCCTAAAGTGAATACCGTGTTTTCGGAAGTTGATGCGCTCCTTTTCCTCGTCCCATTCAAAGGAGGCATTCTCCAGATCGAATTCAAAATACTCGTACATAGCTGCTCCTTTCACTTCTATCTTACCATAGTATATTGCAATTCGCAATACAAAATGCATTGCGCAAGGAGGAATTTCTTTGAAAAACCCCTTTGTCGGCCTGTTCCATTCCCGGGACAAGCCCCGCAACGCCATCTCCGCCGCGCCGACCTTCTTCTTCGGCTCCAGCAACGCAGGCAAATCGGTCAATCCCAAGAACGCCGTGCAGATGTCCACGGTTTATGCCTGTGTGCGCGTCATCGCGGAAACCATCGCGTCCCTACCGCTGGCGGTCTATGAGGAGACCGAAACCGGCAGTCAGAAGGCAACAGATCATCCGCTGTACCGAATCCTCCACGATGAGCCGAACCCCGAAATGACCTCCTTCGTCCTGCGCGAGGTCATGCTCAGCCATCTGCTGCTGTGGGGCAATTCCTACTGCCAGATCATCCGCACGGGCAAGAACCACATTGCCGGCCTGTACCCGCTGCTCCCTGACCGCATGGAGGTTGACCGGGACAGCAAAACTGGTGCGCTGATCTACACCTACACGACCACGGAGGGCAATGCGGTCACGCTGAAGCCCTCGGATGTGCTGCACATTCCGGGACTGGGCTTTGACGGCATCATGGGCTACAGCCCCATCGCGCTGGAAAAGAACGCCATCGGTCTGGGCATCGCCGCCGAGGAGTACGGCAGCACCTTCTTCAAAAACGGTGCGCGCCCCAGCGGTGTGCTGACGCATCCCAATACGGTACGCGATCCCAAGCGCCTGCGCGACAACTGGAACGCGACCTACGGCGGCTCTTCCAACGGCGGCAAGGTGGCCATTCTGGAAGAGAACATGTCCTTCACGCCCATCAGCCTTCCCAATAATGAGGCG
>JBJFGB010000124.1:0-2579 GCA_051892295.1 Faecousia sp. | reverse complement strand
GGAATTGATTGAAAAGGTTTGCGGAACAATTTAATCCTTGCATTAGAAGGACCAGGCAATGGCAATCCACAACCGTGCAGGTCAACCTGCGCAACAGAGTGATTTGATTAACGTCGCCCAACTGACGGCACAGTACTATGTACTGAAACCAACGGCAGGGAACGCTGAGCACGCCGTCAAGTTCGGTACGTCCGGGCATCGCGGCAGTGCAGGTCGTCATAGCTTTAACGAGCCGCATATTCTGGCTATCGCCCAGGCGATTGCTGAAGAACGTGCGAAAAACGGGATTACTGGCCCGTGCTTTGTGGGCAAGGATACCCACGCGCTGTCTGAACCGGCTTTTATCTCTGTGCTGGAAGTGCTGGCGGCGAATGGCGTTGATGTCATCGTGCAGGAAAACAACGGCTTTACGCCAACCCCTGCCGTGTCGAATGCCATCCTGGTCCACAACAAAAAAGGCGGCCCGCTGGCTGATGGCATTGTGATCACGCCGTCCCACAACCCGCCGGAAGATGGTGGCATTAAATACAACCCGCCAAACGGTGGTCCGGCAGATACCAACGTCACCAAAGTGGTGGAAGACAGGGCTAACGCGTTGCTGGCTGACGGTCTGCAAGGCGTGAAGCGTATGTCGCTGGACGCGGCGCTGGCATCGGGTCATGTGAAAGAGCAGGACCTGGTTCAGCCGTTTGTGGAAGGACTGGCGGATATCGTCGACATGGCGGCGATCCAGAAAGCGGGTCTGACGCTTGGTGTCGATCCGTTGGGCGGTTCCGGTATCGAATACTGGAAGCGTATTGCGAAGCACTACAACCTGAACCTGACTATCGTTAACGACCACGTTGATCAGACTTTCCGCTTTATGCATCTCGATAAAGACGGCGCAATCCGTATGGACTGCTCCTCCGAGTGCGCGATGGCGGGTCTGCTGGCGCTGCGTGACAAGTTCGATCTGGCCTTTGCCAACGATCCGGACTATGACCGTCACGGTATCGTCACCCCGGCGGGGCTGATGAACCCGAACCACTACCTGGCGGTGGCGATCAACTACCTGTTCCAGCATCGTCCGCAGTGGGGCAAAGATGTTGCTGTCGGTAAAACGCTGGTTTCTTCTGCGATGATCGACCGTGTGGTCAACGCCTTGGGCCGTAAGCTGGTAGAAGTCCCGGTAGGTTTCAAATGGTTTGTTGATGGTCTGTTCGACGGCAGCTTCGGCTTTGGCGGCGAAGAGAGCGCAGGGGCTTCCTTCCTGCGTTTCGACGGCACGCCGTGGTCCACCGACAAAGACGGCATCATCATGTGTCTGCTGGCGGCGGAAATCACCGCTGTCACCGGTAAGAACCCGCAGGAACACTACAACGAACTGGCAAAACGCTTTGGTGCGCCGAGCTACAACCGTTTGCAGGCAGCTGCGACTTCCGCACAAAAAGCGGCGCTGTCTAAGCTGTCTCCGGAAATGGTGAGCGCCAGCACCCTGGCAGGCGACCCGATCACCGCGCGCCTGACGGCGGCACCGGGCAACGGTGCTTCTATCGGCGGTCTGAAAGTGATGACTGACAACGGCTGGTTTGCCGCGCGTCCGTCAGGCACAGAAGACGCTTACAAGATCTATTGCGAAAGCTTCCTCGGCGAAGAACACCGCAAACAGATCGAAAAAGAAGCGGTTGAGATCGTCAGCGAAGTGTTGAAAAACGCGTAAACCCCAGGCCGGATAAGACGCTAGCGTCACCATCCGGCATGAATAAAAAAGCCGGATAGCATGTATGCTGATCCGGCTTTTTTATTCGACTAGACTTACGGCATAAAGCGATAGCCAATCCCGGTTTCGGTCAGAAAATGACGTGGACGAGCCGGGTCCCGCTCCAGTTTCTGGCGCAGGTGTCCCATATAAATTCGCAGATAATGGCTGTGCTCAACGGCGTTCGGCCCCCAGACCTGGTTCAACAGCTGGCGTTGCGTCAGTACCTTCCCGGCATTATTCAGCAGTACCGCTAACAGGCGAAACTCAATCGGCGTCAGATGGATTTCCTCGTCACCACGGTGTACGAGGCGGGCGGCGATATCCACTTTTACGTTGGAAAAATGCACCACCGGTTCGGGAGACGCGCCGCTGGCGTGGCGACGCAATGCCACGCGCAATCGCGCCTGTAGCTCGCCAATACCGAAGGGTTTACTGAGATAGTCATCGGCGCCGGCATCCAGCGCGGCGATTTTATCGCTCTCTTCGCTGCGGGCTGAAAGCACAATTACCGGGATTGCGCTCCATTGTCGCAGGTCGCGAATAAAATCAATGCCGTCGCCGTCTGGCAGGCCGAGATCGAGAATGATGAGATCGGGTTTTCGCGTGGCGGCTTCCAGCAGACCACGTTGCAGCGTTTCCGCTTCAAATACACGTAGCCCATCGGCCTCCAGCGCGGTGCGTAGAAAGCGGCGAATGGCCTGTTCATCTTCAACAATCAGTACGTTCGTCACATATCCTCATGAAAATCTTCAAGTTCAGGGGGAATTTCCTGGGGCAGTGTAACACGAAAACATGCTCCTCCCTGCGCGCGATTGTGGACAGAAATAGTCCCGCCATG
>JBJFGB010000123.1:0-10292 GCA_051892295.1 Faecousia sp. | reverse complement strand
GCCGTCATGATCGGCGACGGCTGCTGCGCCTTTGTCAGCATCAGCCTCGGCGCAAATAAGAAGGACGACGCACATAAGAGCATCGGCAGTGCTGTCCTGATCTGCGTGATTAGCAGCGTCATTCTGACCGCGGTCTACCTGATTTTTCAGGAAGGCATTCTGACCATGTTCGGCGGACGGGTCAACGAGGAGACCTTCCGCTGCGCAAAGGAATATTTCTTCTGGATCACCCTCGGTGTCCCCTTCTATATGTTCGGGCAGGCGATGAATCCGATCATCCGCTCGGACGGCAGCCCCAAATTCGCGATGGTATCCACGCTGGCGGGCGCTGCGGTCAACATCGTGCTGGACCCGATCTTCATCTTCGTGTTCCGCTGGGGCATGATGGGCGCAGCAGTCGCGACGATTCTCGGGCAGATTGTGACAGCGATGCTGGCAATCTGGTATCTGTTCCATATGAAGGCGGTCAAGCTGGAAAAAAGCAGCTTCCGCATCCACGGCAAGCTTGCCGCAAGGTACCTGCCGCTGGGCATTTGCAGCTTCCTCTCGCAGATTTCGCTGGTGGCGGCAATGGCTGCAATCAACAACATGATCCGCAAGTACGGCGCGCTGGATGAGATTTTCTCACAGGAGGCATATTCGCAGATCCCGATGGCGGTGGTCGGCATCGTGATGAAATTCTTCCAGATTGTAATCTCCATCGCGGTCGGTATGGCTGCAGGCTGCATCCCGATTGTCGGATATAACATCGGCGCGAATCGCAAGGATCGTGCAAGAAGCCTCTTCACGCGCCTGCTGATCGCGGAGGCTGTGGTGGGCGCGGTTGCGCTGTTTATCGTAGAGTTGTTCCCGCGTCAGCTCATCGGTATTTTCGGTGCCGCAAACGAAAGCGTCTATTACACCGATTACGCAATCAAGTGCTTCCGCATTTACCTGTGCATGATGGTCTTTGCCACGGTGAATAAGGCAACCTTTATCTATTTGCAGTCCCTCGGCAAGGCATTGACCTCCACCGTCTTGTCCATGGTGCGTGAGGTCGTGTTCGGTGTCGGCTTTGCGCTGCTGCTGCCGCTCTTCTTCGGACTGGACGGCGTGCTGTATTCCATGCCGGTATCGGATGCGCTTACCTTCCTTCTCTCCGCAGTCGTTATCGTTCACACCTATCAAGCACTCAGATCCGACCCCATCGAGGGGGCAGCAAAACACAGACCTTCTCACCCAACCGTACGAATCAGAAAGGAGCAAAAATTATGACACAAAAGGAAACAAATTGTCCCTGCTGCGAGAATCATTGCCCACAGGAGTATCTGCAATGCGCAAAGGGAATGGAGTACTTCGGCACAGCACCGACAGAACCTTCTCCAAGGACAACGGAGGAGCGGGTGCTCCGACTGCTGCGAAAATGCGGTCACTATCTGCATCACAGCGCCGGTTGTGACGCAGACAGCGCTACATTGCTGTCCGCGCTTTCGGAAGAAGAAAAGGAATTGCTTGCCGCTTTGCTGTCTCGGTGCGTGCAGAGCCGGCAGTAGCGGTCGGCACCCCATGGACGCGTTTCTTCAAATCGTTTTCTCATAATTTTCAAAATCCGTTCACAACTTCGCTGGAAAGCCATGGTATGATAATGACAGAGATTAGGGAGCCTCGGGTATGCGGGCGCCGATGCCGTGGAAATATCTGCGGATAAGCCGACGGCGCACCTGTGTGACAATATCCGGTTCTCTGCTTGCATACCCACATTGCGCATGGTCTTTGTATCCTGCGAACAGGATCCACCTTTTTTCCTTTCTTCACAACCTCAATCAAAGCAAAAAATTCCACACAAAACGTGAAAAGCGTTTTGTGTGGAATCATTTATATGCATATGCAACTTATTACAGATACGCCTTGATCGCCTCAGTCGCCTTGGCGGGATCTTCGGAGACGACGATGGTGAAGGAGAGATCATTTGCCTTGCCGAATTTGTCGCACCACAGCACGAAGTCCTCAACCTCGGCGACGGTGGCATTCTCCACAAGCTTATAGAAGCTGTCAATAAAAATGTGGCTGATGTCAAAATTACCCGCGTGCAGACCGCTGATGAAGCCCTTCAGGAAGGTCAGCGAGCCCATCATGTACTCCTGATAGTCAATCAGGCGAACGCGGATGTCAATATCATAACGCAGTTTGGTGCCCTTTTCGATGCAGACCATGCTGCCGGTTTCATTCTTCACGGATTCGTTGATGTCTTGAATCAACTGTTTGGTTTTGCCGGAACCTTTCAGTCCCATAATTAACTTAACCATAGGAAATTCCTCCTTTGTATTGGTAATTCTATTGTATCAAGTTTTTTCCGTTTTTGCAAGCATGCGGGAAATTTTAACAAAATATCCATATCCGCCGCTCCGCGCAATGACACAGGAAAACTACCCTCCTTGTCATTGCGAGACCAGTGCGCACACTGGTCGTGGCAATCTCAGGCTGTAGATTTGTACCCACTCGGTACTTCCCCCACGAGATTGCCACGTCGCTGCGCTCCTCGCAATGACACGGAAAGGCTACCCTAATCTGTCATTGCGAGACCGGTGCGCACACTGGTCGTGGCAATCTCATGTAGGCATTTACATTCGCGTCCTCAAGACCGCCGTTCTTTGCTTTCCATCAATATCCCGGCTTGCCGAGGAGCTTGAACATATTTCTCTTATAGAACTCCACGCCGGGCTGGTTGAAGGGGTTCACGCCGAGCATATATGCCGAGATGCCGCAGGCCAGCTCGAAGAAATAGAACAGCTCGCCGAGGGTATCCGCATCCACCTCATCGGCTTGCAGCACCATAACGGGAACGCCGCCGTCCACATGGGCGCTCAATGTGCCTTGGAACGCCTGCTCCTCCACAAAATCAAGCGTCTTGCCCTCTAAGTAGTTCAGACCGTCGAGGTTCTTCCAATCCACCTCGATGGAGGTCTTCTTGCGCGGCGGAGTGAAGCGGACGACCGTCTCAAACAGGTTGCGCTCGCCCTGC
Organism: Faecousia sp.; assembly: GCA_051892295.1. GTDB lineage: Bacteria > Bacillota > Clostridia > Oscillospirales > Oscillospiraceae > JAZOXB01. The sequence goes on along the minus strand of JBJFGB010000123.1, from coordinate 7,291 downwards.
TGGATCATCTGCCCGAGGGAGTGCAGGTCTGCGGTGAATTCCGCCGTGGCGGGGAAGATGCCCTTGCCGTCCTTGCCCTCGCTCTCGCCGAAGAGCTGTTGCCACCAGCCCGCGAAATAGCGGAAGCTCGGCTCATAGCAGCACAGCATCTCGATGGACTTGCCCTTGCGGTAGAGCAGGTTGCGGATGGCGGCATACTGCCAGGCGGGATTCTCAAACGAACGGACATCCAGCTCTTTTCTTGCGCGCGCCGCACCGAGCATGACATCCACGGGACTGATGCCCGCAACCGCCATCGGCAGCAGGCCGACCGCCGTCAGCACGCTGTAGCGTCCGCCGACATTGGGCGGAATGACGAAGGTCTCGTAGCCCTCCTCCGTCGCCATCTGACGCAGCGCGCCCTTGTTGGGATCGGTGGTGACATAGATACGCTTTTTTGCCTTCTCCGCGCCGTACTTCCGCTCAAGCATCCACCGCAGCGCGCGGGTCGCGATGGCAGGCTCGGTCGTCGTGCCGGACTTGGAAATGATATTGATGGAGAAATCCTTGCCCTCCAGCAGGGCGCACAGCTCCTGCCATGCGCGGGTGGAGAGGTTGTTGCCCGCGAAGAACACCTGCGGATCCTTGCCGCCGAGGTTATGATTCTGCCCCTTTACCAGCTCAATGGCAGCACGCGGCCCTAAATAAGAGCCGCCGATGCCCACGACGACGAACACCTCGGAATCCGAGCGAATCCGCTCCGCCGCGCGGCGGATACGGCGCATCTCATCCGTCTCCTCGAAGGTCGGCAGGTTCAGCCAGCCGAGGAAGTCATTGCCGGGGCCCTTGCCGTCAGTGAGGAGCTTATGCGCGTTAAATACCTCCTGCTCCGTGGCAAGCAGATCGGGCAGGGACAAATCGCCCCATACGTTGGAAATATCCAGTTTAATCATCTGTGAAGTCTCCTTCCGGTAAGATTTGCTTTTTTACTATGGTACATCAAAACAGAGAAAAACTCAATACAATATTCAAAAAAGTTTAGGTAGAAATCCTCTTTGCAATTGTGTATAATGGCAGCAGAAACAGAAAGGATGTGCTTTTTATGAAATACGGTTTCGGTGTAGATGTCGGCGGCACGACCGTCAAGCTCGGTCTGTTTGACGAGACGGGTGCGCTGCTGGACAAGCGGGAGATCCCAACCCATACGGAAAACGGCGGCGAACGAATTCTGCCCGACATCGCCGCGGCAATTGAGACGGTCCTTGCGGAAAAGGGCATTGCAAAAACCGATGTGACTGGCGTCGGTGTCGGCGTGCCGGGCCCCATCAACGACGAAGGCGTGATCAACCGCTGCGTCAACCTCAACTGGGGCGTGTTCAACCTGCACGACACCCTCGGCGCGCTGACGGGTCTGCGGGTCAAGGGCGGCAACGACGCCAACTGCGCTGCCCTCGGCGAGGCGTGGAAGGGCGGCGGCGCAGGCAGCCGTTCCTCCATGTTCGTCACCCTCGGCACAGGTGTCGGCGGCGGCGTGATTTTGAACGGAAAAATTCTCGTCGGCGCCCACGGTGTCGGCGGCGAGATCGGGCATATTACCGTCAGCGCACCTGACAAGCAGCTCTGCACCTGCGGCAAACGCGGCTGTATCGAGCGCTACGCCTCCGCGACGGGCATCGTCCGCATGACAAAGGAGCGTCTTGCCAAGGACGAAACGCCCTCCACCCTGCGCAGCTTGGAAACGCTGACCTGCAAGGATGTGTTCGACGCGGCAAAGGCAGGCGATACCCTTGCCGTTGAGACGCTCGAATTGGTCTTCGACTATCTCGGTGAGGCGCTTGCCTCGGCGTGCTGCGTCTGCGACCCTGAGCGCGTCATTCTCGGCGGAGGCGTATCCAAGGCGGGAGCTTACCTGTTGGAGGGCGCGAAGCGGCACTTTGAAAAGCATATGTTCCACGCCTGCGAGGGGACGGAATTCTCCCTCGCCGCCCTCGGCAACGATGCCGGTATGTACGGCGCATACCGTCTGATCGCGGAATGAAGGATTTATTTCACCCGGAAATGACACCCGCGCAGGTGAACGCTATGTCCGCCCTCGCCCTTGCGCACATCGGCGACGCGGTGTTTGAGCTGCTTGTGCGCACAAAGCTGTGCCTCGGCGGCGGCACAACCAACGGGCGTCTGCATCACGATACCATTGCCCGCGTCTGCGCACCGGCACAGGCAGTGCTTGCCGAGCGCATTGCTCCCCTGCTCACGGAGGAGGAAACTGCGTTTTACCGGCGCGGAAAGAACAGCCATACCCACGCAATCCCCAAAAACGCGACACCCGCGCAATACGCAAAGGCGACGGGACTCGAGACGCTCTTCGGCGCGCTCTTTTTGCTCGGCAGGCAGGCGCGTGTGGAAGCCCTGTTCGCCGCCGCCTCGGAGGAAGACTATGCCCTTTGACGCTTACTTTTTGACCGCCGTCGTACAGGAACTGAAGCCGATCCTGCTCGGCGCGCGCATTGATAAGATTCAGCAGCCCTCCCGCGACACCGTGCTTCTGCTTTTTCGCGGCCGCGAAAGGCTGCTGCTCTCGGCGAACGTCAACCGCCCGCGCATTCATCTGACGCAGGCGAGCTTTGACAATCCCGCGCAGCCGCCGATGTTCTGTATGCTTCTGCGCAAGCACCTGTCCGGCGGACGCATCGCGGAAATCACGCAGCCCACCGCCGAACGCGCGGTCACCATTGCCTTTGACTGCACGGACGAGATGGGTGTCCCCTGCCGCAAGACGTTGATCTTGGAGCTGATGGGGCGCAATTCCAATCTCATCCTGACGGGCGCGGACGGGCGCATTCTTGACTGCCTGCGGCGCGTGGATTTTGAGATGTCCGAGACGCGGCAGGTGCTGCCCGGGCTGTTCTACCACGAGCCGCCCAAGCAGAACAAGCGCATTCCGCAGGAAACGGGAGAGGCAGAGCTTTTCGCGCTTTTGCAGGCGGAGGACAGCCCGAAACGGCTGGATAAATGGCTGATCGACACCTTTGCCGGGCTATCCCCCTTGATTGCGCGGGAGCTGACCTACCGCCTGAGCGGCGAGACAGACACGGACATTTTAACCCTCGACCGACCGCAAGCGGCGGCGTTTTTGGCGCAGGAGCTTTCCATGCAGGCTGCGCCGAAGCCCTATCTGCTCCTGCGCGAGGGGGAGGACAAGCCCTCCGATTTCGCCTACCGCCCGATTGCGCAGTACGGCGATTATATGCTGCTGCGGGAGCTGCCGAGCTTTTCTGCCCTGCTGGACGCGTTTTATACCGAGACGGACCGCGCCGACCGCATCCGGCAGAAGTCGCAGACCCTCCGCAAGGCAGTCACAACGCTGTATGAGCGCGCCCTGCGCAAGCTTGAGATCCAGCGGCAGGAGCGCGAGGCGACCCTCGACCGGGAGACACTGCGCCGCATGGGTGACATCGTCACGGCAAATCTCCACCTGATTGCACGCGGACAGACGCTGCTCCGGGCGGTGGATTTCTACGACGCGGAGATGCAGGAAATTGAAATCCCGCTCAAGCCGAACCTCTCTCCGCAGCAGAACGCCGCGAGATTTTATAAGGACTACGCCAAGGCAAAGCACGCCGAGAAGATTCTCACCGAGCAGATTGCGCAGGGTGAGATTGAGGTCAATTACCTTGCAGGCGTGTTAGAGGAGCTGTCGCGTGCGGAGAATGAGCGGGATTTGAGCGAAATACGAGCGGAATTGGAGGACGGCGGCTATCTCCGCGCCGTAGACCGCCGCAAAAACGGCAAAGCGGGTAAGCAGATGAAGCAAGCGTCTGCGAAACCGATGGGTTTCTGCTCCTCGGACGGCTTCCCAATCTATGTCGGAAGGAACAACCGTCAAAATGATCAATTATCGCTCAAAACCGCGCAGAAGAACGACATTTGGCTGCACGCGCAGAAGATACACGGCGCACATGTCATCATTGCCTCAGCGGGCGCGGAGGTGCCCGACCAAACCATCACTGAAGCGGCGATGCTGGCGGCATACTATTCCGAGGCAAGGCAGGGGCAGAATGTCCCCGTGGATGTCACACCGGTGCGTTTTTTGAAAAAGCCCAACGGTGCCAAACCCGGCATGGTCGTCTACGACCGCTACCGCACCGTCATCGTCACCCCCAACGCCTCCCTCCACGAAGCATTAAAGCTGTAGTTTTGTATCCACTCGGCACTTTCTGCACAGGATTGCACCCGTGCATCCGTAACGCTCCTTCGTCGCGAACGGCTGCGCAACCGCGTTCGCCCTCGCAATGACACGGAAAGGCTATCCCACTTGTCATTGCGAGACCAGTGCGCACACTGGTCGTGGCAATCTCCGGCTGTAGTTTTGTACGGTATCGGCACTTCCTGCACAAGATTGCCACGTCGCTGCGCTCCTCGCAATGACATAATAGGCTGCCCCTTTTTGTTATTACGAGACCGGTGCGCACACTGCCTGCGGAGAGGTACGCCGCATCCGTTACGCTGCTGCATCGCGTAGAGGGCGCTGCGGTTGTGGCAGTCTCGCGCAAAACCGCGATATTTGCCAAGCAGTTCCGAGGGATCCCCCGGAGCTGCTTTTTTTGTCTTACATTTTTCCCCTTTTTTGCGGCAAATTTGCTTGACAAACGGCTTTTTCGGGAATAAGATAAAAGATAGGGCAAATGCTCAAATTGATTTTAAAGGAGGGAACAGGTCATGGATGCTGGGAGTACAGGCGGCACATCGGTAGGCCGAAGTCCGAGGCTGCGCCGCATACATTGGCGCTGTTCCCCGTAGTCCAATAGGTCTGCCGTGCCGACTTCCCGATCTCTGATCAAAATGCTATGAAACAGGAGGTCAGAACCGATGGCAGAGCATAACGTCACTGTGGAAAGCACGCTCACTGCGCTTTTGAGTGAGAAGAAATATGCCACAATTCGCGACATCCTCTCAACGATGAACCCCGCCGACATCGCCTCGGTGTTCGACGAGATGGAGGAGGAGCGTCTGCCGCTGCTGTTCCGGCTGCTGCCGAAGGAGCTTGCGGCGGAGGCATTCGTCGAGATGGATTCGGAGGCGCAGGAACTGCTGATCCGCGGCTTCTCGGATTCCGAGCTGCGCGAGGTGCTCGACGAATTGTATGTTGACGACGCGGTCGATATCGTCGAGGAGATGCCCGCCAATGTCGTGCGGCGCATTTTGTCGCAAGCCGACCCGCAGATGCGCAAGGAGATCAACGAGATCCTGCGCTATCCCGAAAATTCCGCCGGCTCGATCATGACGACGGAATATGTCTCCCTGCGCCCGAACATGACGGCGGAGGAATCCATTCTCCGCATCCGCCGCACGGGCGTGGACAAAGAGACCATTTATACTTGCTATGTTACCAAAAACCGCACCCTGATCGGTCTGGTCACCGTCAAGGATCTGCTCTTGGCGCAGGATGACGACACGACCATTGAGGAGATTATGGAGACGAACGTCATCTCCGTCAATACTCACACCGATCAGGAGGAAGTCGCGCGGATGTTCTCAAAATACGACTTCCTCGCCCTTCCCGTGGTGGACGCGGAGAGCCGTATGGTCGGTATCGTCACCTTCGATGACGCAATGGACGTCATGGAGGACGAGGTCACCGAGGATATGGAAATCATGGGCGGCATGACGCCGTCGGACAAGACCTATCTGCGTTCGACGGTATTCGACCTGTTCAAGCACCGTATCCCCTGGCTGATGCTCCTGATGGTCTCCGCGACCTTTACGGGGCTGATTATCTCCGGCTTTGAAAACGCCCTTGCCGCGCAGGTCGTGCTGACGGCGTTCATCCCGATGCTCATGGACACGGGCGGCAACTCCGGCTCGCAGTCCTCGGTTACAATCATCCGCGCCCTCTCCCTCGGCGAGGTGGAGTTCCGCGATCTGCCCCGCGTTGTCTGGAAGGAGATTCGCACCGCCGTGATGTGCGGTGTGACGCTTGCCGCAGCCTGTTTTCTCAAGATCATGCTGGTTGACCGGCTGCTGCTGGGCAACAGCGAGGTCACATGGCTGGTCGCCTTCGTCGTCTGCGTCACGCTTGCGCTGACGGTGTTGGTGGCAAAGATCATCGGCTGCTCCCTGCCGCTTTTGGCAAAGAAGCTCGGCTTCGACCCGGCGGTCATGGCAAGCCCGTTCATCACAACCATTGTAGATGCCCTCTCTCTGCTCGTCTACTTCGGCATCGCAAGCGCTCTGCTGCTCTGAATATATTATAAAAGCGCCCGGCTCACGCCGGACGCTTTTGGTTTATTTTTTTACTTTTACGTGTCTGAAATTGCCGAGCGTCTCCTTGACGGTGGAGAGGTAGGCAAAGGAGCCGGGATATTGCTGAATAATCCGCTGGAACTCCACAATCTGATGCTTGTTGACCACGCAGATGAGCAGGGTCTTGTTGCTGTGGGTAAAGCCGCCCACGGCGGGAAGCTCCGTTACGCCATGTCCCAGAGAATCCATCAGCGCCTTGGAAAGCGCCTCGGGTTCATCGGTGACGATCTCGAACTTGACCGCTTCCTTGAAGCCCTTGAGCATTGTATCGCTGACCTTACTGGAAAGGAAGCAGTAAAACAGGCACAAAATGACCGGCTCGATCTTAAAATCATAGACGAAATAGGACAGCACGGCGACCATCGCGTTGATGGCGAAAATCACCCAGAGCAGATTGCGCTCAGGATAATAATGATGGTAAATTGCCGCAACCAGGTCGGTGCCGCCCGTGCTGCTGTTGCGGCGCATCACGATGCCGTAGCAAAAGCCGCTGATTACGCCGCCCGCTGCCGGGGCGAGGATTGTGCTTGTGCCGTTGGCGGTATGGTAGACGAAGCTCGACAGGTCAACATAGTCCAGCAAAAGCAGGGCAAGGGACATCATCAGCGCAAATGCCGCCGAGCGCATGGCATAGGCGTGATCGACCAAATAATAGACAATAATCACCAGCGGGATATTGACAATGATCGTCATGTAGCCGACCTTAAAGCCGAACAGATGCTGTACAATCGTCGCAATACCGGGGATGCCCGCCGGCGCAAACTCATTCGGAAAAATAAAGATATGATAGCTCAGCGCAAGCAGCGCCGCGGAAAACAGAATGACCGAATAATCAAAAATGCAGTGCCGAAGCTTCATGGATATCTCCCTCCGTAAAATTTCCACCACCATATATAGCAACTTTTTGTCGAATTGTCAACCGCAAAAAGAGTTCCCAAGAAATTACCAACCATCGTAGGGCGGGGACATGTCCCAATGTCATTAAGTTAACCGCGTGAGGCAAGTGCAG
>JBJFGB010000122.1:0-2589 GCA_051892295.1 Faecousia sp. | reverse complement strand
TGATAGCCGCCCCTACGAGAAGAATGGGAGGCTATGCTGTAGGTGCAGGCACGGCTGTTTTTGTGATGGCTTCCGCAATTCTTTTTTTTTACCCTCTGAGAAAAAATGCTCCAACTTTTTCCGATTTTTTGCGTCTATATAAGCAGAAAGATCTTTCACAAAAGGAGGGGCTGCCGTGGAGGACGCACGAATTGTCGAATTATATTGTCGGCGGGACGAGCAGGCGATTGTGGAGACGGACTGCAAATACGGCGCTTACTGCCGTCGTATTTCGGAAAACATTCTCTCTCTGCGGGAGGATGCCGACGAGTGCGTCAACGACACCTATCACGCCGCGTGGACGCATATTCCGCCCGACGCGCCGGTCTCTCTGCGGGCGTATTTGGGCAGGATTGTCCGCAATCTCTCCCTCAGCCGTTACCGCAAAAACCGCGCGGTGAAGCGGTATGAGGGCATGGAGCTGCTGCTTTCGGAGCTGAATGACTGCGTACCCGCGCCGGACTGCCCCGAAAAAACCCTCGAAGGCGCGGAGCTGACGGAATATCTCAACGCGTGGCTGCGCAGCCTCGACGCGGACGACCGCGCGCTGTTTCTGCGCAGGTATTGGTACGGCGATTCCCTGAAATCCCTCGCCGCCGCAGTCGGCTGCAGGGCGAACCAAATGGCGCAGCGTATGCTGACCCTCCGCAAAAGGCTGCGCGGTTTTTTGGAGAAGAAAGGAGTTTCCATATGAAACGCGAAAAACTATATGACAGCCTGACCCAAGTCGATGACGACCTTGTGCAGGAGGCGGAGACGCATACCTTCCGCCGGAAAAAGCGGTTTCGTCTGTTTGGGGCAATCGCGGCGGTGCTTGTGGTGGCGGTTACGGCGGGCATTCTGCTCCATCCCGCGAGCAGCCCGCTGGTTGCGAACGCCTACGCCATTGCCGAGGCGCAGTACCCCGAGATGGCACAGTATCCGGACTACATGGATTATCTCGACCCCGAGACGATGGAGATCAGCGGCAAGAACGAGGAGGACTTCTATGAAGCCTATGACGCATGGTATGAAAGCCGGAAAGCGCAGTGGGCGTATGCGGAAAGCTACAGCGCCGGCGACCTGTCCGACTTCGTCCGCAGCAGTACGTCGGAGCTGCTTTCGGGTACGGACGGGGAGAACCGCGTCTATTCCCCTTTGAATGTCTACATGGCGCTTGCCATGCTGGCGGAGGTCACGGAGGGCGACTCCCGCGCACAGATTTTATCTCTGCTGGGCGCGGACAGTCTCGACACCCTGCGCACCCGCGTAGGCGCGATTTGGAATGCCAACTACCGCGACGATGGCGTAGTGACCAGCCTTTTGGCGAATTCTCTGTGGCTGGACGAGGATATCTCTTACACACAGGACACCCTCGAGGGGCTGGCAAGGGACTATTTTGCCTCCTCCTATTCCGGTCAGATGGGCGATTCGGCGTATGACGAGGCGTTTCGGGACTGGCTGAACGAGCAGACGGGCGGGTTGCTTGAGGAGCAGGTCGGCGGGTTGGAATTCTCGCCGGAGACCGTGTTTGCCCTCGCCTCTACCGTCTATTTCTGCGCGAAATGGCAGGACGAGTTTTGGGAAGACGCCACCGAGGAGGGTATTTTCTACGGCGCGGAGGGCGATATTCCCTGCGAGTATATGTGTCAGAGCGGCTCGGACACCTATTATTGGGGAACGCAATTCGGTGCAATCTGCCGCCGCTTTGAAGAGGGCGGAAAAATGTGGTTCCTCCTGCCGGACGAGGGCAAGACCGTGGACGACCTGCTGGCGGATCCGGAGGCTATGGACTTTATTCTCGCAAACGGCGATTGGGAGAACAGCAAGGATCTCACCGTGCATCAGCGGATTGTGAAATTCGATGTCTCGTCGCAGCTTGATTTGTCGGAGGGCTTGCAGGCGCTGGGTGTTACCGATGTATTTAATGCGGCTGTTTCGGACTTCTCGCCGCTGACAGACATGGACGGGCTGTACCTCTCGCAGGCAACGCACGGCGCAAGGGTTGCCATCGACGAGGAGGGCTGCACCGCAGCGGCGTTTACCGTGATGATGGGCGACGGCGCCGGCATGCCGCCGGAGGAGGAGATTGACTTTGTCCTTGACCGACCCTTCGTATTTGCAATCACCGGCGAGGACGGACTGCCGCTCTTTATCGGCGTTGTCAACCGGCCGTAAACCCCTGTAGGGCAGGGACATGTCATAAGCCGCATGCAGGAACTACCAATTGCGTACAAACCTGTTCGTCTGTACCGTCTGCCGCTTCGCGGACGGCACGCCGAGTCGTCGTGCCCTACGAATGTGGAACGCACCCTCACCGTAGGGCGCGACGACCCCGGCGCGCCGGTGCAGGAACTACCGAGTGCGCACTAACTGACAGCTTGAGATTGCCACGACCAGTGTGCGCACTGGTCTCGCAATGACAAATGGGGCAGTCTCTCCGTGTCATTGCGAGGAGCAAAGCGACGTGGCAATCTTGTGCAGGAAGTAGCAAGTGCGTACAGACTTGGAAGCCGGAGATTGCCACGACCACTGCGCAGCCGTTCGCGACGAAGGAGCGTTACGGATGCG
>JBJFGB010000121.1:0-10338 GCA_051892295.1 Faecousia sp. | reverse complement strand
GTAGGGCGGTTTCGCCCTACCTTTTTCGTTTGCCAATTATTATTTTACACTAAGATGTTGCTTCGTTAGTTCGTGGCTGCAAGCATTTCTGCCGCGCTTTGAAGAGTTGTCTCCGTAATGCTCGTGCCGCCGATGATGCGGGCAAGCTCCCGCTTTCTGCCCTCAAAGTCGAGCGGGGTCACGGCGGTAAAGGTTCTTCCGTCGCGCTCGTTCTTCTCAATGAGGAAGTGCGTATCGGCAAGCGCCGCAAGCTGGGGCAGATGCGTCACGCACAAAACCTGCTTGTTCTTGGACACTGCGCGGAGCTTTTCCGCGACACGTTGCGCGGCTCTGCCGGAGACACCGGTATCCACCTCGTCAAAGATCAGTGTCGGCACCTTGTCTCTTTCGGCAAGGACGTTTTTGAGCGCCAGCATGATACGCGCCAGCTCGCCGCCGGAGGCAACCTTGCTCAGCGGCTTCAGCGCCTCGCCCAAGTTGGCGGACATATAAAACGCGACTGCGTCCGCACCCAAGGGCGTCAGCTCCGTCTCGGAGAACACGCAGGAAAACTGCACCTTCTTCATGTCGAGATCGGACAGCTCCTTTAGAATACGTCCGGTCAGCGCCTCGGCGGCAGTTTTTCTCGCCGCGCGCAGGGCGTTTGCCGCCTCCCACGCCGCCTGCTCTGCCGTTTTCAGCTTGCGTTTGAGCTGCTCCATGCGGTCGTCCGCGAATTCGATCTCCTCCAGCTCCCGCTGCGCCTTCTCGCAATACGCCAAAATATCCTCGCAGGTCGCGCCGTATTTTCTGCGCAGGCGGTGGATGGTGTCCAGCCGTTCCTCGATGCGCTCTAACTCGTCGGCGGAATAGGACAGCGAATAGATCTTATCGCTCACCTGCTCCGCCGCGTCCTGTACCTGATACATGAGGTCGGACACCGTCGCGTGGAGCTGCGCAAGCGAGTCGTCATAGCGGGAGAGCTTTGCCAGTGCCCGCTCCGCCTCCGCCAATAGCGCCGCCGCGCCCTCGGTCTCATCGTCGCCGTTTAAGCCGAGCGCCGCGTCGTGCAGTCCGTCGGAGAGCTTTTCCGCATTCTGCAAAAGCTTGCGCCGCGCCTCCAACGTCTCATCCTCACCTGCGGTCAGTGCGGCGCGGGTGATCTCGTCGATTTGGAATTTCAGGCTCTCCATACGGCGGAGCTTTTCCCCCTCGTCCATGGAAAGCCGCTCGATCTCGCGGCGGAGCGACTGCACCGTCTGATAGCACGCGCCGTACTGCTCCAAAAGCGCTTCGTTGCAGGCAAAGCTGTCCAGGAAAGACAGATGGGACGCCTCGTCAAACAGCGCGGCAGAGTCATGCTGCCCGTGAATATTGATCAAACGGCTGCCGAGCTTTTTCAGCGCGCCGACCGTAACCGGCACGCCGTTGACGCGGCAGTCGTTTTTTCCGTCCAAATATACCTCCCGGCGGACGGTCAGCTCCTCCTCATAGGGGATGCCGTTCTCCGCAAACCACGGCAGATTCGGCACGCGGTCAAAGATGGCGCGCACCGAAGCCTTATTCCTCCCCGTACGGATCATGTCGCGGTAAGCGCGCTCCCCCAAAATGGCGGAGATCGCGTCAATGACGATGGACTTGCCCGCGCCCGTTTCGCCGGTCAAGACGTTGAAGCCGTCCTCAAACAGGATATCCGCCTGCTCAATAACGGCAATATTCTCAATATGCAGCAGACGGAGCATGGTTTTCGCCTCTCAGTCGAACATTCTTTGGAGCTCGTCGCAGAAATCCATCGCAGACTCCGTATCGCGCATAATGACCAGCGTCGTATCGTCGCCGGACAGCGTGCCGATCACCGAAGGCATATGCAGCGCGTCGATATTCGCGCCTGCCGCAGCGCCGAGTCCCGGCATGGTCTTAATTACAATCAGATTCTGCGCATAGTCAATGCTCGTCACGCATTCCCGGAAAATCACGCGGAACCGCGCGTCAAAGTGCTCTCCCTCATGCTTGCGGGGAGCGACATAGCGGTAGCCGCCCAGCCCGTCGAGGGTCTTCATAATACGAAGTTCCTTAATATCGCGTGAGATTGTTGCCTGCGTACTGTGAAAGCCGCATGCGGCAAGCTCGTTGAGAAGCTGCTCCTGTGTTTCAATGGATTTCTCAGAAATCAGCTCCAAGATTTTTTTCTGGCGTTTCGATTTCATAATGACACCTTCCAAAATTACTTAAATTTGTTTTTCAGAATTTCAAAGAAGCTGCGCTCACTCAGATGAACGAGCTTTGTTGTGTAATTTGAACGCGTAACGGTCAGGCGGTCACCTGTATTCAGGCGCAGCGCTCTTCCGCCGTCCACGGATAAGAACGCGCTTTTTCTGCCGATACGCCCGATTTCGATGGAAATTACCCGCTGGGCGGAGGTGACAACGGTTTTTGTACGCATGTCATGGGCACAGATCGGCGTGATAATGATATTCTGCGCGGTCGGCTCGACAATCGGTCCGCCTGCGGACATGGAATACGCCGTAGAGCCGGTCGGCGTACTGACAATCACGCCGTCGCCGCCGAAATTCATAATCTCCACATCGTCGCAGCTCACAGCCACCTGCACGATTCTCGCGACCGCGCCCTTGGTGACCACGGCATCGTTGAGCGCCTCCTCCTCCAACAGCAGCACACCGTCGCGTTCCGCCTTCACATGGAGCATCATGCGTTCTTCGACCGTATAGTCATTCTCCGCAAGCCGGCGCAGCGCTTTCAGTTCACCGCTTTCCAGCTCCGCCATGAAACCCATCGTGCCGATATTGACACCAAGGATCGGCACGCCGGCACGGGTCGCCGCCTTCGACGCGTGAAGAATGGTTCCGTCCCCACCGAAGCAGATCAGCAGGTCGGCATCCTGCAGCTCATGCGTCAGATCGTGCAGCACCACATCGCTCGGCAGTTCAAAGCTCTTATCCACATCAAACGCCAAGCAGATGCGCGTCTCTATCCCCGCGTCATGCAGAATCTTTTCCGCGAGATTCGCAAATTTGAAATTTCTGTCCCGATACGGATTCGGGGTCATCACAACTTTTTTCATAACGATTCGTGAGCGGCGGCGACCAGCGCCTGCACATCGGGCGTAATACCGCCATCGGGGAGCATGGAAAGATGCCCCAAAAATTCAATGTTTCCTTCCGGCCCCTTCACGGGGGAATAGGTCAGATTTCTGACGGTCAGCTCTAACTCCGCAGCCAGCGCAAGAAAGCTTTCCAGCACCTCTGCGTGCACCGCCGGATCGCGGATGACACCTTTTTTGCCGACCTTATCCTTTCCCGCCTCAAACTGCGGCTTGATAAGGCACAAGATCTGTCCCGTCGGCTTGAGCAGTGCCTTGATTGCAGGCAGGACGATTTTCAAAGAGATAAAAGACACATCGACCACAGACAAGTCCAACGGCTCACCCAAATCCTCCGGCTTGACATAACGGATATTCGTGCGCTCCATGCACACGACCCGTTCGTCCGTGCGGATGCTCCACGCGAGCTGACCGTAGCCGACATCAATGGCAAAGACCTTTTTAGCGCCCTTTTGCAGCAGGCAGTCGGTAAAGCCGCCGGTAGACGCGCCGGAGTCGCTGCAAACAAAACCTGTGGGATCCACGCCGAAATCCCGCAATGCTTTTTCCAATTTCAGACCGCCGCGGCTGACATAGGGGCAGGCATTTCCCCGCACCTCAAGCTCCGCCTCGCAGTCGATCTGTGTGCCCGCTTTGTCGCACTTTTGCCCGTTCACATAGACCTCGCCGCTCATAATGAGCGCCTGCGCGCGGCTGCGGCTCTCGCACAATCCCTTCTCGGTCAGGAGGACATCCAGCCGTTCCTTATGCTTCACTGTGCAGCACCTCCTGTGCGGCTTTCGCAAGGGAGCTTGCATCCAAGCCGAGCATTTCATGCAGCTTTTTGACCGCGCCGTGCTGCACGAAGCGGTCGCCGATGTTGACCAGCCTTGTCGGCACGACGATGCCGCTCGTGCGGAGCAAGGCGGCAATCTCCTTCCCAGCGCAGCCGATGCAGACCGCGTCCTCCGCGACAAGCAAATGCTTTGTTTTGCGGACGGAGGCAGCAATCGTCGCAATGTCAATCGGCTTGACACTCGGCAGCTTGATCACCTCGGCGCTGATGCCCTGCTTTTGCAGAAGCTTCGCCGCGTCTAACACATTATTAATCATCGTGCCGTAGCCAATCAGCGTGATATCCGTGCCCTCGCGCAGCACAGGCTTTTCGGCAACAGCGGTAAACGCGCCGTCGCAGCCTCGGGGATAGCGCACCGCGACAGGCCCGTCCATCTCCGAAACTGCCCGCCGGAGCATAACCTCCAGCTCCGCCTGATTGGCAGGGCAGAGAATTTGCATATGCGGCACGGAGCGCAGATAGTTGATATCGAACACGCCCTGATGCGTCTCGCCGTCCTCGCCGACCAAGCCGGCGCGATCCACGGCAAAAACAACATGGAGGTTTAACATGGCGACATCCTGAAAGAGCATATCGTATGCCCGCTGCAAAAAGGTCGAATAGATGGCGACGACCGGGATCATTCCCTGCATGGCAAGTCCGCCCGCCATGGAAACGGCATGTCCCTCCGCGATGCCGACATCAAAGCAGCGTTCGGGATATTTTTGAGAAAACTCCGTCAGCCCCGTGCCGTGTACCATCGCAGCGGTAATCGCGCAAACGCGGGGCTCCTTCTCCGCGATTTCGCAGAGCGTTTTGCCGAAGGTCTCGGAGAAGGACGGCAGATGCGCGCACAACGGCGGCTTCCCGCTCTCGGGATCAAAGGCGCCGATGCCGTGAAACACATCCGGATTGATCTCCGCCGGCGCATAGCCCTTGCCCTTTTGCGTGATCACATGGAGCAGCACGGGCTTTTTACAAGCCTTGACCAGCTTCAGCATATATTCCAGCCGTGCAAGATCGTGCCCGTCCACGGGACCGTAATATTCAAAGCCCATCTCCTCGAACAGCGTCGAGCCGAGGAGCATCTGCTTCCAACGCTCCTTGAGACGGTGGGTAAAGCGATAAACCGCCTTGCCGCCGGGCAGTGCGTTCGTCACCGTGCGGTAGGCTTTTTTTAGACGGAAATAGCCCGCGCGCGTGCGAAGGATGGAGAGATGCCGCGCGATTCCACCGACATTGGGCGTAATGGACATTCCGTTATCATTGAGGATTACAATCAGCGGCTCATTGCTCTCCCCCGCGTCGTTCAAGCCCTCATAGGCAAGTCCGCCCGTCATTGCGCCGTCTCCCATCAGGGCGATGACATGATAGTCCTGCTTTTGCAGGGTTCTGGCGCGCGCCATACCGAGAGCGGTTGAGACGGAGGAGGAGGCGTGTCCCGCCACAAAGGCATCGCTTTTGCTCTCCGTCGGCTTGGGGAAGCCGGAAAGCCCGCCGAAGGAACGCAAGGTAGCAAATTCATCACGGCGTCCCGTCAGGAGCTTATGCACATAGGACTGATGCCCGACGTCGAACAGAAGCCGGTCCTTCGAGGTGTCGAACACACGCTCAATGGCAACCGTCAACTCCACGATGCCAAGGTTGGAGGCAAGATGACCGCCTGTTTTGGCGACATTCAGCACCAAAAACTGCCGAATTTCATCGCACAAAAGCTGAAGCTGCCCCGTATCTAAGCTGCGGAGCTCCTCCGCGGAATTCATTTGATTCAGTAAACTCAAAGTTACACAACCTGTCAGATTCGTCACTTTCTTTTCCGCTTTTTCTTGCAGCGGAAGAGTGACTTTATATAGTAGATTGGCTTTGCGACAAGGTGGACAATCTGTGTTGGTTTGCTCATGGCAATATTCTTGCCTAACGCCTTGCCCGCAATCGTGATGCCCGCAACTAAAGCGGACATAATGAGCTGCCCCACCGCGTCCGAGCCGAGGCTTGTCAGTGCCTTCACTGCGATTACCGCAGAGGCGGAGCCGGACACGACGCCGCAGATGTCGCCCACGACATCGTTGCAGAAGCTCGAAACCTTCTCCGCATTGCGCAGAAGCATCAGCGCCTCCGCCGCGCCGGGGACTTTTTTCGCCGCCATCGAATGAAACGGCTTTTCTCCCGCAGACATCACGGCAACGCCGACAATGTCAAAGAGAATACCGATTAGCACGATAATCAGCAGGACGACAAACGCCTCGACAATACCGGCATCCTCCATTACGCTGGAGGACAGGAAGGAAATTGCCGAGGAGATCAGGACCGCTACAAAAAAGATCGTAACAATCCAACGGACATTACTATGTTTCTTGGTTTTTTTCTGTTTTTTCTTACTTCGCGGTTCGGGATCGTTGGTATGCAAAAATGATTCCTCCAGCTATGTTCTCGCCCGAAAACGGGCGCATTTGAAAAAAGAACGGTGGCAGCAGATAAAGTAAATCTTGCGGCTTAGGTCGGGTTGGATTTCCCCTTCGGCTGCCATTCGTTGCCGCATGGTCGTTTCCGATTAAAGCCTTGTCGGAGCGTCGCCGCCTCCGATACCCGATTGCCACTTAGTCCGCACTGCAATCCTTTATCTGCCCTTTGGGGAAAGTCAGCCTAGGTGTTTTCCACAACATCGCGCGTCGGTTCTATCCTCTTTTGCAGGCATGGTTTCAAGAGGCAATATCGCTCTCAGCCGCGGCCACGGCCGGAAACGCTTCGCTCCTCTATCCCCGCATGTCCACGCAAGGCAGGCTACACTGCACACAGCACACGATTCTGTGCACCGCCTTGCAGGTTCTACTCCTGTTTCGTACGCAGTCCGGGTTGCGCTTTGAATGCCACTGGACGGCTGTCGCACAATAGCAGGTCTCCACGGAAATCGGGTCGGTCGGTATATGCCATTACACCTCGCCCGAAAGCCTTAACCCCCAGCACCCACCCTAATCTGGGCGAAAAAAGCAAGCACCAGGGACTTCATCGATATGCCCTTTAAAGGATTTTTAGGCCCTTCTTCGATACCGGCGCGCTTTGACTAGGATACAGCGCCACCGACAACATCATAACACATTTTTTTCGAATATACAAGTGGGAAACCTTACTGTAGCTCACATTTTCCCAATTTGTTCACAATTCAAATCGCAACTTTTTGTATTTTTACTGTAGGCTTTGCATCATTTTGAAAAGAATACCGGATTTTCCCGTATGCAGCCATATTCGCTTTCATACGGATCATTTTGAGCTATTTTCTCAAATTGAAAAAGCAAGCGGGAGGCAGCTTCGTATGGAAGTGTCTCCCGCTCTGTTTCTTCTATTCTCTTTTCGCTTCCCGCATGGCGCGCAGGGCGTTGAGAATCGCGAGAACCGCTACACCGACATCGGCAAAAATCGCCAGCCACATCGGCGCGTAGCCGAGCGCGCCAAGGAGCATACAGACCGCCTTGACTACCAGGGCAAAGACAATATTCTGCTTCGCGATACGGCAGGTGCGCTTCGCTACCCGCAGCAGGCGCGGCAGCTTTGAAAAATCATCGTTCAGAAGCACGACATCCGCCGCCTCCACCGCAGCGTCCGAGCCGACGCCGCCCATCGCGATGCCGACATCCGCCGCCGTCAAAACCGGCGCGTCGTTCACGCCGTCTCCGACAAAGGCGACCTTCTCGCCCTTTTCCCCCGCTTGCAGCAGCTTCTCCAGCTCCGCTACCTTATCCTGCGGCAGGAGCTGCGCGCGGTACGCCGTGACGCCGCACTGCTTGGCGTAATATTCTGCCGCGCGTGCATTGTCGCCTGTCAGCATAATCGTCCGGTTGATTCCCTGATCGTGCAGCGCCGTCAGCGTCTGCGCCGCGTTCTCGCGGAGGGTATCGGCAACGACAATCGCGCCGAGATAGACTCCGCCATATGCCACATGCAGCACCGTACCCACACGGTTCAGTTCCGTCGGCACAATGCCGAGGGATTCCATCAGCGCGCGGTTGCCGACGGCTGCTTTTTTCCCGTCCACCGTCGCAGTAATGCCGCGGCCGGCAAGTTCCTGAATATTCTCCGCCGTACCGGTTGGATTCGGGCAGGCATCACGCACCGCCTGTGCAACGGGATGATTGGAATACTGCTCGCACAGCGCCGCAATACGCAAAAGCTCCGTCTCCGTACCGCGGGCGCAGTCGATATTGCGGACGGAAAATGCTCCCTGCGTCAGCGTTCCGGTCTTGTCGAAAACCATAACCTTCGTCTGCGCAAGCTGCTCCAGCGCAACGCCGCCTTTGACCACGACGCCTAACTTTGCAGCCGCGCCCATGCCGGAGAAAAAGCTCAGCGGCACGGAGATAACCAATGCGCAGGGGCAGGAGATGACAAGGAAGGTCAGCGCACGCGTCAGCCACTCGGTAAAGGGCTGCCCGAAGAACAATGGCGGAATCGCCGCAAGCAGCACCGCCGCACCGATCACGGAGGGCGTATAATACCGCGCGAATTTCGTAATCATCCGCTCCGCGCTCGCTTTCTGCTCTGCGGCAGACTCAACAAGTGAGAGGATTCGCGCCACGGTGGATTGGGCATAGGCGCTCTCGGCACGAATTCTCAGCACACCGCTCAGATTCACGCTGCCGGAGACGACCTTGCTGCCTGCGCCGACATCGACGGGCATTGCCTCACCGGTGACCTTCGCGGTATCGAGCGAGCTTTCCCCCTCAACGACAACACCGTCCACAGCGATCCGCTCACCTGCCCGAACGAGGAGAATATCCCCGATCTGCACCTCCTCCGGCTCCGTTACGACCTCCTCGCCGTCCCGCAAAACGGTGGCACAGTCCGGACGGATATCCATCAGCGCCGAGATGGACCGGCGGGAGCGCTCAACGGCAAGCTGCTCAAACAGCTCACCGACCTGAAACAGCACCATGACCGCTGCCGCCTCGCCCCAATCCTGCATGGCAAGGGCGCAAACCGTCGCAAGCGTCATCAGGAACTTTTCGTCAAAGACCTGTCCCCGCAGTATGTTCCGCAGCGCAGACCAGACGATATCATAGCCTACTGTCAGCCATGCCGCAAGCATAAAGCCCGCCTTCCACCAGCCCTCCAAAAACAGACCGACGGCAAACAAAACTGCCGCAAGGACAATGCGGCCAAGGAGAATTTTCTGCCTGCGCTTCATCCTATGACCTCGCAGTCCGGCTCCACGCGGCGAATGAGCTTCTTAATCTGCGCCAACGCCTCCGCTTCGTCCACGCCCTCAGCATAGGTCACGGTCATTTTTTGCGTGAAAAAGCTGACCGTCGCCGCCTCGACCTGCGGCAGCTTGTTGATGGCACTTTCCATTTTTGCCGCGCAGTTTGCGCAGTCTAAGTCTCTCAGTTTATAAGTCTTTTTCATAATATCACTCCTCAATATGTTCCTTTGCCATGCCGATGATGGTCTTGACATGAGCGTCGGCAAGCATATAATACGCCATTCTTCCCTCGCGGCGGCAGCGCACGAGCTTTGCCTGCTTCAAAAGCCGTAACTGATGCGACACGGCGGAAATGCTCATACCCAGCTCCTCACAGATATCCGACACGCGCAGCTCCTCGTCAAACATCGCATAGAGAATGCGGATGCGCGTGGAGTCGCCGAACACCTTAAACAGCTCCGCCATATCAAAAAGTGCTTCCTCGTCCAGCTCGCAAAACGGCTGCCTGCGTTCGTGCGGGCTTTCCCCATCGAGCTGCTCGTCCTGTATCACGGTTTCCTTCTGCATAGGCTTCCTCCCTTTCCCCGACAGCGGCTTTTCGTTCCGCGCCGTTTCCGTTGTTTGAATAATTGAACACTTGAACACTTGCTCAACTATGATTAGATAGTAACACAGGATCTCGCGCTTGTCAATAGGGAATCGACATATTTTTCATTTTGTTCCATGAACGATGCACCGCAAAGTTTGAAACCGCCAATATAGGGCGGGGACACTTCCCCGCCGACCGCGTAAGCGGCAGACAGTAGGCATGAACAAGTTTGTACGTACTTGGTAGTTCCTACATGCGGCTTATGCCCTACAGGGAGTTTCATGACAATCTGAAAAGGCAGCCTCATTTGTCATTGCGAGGAGCGCAGCGACGTGGCAATCTCAGATGGTAAGTTGGTACGCACTCGGTAGTTCCTGCACCGGCGCGCCGGGGTCGTCGCGCCCTACGGCGAGGGTGCGTTCCGTGGACGTAGGACACGACGACTCGGCGTGCCATACGCGAAGTGGCAGACGGTACAAGCGAACAGATTTGTACACACCACTGTAGGGCGGGGACACGTCCCCGCCGACCGCGTAAGCGGCAGACAGCATAGATAAACAAATCTGTGCGCACTCGGTAGTTCCTTCACCGGCGGGGACATGTTGTTTGGTGTAGTAAGATGGTTTACAGATTGTGCAAGA
>JBJFGB010000120.1:0-10365 GCA_051892295.1 Faecousia sp. | reverse complement strand
TTTATTAGGCGTTCATTCCGGCGTTGACCGCGCCGCAGAGGACCACCCATTTGCACACTGATATACTTTACCATGTCGGACGCTGAAAATCAAGTATTTTTTTGAATTTTTTTATTTTTTCTGCACTGCTCCTGCGTTCCTTCGGGAAGGATTCAATTTTTCAGAAAATTCACATATTTGGGTGTATTTTTTTGCGCGCCTATGCTATAATCCAAGTGAGTTACGAATGTACGGGAGATCAACATGAAACAGAAAAAAAGAAATGTCCAGCAAATATCTCACCATCGTAATATTCCCGTAATGAATGCAGACTTCCGCGAGGGGCTGTCCCCCGAGGAGGTGCGTGTGCGCCAGCAGAACGGTCTGCGCAACATCACCCCTGCGTCGAATACCAAGACGGAGCGTCAGATTGTAAAAGAAAAGGTATTTACTTTCTTTAACCTGATTTTCATTGTGCTGGCAGCGGCGCTGCTGCTGGTCGGCTCCTTTAAGAATCTCGCATTTTTAGTGGTCGCCATCGCAAATACCGTGATTGGCATTTTTCAGGAGATCCGCGCAAAACGCGCCGTTGACAAGCTGACTCTCGTTGCCGCCGGAACACTCAAGGCGATTCGTTCGGGTGAACGCATTTCCGTCCGGACGGACCAGCTCGTGCGGGATGATATCGTCGAATTCGCTGCGGGTGACCAGATCTGTGCCGATGCCATCGTGCGCGACGGGCAGCTTCAAGTCAACGAGTCGCTTTTGACGGGCGAGGCAGACGCAATCGTTAAAAATGTCGGAGATACGCTGAAATCTGGCAGCTTTGTTATTTCCGGGCGCTGCCGCGCGCAGTTGACCCACGTCGGCGCGGACAGCTACGCCGCCAAGCTTGCGGCAGAAGCGCGCAGAGACGTCCGCTCAACCAAGTCTGAGATGATGCGCTCACTGACGAAGCTCATTACTGTCGTCGGTATTGCACTGATTCCGATGGGCATCATTCTCTTTATTCGGCAGATGCAGTCGCTGCCTCTGCGGGACTCGGTAGAGGCGACGGTCGCCGCGCTCATCGGCATGATTCCGGAGGGACTGTATCTCCTGACAAGCGTTGCCATCGCGGTAAGCTGCCTGAAGCTCACGAAAAGCCGCGTTCTTGTGCAGGATATGAACTGCATTGAAACGCTGGCGCATGTTGATGTGTTGTGCGTGGATAAGACAGGTACGATCACCGAACCGGAGATGGAGGTCACGGACATCTATCCGCTGGAGTCAAGCCGCTTTACCTATGAAGACATTGAGAATATTCTTGCTGCCTTTTACTACGGAGAAGAACCGGATAATGAGACTGCCCGCGCAATGACAGCACAGTTCGGCAGAGAATCCAATTGGCACGCGGTCAAACGCATCGCCTTTTCCTCTGCGACAAAGTATTCCGGCGCTGATTTTGGAGAAAAAGGGCGTTATGTGATTGGCGCGCCGGAGTTTGTCATGGGTACTCGCTACGAGCAGATCCGTGAAACCGCAGAGCCGTGGTCCGCGCGCGGCTGCCGCGTTCTCTTGCTTGCCTCCTATGAAACGGAATTTGATGCAAGGCTTGAAAGCGAATTGGTTACACCGATTGCGCTGATTTATCTGACCAATCTTATCCGTCCCGACGCGCCGAAAACCTTCCGCTATTTTGCGGAGCAGGGTGTCTCCATCCGTGTTATTTCGGGCGACAATCCTCTCACCGTCTCCGAGGTCGCCACGCGTGCGGGCATTGAAAATGCTGACCGATATGTGGATTCCACCACGTTGATTTCCGACCGTGATTATGCTGAGGCAGTACGGAAATACACGGTTTTCGGACGCGTCACACCGGAGCAAAAACGCAAGCTCATCCGCGCGTTTCAGACGCAGGGGCATACCGTGGCAATGACCGGCGACGGCGTGAACGACGTACTCGCCCTCAAGGATGCCGATTGCGGCATTGCAATGGCATCCGGCAGTCAGGCTGCGTCGCAGGTCTCGCAAATTGTTCTGCTGAATTCGCAATTCTCCGCCATGCCGAGCATTGTTGCCGAGGGACGCCGTGTCATCAACAACATCCAGCGTGCCGCTTCCCTTTTCTTGGTGAAAAATATTTTTTCCTTTGCGTTGACGCTGATTCTTCTGTTTGTTGATATGCCCTATCCGCTGCAGGCAATTCAGCTCTCGCTGATCAGCACCTTGACCATCGGCGTTCCCTCCTTCTTCCTTGCGCTTGAGCCGAATTACGCGCGCGTTGAGGGCAAGTTTATGCGAAATGTCATACGGCGCGCAATTCCCGGAGGCCTGACGAACGTCCTGCTGGTGCTTGCCGCAGGTGTTTTCACAGGGCTGTTCCATCTTCCGGAAACGGATTTCAACGCCATGTCTGTTTGGATTGTTTCGACGGTCGGCTTCGTCACGCTTTACTATGTTTGCAAGCCCTTCACGCGTCTGCGTATTGCGGTATTTGTGACGATGCTTGCGGCGATGCTATTGGCGCTCTTGGCTCCTCCCTTTGCTGCCTTCTTTGAGATTGCATCCATCAGCAAAAAGTCGATACTTCTTTTTATTCTGCTCATGCTCGCCTGCCCGACCGTAATTCGCTTCTTCCAGCTTATTTTCGACAATCAAGTCGCACGGCATGAGACGAAAAAACAGCAGAAAAAGTGAACGTCTCTCCCCTAAGACAAGAAGCGCTGTCTTAGGGGAGATTTTTTGTGCATTTGTAGCATTTTGACAAAACCAAATACGACAAATTTTACGCGAAAGACGTTGAAAAAAAGGAAAAGTGGTGTTATAATACCAAAACAAAAATAAAGGGCGGAGATTCATGTCAACAACAAAGCTAAAAAACGAACCAACGCGCTTTCGAATCAACTCGGACGGCAATGCGCGTCGACGCTCTCTGCGTTACTTTTTTGCCGCAGGCGTTTTGCTTCTCGGTGTCTACCTTTCCGAGCTGTTCCGCCTGCTGAAAAAGCCTCTCTTTTCCAAGGTCTATTACGGCAACCTGAACACAACCTTTTTTGCGCTGTCTGCCGCAGCGTACATATTCCTTTTTATTATCGTCTTTCACCGGCAAATCAAGAAGCGGCTGCATGTCTCTCCCTTTCAAAAGCACCCGGAGCCGCTCGCCCTTTCTCGTAAAGGCATTCTTTATTTGCTTACGGTGCTTCCCATCCTCCTTACCGCCGCGTCGCTTAACTTCCGTTTTAAGCTTATCTACGAGCTCGGAGAACGGATTACCGGCATGAGCTTGCTCGGTAATGCCGTCAGCTATTTTTTGGCGGCGGCAAAGCTGTTCAGCGCGGTTTATCTGATTTTTTTGATTGAACATGGCTGCGACATTCTCTTTTCGTCTCGACCGCCTGTGCCGTTCGGCGGTGCGGCAGCTCTGCTCACCTTCGGTGTATTAGAGTTGGTTTTTACCGGCTCCGCTTTCGGGGTGCTGTATGCGCTGCTGTTCCTCTATGACGGTATCCTCTATCTCATCTCCGGCAGGCGTTTTGGAATTACCTTTGCGCTTGCACTGATCTTGTACATTTTGTGATATGAAACGACTGATTAAAAACAACTACATTCCGATTCTATTTGCGTTTGTCGCCGTGTGTATGGAATTGACGGCGGTATATGTTACCAGCGGAAGACTCTTAATCCGGCGTCCCTGGCTCTATCTTTCTATGCTTGCCATCCTGACGCTGTTGCAATACTTTTTGCGGACAAATCGCGCGCGCCATATCTGCGCTTCCATCCTGTTGTCGATATTCTTCGTATGCGACCTTGTGTTCATCGTAATCTACGAAATGACCGGGACGATTTTCGATTTTTCGATGCTCAAGCTGCGCGGTGACGCAATGGCGATTTTAGAGAGTGTGCCGATCAATTTCACTTACACCGCAATCTCCGGCATTTTGCTGAGCGCCTTTATCGTATTCGGCAGGACATTTGCTTCTGAGGACGGAAATGCCGCCTTTTCCAGATTCGCCAAGAGAGCTTTGACACTCTGCCTTGCCCTTGTGCTGGTTCTGCATCTATCCCTCACCTATTTGACCGTAGCCGAGGCGAACGACAACTCCGACCTTGCAGAGACGAAGCTTTACGAACCGCAGGAAGGCGGCTATGCCGAGAAAGGCATTTTGGGAAACCTTGTCTCGGAGCTTTACCAAGGTGCGTTTGATGAGGTTGAAATCGGGGATACGAACGAGATTGAGCAATTCTTTTATCAGAGCGTGACGGGTGAAGAGATTCCCATGTTCGGCGCGGCGGAGGGCTATAATGTAGTGACGGTGCTTGCCGAGAGCTTTGAATGGTTCTCCTTCCTTCGCGATGAGGCGCGATATCCGAACGGCTACCATGTGGACGAAACCG
The DNA here is from genome assembly GCA_051892295.1 of Faecousia sp. Lineage (GTDB taxonomy): Bacteria > Bacillota > Clostridia > Oscillospirales > Oscillospiraceae > JAZOXB01. The sequence continues at coordinate 6,009 of JBJFGB010000120.1, read as the reverse complement.
TCCTGCGCGAGTTGTATCCGAACCTCTACTCGTTATATGACACCTCGTATGTGATGACGAATTTCCATTCACGGGAAAAGACGGATATCTCCGAGAATCTCTCCATCATCGGAAACTATCCTCTGGATTACTATTTGAATTACGATTATTCCGAGAATAATATCGCCTATTCTCTGCCGAACGTCATGCGTCTGCTTTACGGCGTAGAGTCCAATTCCTTCCATAACGGCACGAACGGCTTCTATATCCGCGACGAGTATCTGCCCAATGCTGTCGGCTTTTCCTCCTTTGTCGCGTCGGATGAAATGGAAGCGCAGGGAATGACGAATTACTTTGATCTCGGCGAGCGCAATCTCGATTCCGAAATGATCGAGACCTGCAAGGAGCAGATGTTCCCCACCGACCATCGTTTTAATACCTATATTACGACCATCACGATGCACGGTCAATACGCCCATCGCGACAATCTCCAAGAGTATTACGATATTTTAGACGCTTATGAGCTTCTGCCTTTGCAGGAGGACGACGAGAACGCCAACACCTTCCGCTACTATGCCGCAGCCGCGATGGAGCTGGATCGTGCCGTCGGCGTCATGATGGACTATCTTGAAGAAACCGGACTGCTTGACCATACGCTGATTGTTATTTTCGGCGATCACAATGTGTATTATCAATCTCTTTCCAACTATGTTAAGGATATCTACCCGAAGTCCGATCCTGGAGCCGATATCACGGAGCTTTACCGCGTACCGCTGATGATTAAGGTCGGCGCGCAGTCGGAGCAGGTGCGCATTGATAAATTTACCTGCACGGCGGATATCCAGCCGACGATTCTCTCTTTGCTTGGCATCCGCTATTACGACAATCTTTACTACGGCAACAGTGTATTTTCCGAGGAAGAAAGTCTCTTGTATTCGCGTGCTTACGATGTATTCTTCACGGATCAGATTTATTTTACCTCGCTGGATCACATCGTCTGGGCATCCCCGCAGGCAGACGAAAGCTATCAGGCAGAGATTGAGCAGCGGGCAGTAACGCTGATGGAGAAGATCTCCTATGTCAACCGCATGTTTGCCGCCGACCTATTCCGCGGTGACGCGCTGACCCGTTTTGAAGAAAACATGCGCTCCATCAACCCATAAAAACAGCGCTCCGATGTCGGAGCGCTGATTCTTTCTCTGTAGGGCGGGGACATGTCCCCGCCGGTGCAGGAACTACCGACTGTGTACAAACTCGTTTATGCCAACCGTATGCCGCTTACGCGCATTTCCCACCCTACTTGTGATAAAACCGCTGTGCAACGGTAATAAGCTTGCATAACAAAGGACGCACTGCAAAATCGCACTGCCCGATGTATTCGCAGAATTCCGCGCCGAAGCCCTGCTTATAGCGATGCAAACCGAGCTTCGGGTTATCCTCTGTCGGATAGCCTTCAACGCCGCGAAAATCGAACCATTTGCAGCCCATTTCCAGGGCATCGCACTGCATTCTCCATTGCAGCAGCTCGTTCGGATGATCCTTCCGTGCCTCTATGTCAGAGCAGCCATACATGAACCAAGCACGCGTACCGTAGCAGACCATGACCGCGCCCGCAACCGTTACGCCGCTCTCCTCCGCAAGGTATAACCGTGCGCAGCCTTGCAGCTCGCGCAGGAATACGGCAAAATATGAGGCATTTCGTGGTTCAAATCCGTTTTTCTCCGCAACTTGTTCCATCATCTGACAAAAACGCGGCAAATCGTCCTCCGAACCAAGCCGCACCGTAACCCCGCAGCGAAGTCCGTGATGGATATTATAGCGCGTCGTGCGGTGGTATTGCGCGGCAAGCGTCTCCGGCGTGTGTCCCTCCAACCGCAGCACATAGCACAGCCGCGGCTGAAACAGGGAGAAATCCGAGGCTGTGTTGATGAAAAAACCATCTTTTTTGACTGCGTCTGCAAATCGGGTATCTTGCGCGGCGATGCGCGGATCAATGCGCAGACAATATGCCCCCTCCCGTTTTGCAAGAGCTTTTGCAGCAGCAATCAGGGCATGAAATGTCTCGGTATCACCGTCCGTGAAAATAGGGCCGCGCGGCGCGTAAAGCAGACAGGTGTGAAAATACCGCAGGTTATGCCGCAAAAGCGCCAATGTTCCGACAATGTTTCCGGCAGCATCCCTGCAAAGAATACCGTACCAACCCCAGTCACTTTTCACGCGCCCCCAAAGCGAGGTCTGCATAAAATGGCAATTCTCATGCTTACGCACAAATTCGTCCAATTATTCTGCATGCGCCAAATCAACAAACTCGATCATAGTATCCTTCTCTCATCTGATTTGATGATCTTAGAATAATCGATGTTTGCATCACAAATTTGTCGGACTTGCATCAAAGCTGCATCATTCCGTCGGCTCTGTCATCTCTTCTATTTCATCCTGCTCTGCGGCGGCGGTAAGACTCTTCGCTTCCGAGGCGGGAATCCCGCCGAATTGCAAAATGCCGTAGTCCGTCTGGTAATACAGGGCGAAGGCAAACCGGTTTCCATTTTCGTCATACAGGTAGCACCATGAGAGATAAACATTGAGTTCTCCCTCAATCCAAGCCTTGTCCAGCGCATTGTCACACACGGTTATCTTCTCTGCTACAAGACCGAAATAATCCGCCCAAGCATGAATAATCGCTTCAAGCATAGAGTCAGCACCGCTCATATTGCTGATTGATTCCAACTCCAAAAGATTTGAAACGAGTATATCAGCATACTCCTGATTGACAAGCTGCAGGATCTTGCCCTCTTCCGGATCATACTTTGCAAATGCCCAGCCGTCATAGGAGTCGATCTCATAATATTGAAAGGCAATATTGCCGATTCGATCCACCACAAGGTAGGGTGTTATGATCACTCCATCCGCGTAATGCATGACCATAGTATTATAGTAATCCGGATCGATCGCGCCGCATTCGTAAAGCTTATCCAGCTCAGCGAAAAAAGTATTATTGACCTCCATATCCGTCAGGAAGCTCACTTGTTTTTCCACGACCAACGTCGAATAATTACCGTCCGCCAAGAGAGACAGCTTCTGCGCAATGCTCAGATCCTCGTAATTCAGCACGCTGTTGGAGGCGTCATAGGTTTCAACCTTCGCCGCAGCTTCTTTTTTCTCAAAATGCAGCAGAATACGAGGCAGGCAGAACGCAAACACCAATGCCAGCGCAGTCGGAACAAGCCAGAGCCATTTTGCTTTTTTCATTCCGTCTCGCCTCCCAATACGAACGATACGCAGGTGCCCTTCCCGACCTCGCTCTCAAATACAAGGCTCGTTTTGTGCAGCTCTGCAATCTGCCTGCACAGCGCAAGACCCAAACCCGCGCCTCCTTCTGCTCGCGCGCGGGACTTATTGACCATGTAAAACGGTTCCGTCAAGCGCGTCAAAGCTTCCTGCGGTATGCCGCGCCCATTGTCTCGTACGGAGAAGCGGAAGCCGTTTTCCACCTGCCTTGCATACAGGCGGATGATGCTCCCCTCCTCCGAAGCTTTGCGCGCGTTGTCAATCAGATTGTATAATAACGTTTGGAGCAGCTCGGGAACGACGTTCAGCTCCTGTTCCTCCACACGGGTCTCCAAGCGAATATTTTTCTCCTTCAGAAGATACGCACAGCTCGCAGCGGTATCCTGCACAATTCGGGAAGCGCTTGTTTTACGAAACTGCGGTGTCTCCTGTTCCAGTGCAAATAAGTCCAGCAGCGCGAAGGACATTGCCTCCAGCCGCTTTCCCTCGGAAAAAATGTAGTTTGCCGCCTCAAACTGCTTTTTGGGAGGAAGGACACGGCTTCGCAGCGTATCTGCATAGCCAATGACCGAGGTCAGCGGCGTTTTCAGTTCATGGGCAAAGCTTGCGGTAAAATCCTTCTGTCGCTGTGCTGCATCGGCAAGCTCGTGTATCTTTATTTCCAAAGAATCCGCCATCTCATTAAAGCTCTGTGCAAGCTGCCCCAATTCGTCGTTGGAGCGGACAACGGCACGTTTATCATATTGCCCTTCCGAAAACTGTTTCGCAGCGCGGGAAATGCGGCGGATCGGGCGGGTTAAATAAAAAGTCAACACCGTTGTAATACCGATACCGACTGTCAAAATCGCCAGCATGATCCACTGATAGCGCGAAAGATCCTCATCCGCCCGTGTGAAGATGGCTGTGATCTCCCGCATTCGGCTCAGATAAAAAGTGCGGTCAAAGCAGGATACGCTTTGTGAACAGAGGGTAAAACGGCGGTTTCCCTCGGTGACGATTCGCGTCTGTATCACGCCGACCGGTGTATCCATCTCGGTGTTTTGCTCCATCCCGCTGGTGCGTACGAGAACCGCTCCGTTTTCGCTCAGAATGCTGAATTCTCTTTGCTGCGCGGAGCCATCCTGCGTTAAAAGCGTGCGCAGTGCCTGTGCTGCGCCATCGTCGTTTCCGTAGCGCAGTTCATCAGCGCAGAGTGCCTGCACCGTCAGCCCAAATAGACGCATATCCTCTCGCGCATCCTGCATTTCGGAATCAAGAGAGGAGCGAAAGGAGCCCCGCACAACTATGTAGCCGCTGACAGACAGCGCAACCGCGAGCAGGAGCGCGACGATGGATATCATTTTCCAGGTGAATTTCAAGGTGTGACCTCCAAACGATAGCCGACCTTATAGATCGCCACCAGCCGTTTCTCCCAACCTAACTTTTTTCGCAGCCGCTGCACATGCAGGTCGACCGTCCTGCTGTCTCCGGTGTACTCCGTCTCCCATACGCGTTCATAGATGGTATCACGAAACAGTGCGATATTGCGGTTGCGTACAAAAAGCAGCAGCAGCTCATATTCTTTATGGGTCAGCGTCACCGGAACGCCGCCGCGGGTGACGAGCATAGAGCGCGGCTCAATCACAACATCGTCAATCTCATACCGCTCGTCCGCTTTTCCGGCACGGCGGAGGACGCTTTCCACACGGGCGATTAACTCAACGATTTCAAAGGGCTTCACCAAATAATCGTCCGCTCCCGCCCGAAGTCCCTGCACGCGATCCGCAACGGAACCACGGGCGGTGATGAATATCACAGGCGTGCCGGTCGGTCGAATTTGATCCATCAGTTCAAATCCGTTTGCACCGGGCAGCATAATATCCAGCAGGATCAGGTCAAAGGTATTCTCCTCCAAAAGATCAGCGGCGGCAAGCCCGTCGTAAACGCAAGTGCATTGGTAGCCGCAGCTGCTCAAATTCAAATCAATCAGATTCGCAATGGGCTTTTCGTCCTCTACAATCAGAACGCGCATCAGCTTTCATCCCCTTTTTGATTCGTCTTTTTGTAACTATATTGCATCCGGATTGTATCATATCTGCATCAGAATTTCAATTTTTTGAACGGACTATTGACATTTCTCGCAGAATAGCCTAATATGTTTTTACAGACAATAAAGGGAGGTCATACTATGGGTTTCAAGGGTGAAATGTACATCTGGAAGGATCGCAAGCGTTTCCTCGGCATGCCGCTGAGCTTCACGCGCTATGCACTCAGCAAGGACCGACTGTTCCTCTCCGTCGGTTTTTTGAGCGTCCGTGACGAGGAGATTCTGCTCTACCGTATCCGCGACATCAGCATCAAACGCACGCTTTGGCAGCGGATCTTCGGCGTTGGCTCAATTAACGTTACCTCTGCGGATAAATCAACGCCGCAGCTCGTTTTAAAGAATATCAAGCATCCCTTAGATGTCAAAGAGCTGCTGCATGAGAATGTGGAGGATTGCAAGATTCGCCGTCGTATGCGCGTCAGTGAAATGATGACGGATATTCACGACGATCATGACGACGATTCCGACCTTGATGATCTCGACGACGTACCTGACGCAACATAACAGAACCTGCTGCCGCGCTTTTGCGGCAGCTTTTGTTTTTCCGCCATAATTCTTATTGTAACAACAGCTTTTATCTGGTATAATCAGCTTATCAACATTAGGAGCTTCCTGTATACTTCAAACGGGAACAGGTAGTTGACAAAAAAAGATAC
>JBJFGB010000119.1:0-10366 GCA_051892295.1 Faecousia sp. | reverse complement strand
AGTTGGTAGTACCTGCAAGAGATTGCCACGTCGCTGCGCTCCTCGCAATGACATGATGGGGAAGCTTGTGCGCAGTTGGTAGTTCCTACGCGCGGCTTATGACATGTCCCCGCCCTACAGGGGTGCGTCGGTCTTCTGTCCGCGTTTGAAATCCGCGCGGAGCGCTCCGACGCTTTTCACTATTCTCTATTCGTTATTCTCTATTCACTGAAGCCCTGCGCAAGGGATGCCGCCCGCTACAATCGCTGATTGCTGCTGAGCACCGACGAAAGACGCTCTTTCGTCGGTGCTCAGCAGTGTTTTATGATTTTAGGCGGTTTAATGCGGCGCGGAGGACGGCGGGGGCTTCGGCGGGGGTTTCCAGCGCGGCGACTGCCTTTTCCATGGGGCAGATGTCTGTATCCGTGCGGTTGCGGATGGCTTTCACGAGGGTTCCGTAGGCCACCTCCACACCGGCTTCCTCCAGCAGTGCCTTTGCCGATTCGGACATGACCTCGCCGTAGACGCTCTGTGCGCCGCCGCAGAGCAGCAGCATGGCGGCTGCCTTGCCGATGATCTTATCCGCAACTGCCATGCCGCACAGCGATTCGCCCGCTTCGATGCGCTCTAAAATCGGCGCAATCCCACGGCGGCGGTCCGTTAAGACGCGGTCACGGTCGCAGAACACGCAGGAATATTCGCCGCTCCGCAGCAGTGCAAGGGCACGTTCCGCCGCGTTCATTGCGCGCCCTCTTTGAGATAGAACGCGAGCTGCACCGTGGTTTCGTTGAGCTGCGTGAGCATGACGTAATTGGCGGTGTGTCCGTCGCGCCAGGTATAGACCGGGTTGCTGTTGTTGCCTTCCGTCGGTGTGCCGTAGAGGTCGGTCATGGCGGACTTATAGCCCTCGAGAATCTCGTCCAAGCCGCTGTCTGCGGTATAGGTGCAGGAGATGCGGTTGCCCGTGTCCGAGAAGGTGTACTGCACCTGCGTGAAGGTCAGCGCGTCCAGCGTGACGTTATTATAAATGTAGATCGTCGTGTCGCTCTGATCGACGGAGAAATCCGGCTCGCGTCCCTCTGCGGCGGCGACATCGTCTATGGTATAGGAGGCGTCCTCCAGTCCCTTATAGTTGATATGGTTATGGTCGTCCTCCTCCGTAGGCTGCGCGGTGGTATCGGCTGCGGTGGAGGCTTCAGACGCGGTGGAAGCATCGGACGAAGGGGCGGTGTCGGAAGCGCTGTCCTTACATGCGGCGAGCGCAGCAAGCAGCAGCAGACAGAGCAGCAAGGCAAGTATTTTTTTCATGGAAATGACCTCCTATTATTTCTCCGATCTTGCGCACAAAAGTCCTGCGCAAAGACCGGTAAATGCACCGGTAAGAATGCCGCACAGCAGCAGCACGGGCAGATAGACGAGCAGGGCGGGCGTCTGCGTCACAAGAACTGCGACCGCCGTCTGCCCGAGATTATGGGCGATGCCGCCGAAGGCACCGACGACCCAGAGCTGCTTCACGGGGAAACGCCGATACAGCAGCGCCATGACCGCAAAGCTGAGCAGTCCGCCGCCGAGGGCGTAGAGCATCGCCATGACCTGCCCGAGGATCAGGTTTCCGAGGACAATGCGCACAAGGACAATGCCGAGGGCGTGCTTTTTGCCGAGCTTTTTCAGGGCGAACAGGGTTACCACGTTGCTTAAGCCCAATTTCAGCCCGGGGATCGGCAGGGGCAGCGGAATCTGCGCCTCAAGGACGAAGATCGTCAGGGCGATTGCCGCAAGCAGCGCCGATTGCGTGAGTCTGCGCACGCGCACGTCGGAGCTTCACCTCCCAAAAATACGCGCTCCCAAGCCGCGGGTTTCCAGCGCCAAATAGAGCGCCGAGCCAAGCACCAGCACAACGGCTGCTTCGCCGGCAGCGACGCACAGGGCGTTGAACCAGAACGCCTCTCCGATGTAGACCGTCAGCTCCCAGCCGACAAGCAGGGCGTTGCAAATGGCAGGCATCAGCAGGGCCGGCAGCGGCAGCTTCCACACCCGCACCTTGCGCAGAGCGTACATTGCCAGCGTTGCCAGCAATGTTGCGGCGGTGCCTACCAAGAAGTCCAGCGGCAGCGCGGCGGCATAGGTCAGATTAAAGATCAGGCAGCCGACGCTCAGTCCCGCAATCGCTGCAGGGGAGAACAGCGCCAGCACGCACAGCGCCTCTGAAATGCGGAATTGCACCGCTAAGGAGGCAGAGCCGGGCAAAAGGAGGTTTTGCAGCACGGTCAGGACAACGTACAGGGCTGCAATCACCGCAGCGCAGGTCAGGTCACGCGTAGTCAGTTTTTTCATTTGTTTTTTCACTCCATAGTTTTGTTTTTCGACAGGATGGTTTCGAACTGTCGTATTCAGGGGATTCGCCCTGTAATTTTTTATTCTACAGGATGAGAACGGTTTCGTCAAGCGGTTTTATGAAAATGTGCGGGCGGTGTGTGTTGTCAAGGAACCCGTCCCCGTGACATGTGTTGTCAAGGAACCCGTCCCCGTGACACACGGGAAGACTACCATATTTGTCATTGCGAAACCAGTGCGCACACTGGTTGTGGCAATCTCTGGCTGTAGGCTTGTGCGCGCATGGTAGTTCCTGCACGGGATTGCCGCGTCGCTGCGCTCCTCGCAATGACAGGTGGGGGAAGGTGATTTGTGTCAAGGAACCCGTCCCCGTAACACACGGGAAGACTACCATATTTGTCATTGCGAAACCAGTGCGCACACTGGTTGTGGCAATCTCTGGCTGTAGGCTTGTGCGCGCATGGTAGTTCCTGCACGGGATTGCCGCGTCGCTGCGCTCCTCGCAATGACAGGTGGGGGGACTGATTTGTGTCAGGGAACCCGTCCCCGTGACACACAGGCGATGCTGCGCAGCGTCAATGCGGACATAGGACAGACCTCCGGGGCATAGTGTATAGGGAATAGGGAATAGTGAATAGTGAATAGAGAATAGTGAATAGTGAATAGTGAATAGGTTGCGCCTGCGGGAGGCTTTTTTGACTAAGGGCTAAGGGTGAATGGTGAAGGACTGTGGTGTGCTTCGCACGGATTCTAAATGCCGGAAGCTATTAGCCGCCCGTGCAGGCACAACCGACTGCATATCAAAAATCGGCAAGAGATTGCCACGGCGCGTTGCGCCTCGCAATGACAAAGAGGGTAGCCAATTATGTCATTGCGAGGGCGCTCGCGCACGTGGCAATCTCGTGCAGGAACTGCCGACCGCGCGCCGGGCGGAAAACACCGGCAAAACCCGCAGCGGCGGATTCACCTGTTCACTATTCACCATTCACTATTCACTATGATACTGTGCCCCGGTGCATTTTTCAAGGGTTGGCGGGGAAAACTTTACAGGGATTTTACCTTGCCGCGGCTGCGCACTTTACAAAAGGGCGGTAGGATAGAAGCGTAGACGAAAGGAGTGTCTAAAATGAAAAACATGTTGAAAAAAATCTTTGCAGCGCTGACCCTATCGGCGCTCTGCCTGAGCCTTGCGGCTTGCGGAAACAGCGACAGCGACACCATTACGGTTCTCTCCCGGGAGGAGGGCTCCGGCACGCGCAGCGCCTTCGTGGAGCTGACGGGCATCGAGCAGGACAAGGTCGACCGCACGACCCCGAAGGCGGAGATCAACAGCTCCACCGCCGTCGTGACCCAGACCGTCGTCGGCAACAAAAACGCCATCGGGTACATCTCTCTCGGTTCATTGGATGACAGCGTCAAGGCGCTTACCATTGACGGTGTCGCGCCCAGTGTCGAGACGGTGGGCAACGGCTCCTATCCCATCTCCCGTCCCTTCAATGTGGCGACGAAGGGCGAGCTGAGCGAGGCGGCGCAGGACTTTTTGAACTTCATCCTCAGCGACGAGGGACAGGCGGTTATCACCAAAAACGGCTATGTCTCCATCGGCTCCACGGGGCCCTTTGTCTCGACGAATCCCAGCGGCACGGTCAAGGTCGCGGGTTCCTCCTCGGTCTCTCCGATTATGGAGAAGCTGGCTGAGGCGTATATGTCCGCAAACTCGGCGGTGGAAATCAAGCTCCAGACCTCGGATTCCAGCAACGGCATGAGCTCCACGGCGGAGGGACTGTGCGACATCGGCATGGCGTCCCGCGCGGTCAAGGACAGCGAGAAGGAAAAGGGCCTGACCGAGACGACCATCTGCATGGACGGCATCGCGGTGATTGTCAACAAGGAGAATTCCATCAACGGTCTGACGCTGGCGCAGGTCTGCGACATCTTCACCGGCACGGTTACCTCTTGGGGTGCGCTGAAGTAAGTGTTTCGTGAATAGTGAACAAGGAATAGTGAATGGTGAATAGGTTTTCGCGCGGCGTACTTCCGTGATTCACTGTTCACTATTCACCATTCACTATTCACTGCTTCCGCAGTTATCGTACACTGTAAAATGCTTCAAAACAGGAGGCAATATGATAACATCTTCGAAATTTAAGGAAAACGCGATGCGGGTGGTGTTTGCGCTCACGGCTTGTGTGTCCATTGCGGCGGTGGTGCTGATCTGCGTGTTCCTCTTTGCCAGCGGCATCCCGACGATGCAAACCATCGGCTTCGGGAATTTCCTGTTCGGCACGACCTGGGCGCCGACGCAGGGGCTTTACGGCATTTTCCCCATGATTGTGGCAAGTATCTTCGTCACGGCGGGTGCGATCCTTATCGGCGTGCCGCTCGGGCTGCTGTGCGCGATCTTTTTGGCGCGCTTCTGCCCGCAGCGGCTCTACCGCATTCTCAAGCCGGCGGCGGAGCTTTTGGCGGGCATCCCGTCCATTGTCTACGGCTTCTTCGGCTTGGTCGTCATCGTGCCGCTGATGCAGAATCTGTTCGGCGGCAGTGGCAAGGGAATGCTGACGGCTTCCGTGATGCTCGGCATCATGATCCTGCCGACCATCATCAATGTCTCGGAGTCCGCCCTCCGCGCGGTGCCAGAGAGCTACTACGAAGGCTCCCTTGCCCTCGGCGCGACCCATGAGCGCAGCGTCTTCTCCACCGTTCTGCCCGCCGCACGCTCCGGTATTTTGGCGGGTGTGATCTTAGGCGTGGGGCGCGCCATTGGAGAGACGATGGCGGTGGCGATGGTCGCGGGCAATCAGCCGATTCTGCCCGAGAGTATCTTAAGCGGCGTGCGCACGCTGACGGCGAACATCGTGCAGGAGATGGGCTATGCCACCGACCTCCACCGCGACGCGCTGATTGCCTGCGGCGTGGTGCTGTTCGTCTTTATCCTCATCATCAACCTGTGCTTTTCGGCGCTGAAACGGAGGGAAGCATGAAAGCAACAAAGCATCCGATGTCCATGGTGCAGCGGGCGCTGGTCTACGCCTCGGCGGGGATTGTGTTCGGCGTGCTGATTGCGCTCATCGTGTATATTCTCGTCATGGGCGTGCCGAATCTGAAGCTCAGCCTGTTTGCGTGGAACTACAACTCGGAAAATCTCTCCATGCTCCCCGCGATCATCAACACGCTGACGATGATCGCCCTGACGCTTTTGATGGCGGTGCCCTTCGGCATCGGGGCGGCAATCTATCTCGTGGAATACGCCAAGCGGGGCAGCCGTCTGGTGAAGCTCGTAAGGCTCACGGCAGAGACGCTTTCGGGCATTCCGTCGATTGTCTACGGGCTGTTCGGCTATCTGATGTTCGTCCTTGCCTGCGGGATGGACAATTCCATGTTAGCCGGTGCGCTGACGCTGGCAATCATGGTGCTGCCGACGATTCTGCGCACCACGGAGGAGGCGCTGCAAGCCGTGCCGGACAGCTACCGCGAGGGCAGCTTCGGACTCGGCGCGGGGAAGCTCCGCACGGTCATGCGCATTGTGCTGCCTGCGGCGGTGCCGGGCATTTTCTCCGGCATTGTGCTCGCCATCGGCAGAGTCGTGGGCGAGACGGCGGCGCTCATTTATACGGCGGGTACGGTCACGGGCGTTGCCGACGGGCTGCTCGGCTCGGGACGCACGCTGGCGGTGCATCTTTACTGCCTGCTCAACGAGGGGCTTTATACCAAGGAGGCGTATGCCACGGCGGTCATTCTGCTGGTGTTTGTCATCGGCATCAACGCGCTGTCTTCGGCGATTGCGAAACGGCTGGCAAAGCGATGACGCCGCCTATTTGGGCTAAGGACTAAGAGTGAATGGTGAATGACTGTGGTGTGCTTCGCACGATGAAAAATATGGGCATTGCTGTTTTCTTTGTCATTGCGAGGAGCGCAGCGACGTGGCAATCCCATTGAGTTCCTGCACGAGATTGCCGCAACCAGTGTGCGCACTGGTTTCGCAATGACAAATTCGGTAGCCTTCCTACGCTAAAAAATGAAATCCGTGCGAAGCACACCACAGTCATTCACCCTTAGTCCTTAGCCCTTAGCCAAAACAGGCGCGTCAGGGATGCCGCGCGCTACAATGGAAATCGTGAGGTTTATATGGAAAAAATCGACATTGAAAATTTGAATCTGTGGTACGGCGAGTTTCAGGCGCTGAAGTCGATTGAGCTGCATCTGCCTGCCAACCGCATTACCGCCTTTATCGGGCCGTCGGGCTGCGGCAAATCCACCCTGCTCAAGACGCTCAACCGCATGAACGATCTCGTGGAGGGCTGCCGCATCGAGGGCAAGGTTTTGCTCGACGGCGAGGATATTTACGGCAAGCTGGACGTCAACCACCTGCGCAAACGGGTGGGCATGGTGTTCCAGAAGCCGAATCCCTTCCCCATGAGCATTTACGACAACATCGCCTACGGCCCGCGCACCCACGGCGTCCGCAGCCGTGTGAAATTGGATGAGATCGTCGAGCGCTCTCTGCGTTCGGCGGCAATTTGGGATGAGGTCAAGGATCGTCTGAAAGCCTCCGCCCTCGGGCTTTCCGGCGGGCAGCAGCAGCGCCTGTGCATCGCCCGCGCCCTCGCGGTGGAGCCGGAGGTGCTTTTGATGGACGAGCCGACCAGCGCCCTTGACCCGATCTCGACCTCGCGCGTCGAAGAGCTTGCATTGCAGCTCAAAAAGGATTATACTATTGTCATGGTGACGCACAATATGCAGCAGGCGGCGCGCATTTCCGACAAGACGGCATTTTTCCTGCTGGGCGAGATGGTCGAGTTCGGCACGACGGAGCGGATTTTCTCCATGCCCAAGGACAAACGCACAGAAGATTACATTACAGGGAGGTTCGGATAATGCGAACGAGCTTTGACGAGCAGCTTGCTTTATTAAATCGCCGCCTGATTGAGATGGGCGCGCTGTGTGAGGACGCAATCTCCGCGTCGATGCGGGCGCTTGCCGAGGAGCCGAAGGCGGCGGAAAAGACCAAGAACATTGAACGGGAGATTGACCACGCCGAGCGGGAGATTGAGGCGCTCTGCATGAAGCTGCTGTTGCAGCAGCAGCCGGTGGCGCGGGATTTACGGGCGATCTCCTCGGCGCTGAAGATGATCTCCGACATGGAGCGCATCGGCGACCAAGCCTCGGACATTGCCGAGATTATGCGTTACATCAACAATGACGACATCATGAGCGCGACGCACCTTGCGCAGATGGCGAAGGCTGCCAGCCGCATGGTGACCAGCAGCGTCGATTCCTTCGTGCGGCGCGACCTCGGGCTTGCGCGGCAGGTGCAGGAGGACGACGACACGGTGGACGCCCTGTTCGACACCGTGAAGCAGGAGCTGGTGGCGGGCATTCGGCAGGAGCCGTCCCGGGGCAGCGAGTGCCTTGACATTCTGATGATCGCGAAATACCTGGAACGCATCGGTGACCACGCCGTGAATGTGGCGGAGTGGGTGGAATACTCCATCACGGGCGTTCACGCAAAGGAGTGACAAACATGATCTATCTGCTCGAGGACGACAGCAGCATCCGCGAGCTTGTGGCGTACACGCTGACCGGCTCGGTCATGCCGACGGTGGGCTTTGAGCGCCCGTCGGAGTTCCGCGCAGCGCTGGAGCGGGAAAAGCCCGCGCTGGCGATTTTGGACATTATGCTGCCCGAGGAGGACGGCATCAGCGTGCTGCGCAGCCTGCGGGAGGATCCGCGAACCGAAAAGCTGCCCGTGCTCATGCTCACGGCGAAAAGCACGGAGTATGACAAGGTGATTGGCTTGGACTGCGGCGCGGACGACTATCTGACCAAGCCCTTCGGCATGATGGAGCTGATTGCCCGGGTGCGCGCGCTTTTGCGGCGGACGGAAGCGCGGGACGGGGCACCCAAGCTGACCTGCGGGGCGATTACCCTCGACCCCGTGCGCCATCTGGTGACGGCGGAGGGCAAGCCGGTGGAGCTGACCCGCAAGGAATTCGACCTTTTGCAGCTTTTGATGTCCCACCCCATGCAGGTCTTTACCCGCGACCGTCTGCTTTCGCAGGTCTGGGGCTACGAGTTTGACGGCGAGAGCCGGACGGTGGATGTCCATATCCGCTCCCTGCGGCAGAAGCTGGGCGCGGCAGCGGGGTGCATTGAGACGGTGCGCGGCGTGGGCTATCGCATGGGAGGCGCGGTATGACAAAACGCATCTTTACCGCAATCGTGCTGGTCACGGTGGTGATTTTGCTGCTTTCCAGCGCGCTGATCTCGGTGGTGCTGTACGGGGATCTGGAGACGCAGTTTTTTAACGAATTAAAGAGCGAGGCGCATACCATTGCCGTCGCGCTGGAAAGCGGACTGCCTGCGCAGGACTATCTGCCCGCGCTGGAGCCTGCGAAGGTGACCGATCTGCGGGTGACATGGGTCGCGGCAAGCGGCGAGGTGCTGTACGACTCCGACGCCGACGAGACGACGATGGAGAACCATCTTGCCCGGGAGGAGATTGCCGAGGCGCTGCAAAACGGCTACGGCGACAGCACGCGCAATTCCGCGACCATCTCGAAAAAGACCATTTACTACGCCTGCCGCCTGTCCGACGGGACGGTGCTGCGGGTGAGCGGGACGCAGGACTCCGTGTTCGGCATTCTGTTCAATATTTTAAAGCCGATGGCGTGGGTGCTGCTGGCGGCGGTACTGCTGGCGCTGGTGCTGTCCTACCGCGTGTCCAAGCGGGTGGTGCGTCCGCTGAACGAATTGGATTTGGAGCATCCGCAGAAGGTGGAGACCTATGACGAGCTGACGCCACTTTTGGAGAAAATCTCCGCCCAGAACCGCCAGATTCGCGCCCAGATGGAGCAGCTGCGGCGCAGTCAGGAGGAATTTGCCGCCGTCACGGGACATATGAGCGAGGGCTTGCTGGTCATTGACGCGAAAATGCGGCTGCTGTTTTGCAACGAGGCGGCAAAGCGTCTGCTGCACATCGGGCAAGCCGAGACCCAGAGCCTGCTCACGGTCAACCGCAGCGCGCCCTTCCGCGAGGCGGCGGAGGAGGCGTTACAGGGGAAGCACGCCCAGGAGAGCGTCACGCTGGAGGGGCGCATTTATCAGCTCATGGCGAATCCCGCCTACGACGGGCAGACGCTGACGGGCGCGGTGCTGCTCCTGCTGGATGTGACGGAGCGGGAGGATCGGGAGCGTCTGCGCCGGGAGTTTACGGCGAATGTGTCCCACGAGCTGCGCACGCCGCTGACCTCCATTTCGGGCTTTGCGGAGCTGATTCGCGAGGGCTTGGCGAAGCAGGAGGACATTCCCCGCTTTGCAGACCGCATTTGCAAGGAGTCGCAGCGGCTTTTGGCGCTGATCGAGGACATTTTGCGGCTCAGTCAGCTCGACGAGGGCGGCACTGTGGAGGAGAAAACCCCGCAGAAGCTGGATGAGCTGGCGGTTTCGGTGGTGCAGCAGCTTACGCCGGTGGCAAAGGAGAAGGGCATTTCCATCACGTTGGACACCGCGCCCTGCGAGGTTATGGGCGTGCGGCGCGTGTTGGAGGAGCTGATTTATAACCTCTGCGACAACGCCGTCAAGTATAACCGCCCGAAGGGGACGGTCAAGGTCACGGCGAAGCCCTTGGACGGCGTGCCGACGCTGATTGTCGCGGACACGGGCATCGGCATCCCCGAGGCGGAGCAGGAGCGCGTGTTTGAGCGGTTTTATCGGGTGGATAAGAGCCATTCGAAGGCAATCGGCGGCACGGGCTTGGGCTTGTCGATTGTCAAGCACGCGGCGGCCTTCCACAACGCGGAGATCATGATGCAAAGCGAGGTAGGAAAGGGCACGGAGATTCGGCTCAGGTTCCCGGCGTAGGCCGGGGCTGCGAGGGAATAGTGAACAGTGAATAGTGAATAGTGAATAGGTTTGCCGCTGCGGGTTTTTCCGGTGTTGGCTGCTTCGTACGCGGTCGGTAGTTCCTGCACGAGATTGCCACGACCCCGTTGGGGTCTCGCAATGACAAGGAGGGGTACCTTGTTTGTCATTGCGAGGGCGCTTGCGCCCG
>JBJFGB010000118.1:0-10594 GCA_051892295.1 Faecousia sp. | reverse complement strand
TACCGACTGCGTACAAACCTGTTCGTCTGTACCGTCTGCCGCTTACGCGGTCGGCGGGGACATGTCCCCGCCCTACAGACGTTGTATGCACTTTTTCCTTTGGGCGGGCGACGCTGCCCGCCCATATGGGGTGTCTTTACTGCACCATGTTCGTGACCGACTGCTCGAGCTTATCGACGGCTTTCTGGGCTTTTTTTCTTGCCTGGGACTGCTGCGGCAGCATCAACGCGACTGCGCCGCCGGCTGCCATGCCCAAGCCGAGGGTCAGCAAAAATCCTTTGACCTGCATGATGGTTACCTCCCGATGATAAAAATTGAACCGCGTGGCGGGAATAGTTTGCCCCGCTGCGCGGAAAAAACGCAAAAAGTCGGAAACTGTCTTTTCTTTGCCGCCGTTCTATGGTATACTTTTTAAAAATATGTAGAAAACGGTGATTTTATGACGACGATTTATCTGATTCGCCACGCCGAGGCGGAGGGAAATGTGTTCCGGCGCCTGCATGGGCAGTATGACTCCAATGTCACGCCGAACGGCTTAAAGCAGATTGAAGCGCTGGCAAAGCGGTTTGAAAGCATCCCCATCGACGCAGTGTATGCCAGCGACTTAACCCGCACCTGCACGACGGCGGGGGCGGTGTACAAGCCGAAGCACCTCCCGCTCAACAAAGAGCCGCGCTTTCGGGAGCTGAACTGCGGCGTGTGGGAGGATAACCCCTTCGGCTGGCTCGACCACACCGATCCGGAGCGCAACCGCGCCTTTTCCCATGACCCGCAGAACTGGTCGGTGGAGGGCAGCGAACGCTTTGCCACCTACACGGGGCGCTTTTTGGAGGCATTGGAGGAGGTTGCCCGCCGCCACGAGGGGCAGACCGTCGCAATCTTCTCCCACGGCATGGTTCTGCGGGGCGTGCAGCAGCGGCTGTTCTTCCCCGAAAAGCGCGATTTGCCCCACAGCGAGAACACCGCCGTGACCAAGCTCCTTTGGGACGGCACGGGCTACCGGTTGGAATATTTAAACGACGCGTCCCATTTGCCGCTGGAAATTTCCACCTTGGGCAGACAGCAGTGGTGGCGCGGCGGCGACCATAAGGATCATAATATGTGGTATCACGACCCCGAACCCACCGACGCGCCCCTGCTTGCCGCGCTCGATGTCCCGGAAGGAGAGGTCACGCGCGTTTCTATTCTCGTCAATACGCCGACGGGCGCTGTCGTGCTTCGCTCGTTGGATGCGGAGACGGACGAAATCGTATACCTTGCGCTTCTGCCGGAGTATCGCGGCAAGGGCTTTTCCGCGCAGCTTTTGGGCGAGGCGGTCAGCCTTGCGCGCAAGAGAGGCAAGGGCTTCCTGCGGCTCGGCACCCCGGCAGAGCACCCCGCCGCGAAAAAGCTCTTTGCGACCTACGGCTTTGCAGAGGACGCCCTATCCCTGCAGCCCACCATCCGATAAAAAAACGCCGCCCCTTTTCCGACAAACGGGAAAGGGGCGGCGTTTGGACTTTGAAAGCACTGCGATTAACGGTTGTAGCGCGCGGCATCCTTGACGCGCCTTTGCAGGGGCTTCAGTGAAAAGTGAATAGAGAATAGTGAATAGTGAAAAGAGTAGGAGCGCTCCGCGCGGATTCCAAACGCGGGCGGCTATCAGCCGAAGGGTGCAGGAAGTGCCGACTGCGTACCGGAAATCGGCAAGAGATTGCCACGGGCGCAAGCGCCCTCGCAATGACAAAGAAGGTAGCCAATACACATTTTTCAATCCGTGCGGAGCACACCACAGTCATTCACTCTTAGTCCTTAGCCCTTAGTCCAAAAAGTGCAGGAACTACCGACTGCGTACAAGAGATCGGCAAGAGATTGCCACGGGCGCAAGCGCCCTCGCAATGACAAAGAAGGTAGCCAATACACATTTTTCAATCCGTGCGGAGCACACCACAGTCATTCACTCTTAGTCCTTAGCCCTTAGTCCAAAACAGGCGCATCAGGGATGGCACGATACGGGGGGCATCAAAGCCAATCCAGCAAAACGGCGGCGTCGTAATTTCCATTGTAGAAATCCGTTTTGCTGATGCGATAGCAGTTGTATGTGTCCAAATAGCCCTGACAGATAAAGTCGTCGTCCGTCTCCGCAATCAGGTAAAAGGGTCTGCGCCGTACCTCCTGCCAGTATTGATGGGTCACGCCCGTGGCAATCTCGTACCAGAAATAGCCCTCGTCCGTCTCGTAGAATATGCGCCCGTCCAAACAGGTCATATAGGTGATATCCCTCTGCTCAAACAGGAATTCGCCGGTCTGCGTTGCGGGATCATAGACCTTGACATATTTTCTGTCATAGAAGTAATAGAGCTTCCCGCCGTAAAACTGATTGAAATTGTAAAGATGCAGCTCATGCTGTGCATCATTGTAGGCAAAGGCTTTTCCGCGGTCGGGGGACTCCTCCAGGGGATACTGTAGCATCGTCCAGCCATGCACATTGCGGGAATAGGTGTCGTAATTCCAGCCATAGTCGGCGAAGTTCACGAAGGCGGGATACTCCTGCCCGGAGGTCGGGCGATGGTAAGCGACGATGAGGGAGGTCTCGTCCATGCCCCAGAGATTATATACCCCGCCATACTCCATCTCGCGCTCCAAAACGGTAACCATTGTGCCCTCCGCGAGGTCAAAGGCGAGAATGCGCTGCTGTTTTGCCGCAATGGTTTCCTCAGGGGCAGCGGAAGGCGCAAGCGTATAGCAGAGGACGGCTTTCTCCCCGCACAGCATAACGCCGCCGAGGGAGGCGACTCTGTCCCCCATGTCCGCCGCGTAGATCGTCTCCCGCTCGCCCGTGGTCAGGTCAAGGGAGAAAAAGGAGAGCGTGACCCATTCACCGCTGTTGTTTTTCGCGCCGCCTGCAAAATAGGCTTTGCCGTTGTGAATGCCGAAAACAATCCCGTTCATATCTTCGGCAATGTAGGCGTCGCAGTTTTCGTCATAGTGGGGGCAGTTTTTCTTGTTGCAGCAGACGGTGAGCTTGCTGTCTGCCATGTCGTAGCGTTGGAGGAATGCGCCATACAGCAGATAGATTGCGTCACCGGTGCGCGCGGAATCCCTTCCGAGCCGCACGGCGGTCAGGTCGGCGGGATAGGTGGTAAGCTCGGTCGGGTCGGAGAGAGAGGGGGTGGGGACCGCCTCCGTGCTCTCCGTCGTCGGCTCCGTCAAGGTCGGTTCCTCGGGCGGCACACCCGCCTCCCACGTCGGCGCGGTATAGGTGGGGACGGACTCCCCACAGGCGGTCAGAAGCAAAAGGATCAGTAACAGAAAAGGAATCACGCGTTTCATAAAAAGACCTCCTTATCGTATGGGTTTTCAGTGAACAGTGAATGGTGAACAGTGAATCGTGAATAGGTTGCTGTCTGTGGGAAGTTGCGGCAAGCGGCATCCCTGACGCGCCTGTGGGAAGCTTTTTTGGCTAAGGGCTTTTTTGGCTAAGGACTAAGGACTAAGAGTGAATGACTGTGGTGTGCTTCGCACGATTTAAAAATATGTATTAGCCACCCTGATATGTCATTGCGAGGGCGCCTGCGCCCGTGGCAATCTCCGACGGTAGGTTTGTACGCACTTCGTAGTTCCTGCACCCGGCGGATAATATCCGCCCCTACGGCGTAAACTGCGAGATTTCTTGTAGGGGCGGACGACTCTGTCTGCCCTAATTCAAAATCCGCGCGGAGCGCTCCGACACTATTCACTATTCTCTATTCACTGTTCACTCCTCCCCGTTCTACGGCAGCAGTTCGTCGAGGAGGGGGGTGAGCAGGGTCAGGGGCGGGGTGTTGGTGTTGGAGCTTGTGCGCACTTCGGCAGAATAGCCGACGCCGTTTTCGCACCATGCGGCGCAGCCGAAGCCGTTGTAGCCCTTCTGCGGGGCGTTTTCCAGCAGGAGAATGCTCTTTCCCGCGGCGGTCAGCAGTCCGCTTTCGTGCAGCGCACCCTCCTTCTCATAGGAATACACCCGCTGCACGCCCTCCTGTTGGGCAAACTCCGGCGTGAGGGCAAGATAGACCGTCAAGCCGCCCTCCCGCACCACGGCGGCATTCAGGGCATTCTCTCCGTCGCCGCGCCGGAACGGGAAATACAGCTCCACGCCGTCGGGGGTCACGCGCCCCGTCTCGGCAAATTCCTTCTCCGCGCGGCTGATATCGGACACGATGAGGGTCGCGTATGCCCCGGAGATCAGCTCGTCCATGGGCGCGCTGTGCATCAGCCGGACGCCGAAATACGCCTCCGCGCCTGCGACAGAGCCGAGATCGAGGCGTTTTCCCGCCGCGCTCGTCAGTTTTGCGCCGGTAAAATAGGAATAGTCATAGGAAAAATCGCGCCACGCCTCCGTCAGCGAAGTCACCGCCTCCTCGGGCAGCGTGAGCTTGACAGTCTGTAGGGAGAATTCGATGTCGGCGGTGTAGTATTCCAGCGCCTCCACCTGCTGCCCCCGGGGGAGAGACAGCCCGATATCCTCTAATTTGACCGTATCCTTCCCGTGGAGAACGCGCACGCCGACGGAGACTGCCAGCACCGTACTTGCCAGCAGCGCAACAATCGCGGCTGCCATCGCGATGCGCACAAGGCGGCGCGGGGCTTGGCGCTGCGGCGCGTCTTGCAGCAGGTCGTCGTCCAAATCGCTCAGCGCATGCAGGATGTCCCATTCGTTCATGGCGTGTAGCCCTCCTTTTCCAGTCGCTTTCGGAGCTTTTTCCGCAGGCGGGAGAGTATCGCGGAGACGCGGTTTTCCTGCCACCCCCGCAGGGCGGCAAGCTCCCCGACGCTGTAGCCGTACCAGTAGCGCTTGACGAACAGCTCCCGCTCGTCGGCTTTCAAACCGCGCACGAACCCGTTCAGCACCTCCCGCAGAAAGGCTGCGTCGGTTTCGCGCTCCCGCAGCGGGTCGGGGATGCACTCGGCAAGCTCGTCCAGCAGGACGGTCACGCCGCTGTGTTTCTGCGCGCCCTCCCGTTCTAAATAGTGCAGGGCGATATTGCGCGTGACCCGGGCGAGATAGGCGCGCAGGTCCTTTGGGACGGTTTCGCTCCGCCATACCGCCAGCCAGACATCGCTGACGCACTCCTCCGCCGCCTGCTCGTCGCGCAGAAGCCGCCGCGCGATGGTGAGGCAATAGACCTCGTATTGGTCGCGCAGGTGCAGCAGCGCCTCCTCATCCCTCCGCGCAAGCTGCGCAACGATCTGCGTCTGTGTCACGAGGTCACCTCCCTTGGGTTGTTCAAAAGCGCTTTCAACTATATAGACCGATTTTAACACCGAAATGTGACAGAAGCGAGGGAATTTTTTTTAGTGAATGGTGAATAGTGAATAGTGAATAGTGAATAGTGAATAGTGAATAGTTTCGGAGCGCTCCGCGCGGATTATAAATTGTAGGGCGGGGACATGTGTGCGTGTAGGAACTACCGACTGCGTACAAACTTGTGCCCCCGTACCGTCTGCCGCTTACGCGGTCGGCACGCCCGGTGGTCGTGCCCTACGACCGTGGAGCGGATCCCACCGTAGGGCGCGACGACCCCGGCGCGCCGGTGCAGGAACCGGCGGGTGCGTACAAACCTACAGCCGGAGATTGCCACGGGCGCAGGCGCCCTCGCAATGACAAACGAGGGTAGCAATACACGTTTTTCAAATCGTGCGAAGCACACCACAGTCATTCACTCTTAGTCCATAGCCCTTAGTCCAAAACAGGCTTCCCACAGACAGTAACCTATTCACTATTCACTATTCACTGTTCACTGTTCCCACTTCCCTGTCCCAATCTCCTGCATACCCGTCCGGGGACTTGCATACGATGTAGCACGAGACTTTGGGGGAGGCTGTGTTTTTATGAGTAACCTTTATGCAGACATTGCCGAGCGCACGGGCGGCAACATCTATATTGGGGTGGTCGGACCCGTGCGCACGGGCAAGTCCACCTTTATCAAGCGCCTGATGGAGGAGCTGGTCATCCCGAACATCGATGACCTCTATCAGCGCGAACGGGCAAAGGATGAGCTTCCGCAGAGCGGCTCAGGCAAGACGATCATGACGGCGGAGCCGAAATTCGTGCCGGAGGAGGCGGTGCAGATCACCCCCGACGGCACGGCGACGCTCTCGGTTCGGCTGATCGATTCCGTGGGCTACATGGTGGACGGCGCGATTGGCGCGACGGAGAACGGTCAGCCGCGCATGGTGACGACGCCCTGGTTTGAAAACGAGATCCCTATGACCGACGCCGCCGAGCTGGGGACGAAAAAGGTCATGCAGGAGCATTCCACTGTGGGCATTGTCGTCACCACGGACGGCACCGTCACGGATATTCCGCGTTCGGATTACATCGCCGCCGAGGAGCGCGCCATCCGGGATATGCAGGCGACGGGAAAGCCCTTTATCGTGGTGGTCAATTCCGCCGCGCCGAATTCCTCGGATGCCCGCGCCCTGCGGGACTACATCGCCGCGACCTACGGCGTCAGCGCGGTGACGGCGGACTGTCAGGGAATGCACGAGGGTGAGCTGCGCGCGCTTTTGCGGGAGCTGCTGTTCGCCTTCCCAATGCGGGAAATGCGGGTCTTCCTGCCCGCGTGGGTGCAGGCGCTGGAGATTGACTCCCCGCTCAAGGCGGCGCTGTATGAGTCGCTGCGGCGCAACGCTTCCGCGATCAGCCGCATTGCCGAGGCGGAGCCTGCCGTCGCGAAGGTGGCGGAGCTGGAGCAGGTCTGCGGCTACCGCGTCACCGAGGTCGATCTCGGCACCGGCACGGTGAGCTGTGAGCTGGACTTTAACGAGGGACTGTTCTATCAGATCCTCGGGCAGCGCACGGGCTTCGAGATCGAGAACGACGGGCAGCTCCTGTCGCTGTTGACCTCGCTTGCCGCGATGAAGAAGCAGTATGACAAGATCTCCGCCGCTTTGGAGGAGGTCAGGGCGACCGGCTACGGCATCGTCATGCCGACGGCGGAGGAGATGCACATGGAGACGCCGGAGATTGTCAAAAAGGGCAGCGCCTACGGGGTGAAGCTCAAGGCAAGCGCGCCGTCCATCCATATGCTCCGCGCCGATATCCACACGGAGATCAGCCCGATGGTGGGCGACGAGCAGCAGTCGGAGGATCTGGTCAAATACCTGCTGGGTGAGTACGAGGGCGACACCGACCGCCTGTGGGACAGCAACATCTTCGGAAAGTCGGTCTTTGAGCTGGTCAACGAGGGCTTGACGACCAAGCTCCGCCGTATGCCCGACGAGGCGCGCTACAAGCTCAAGGACGCGCTGACCAAAATCATCAACGAGGGCGCGAACGGCTTGATCTGTTTGCTGCTGTGACACGCGGTGCTGCCTTGCGGGGAGCAGCAGTGAAAAGTGAATAGAGAACAGAGAATAGTGAATAGTGTCGGAGCGCTCCGCACGGATTTCAAATATGGGCGGACAGTTCGATTGAACTAAGGACTTACTCTTGACCAAAAACTGCCAAAGCGCGTCAGGGATGCCGCGCGCTACATCTTCCCATAGACTGTAACCTATTCACTATTCACCATTCACGATTCACTGTTCCCTATGGATCCAAAAAACGCTGCATGGGAGAGAAGGCTCCCATGCAGCGTTTTTTTGTGCAGCTTATTGATCGAAGCGGCGGAGGATCGGCAGCAGGCGCGTGCCGAGGAGGACGACGCAGACGATTTTCAGCGCGTCAAAGGGCAGGAAAATCAAGCAGCCGGAGACGAGGGTTTTCGACACCGACCACGCGCCGCCCAGCGTAAAATAGAGGTAGGGCAGACCGACGATATACAGCACCACCAGCCCGACCACGCAGGCGACCGCGAGGCGCAGCCACAGCCACGGCAGCCGCGAAAGCCCCTTGCGGGAGAGCAGACCCACGACGAACGCCATCGGGATCAGACCCAGCAGGAAGCCGAAGGTGGGCATTGCGACATACATCAGACCGCCGCCCTCGGTGAAGATTGGCAGACCGAGCAGTCCCAGCGCCACATAGAGGAACTGCGACAGCGCGCCCCAGTAGGGCCCCAGCAGCACGCCCGCCATACAGGTGAAGAACACCTGCAGGGTGAAGGAAACCGTGCCGACCGGGATCTTGAGGAACGCGCCGATTGCCGTCAGCGCCGCAAACAGCGCCGTCAGCAGCATCTTATAAAGTGTTTTGTGTTTCATGGTTTTGGTCCTTTCTTTTTTATGCTCTCTTTGCCAAAATGCTACAAAAAAGATGCGAGTCGGATACAAATTAGCGCTATAATCCTACAAAAGCGTAACGAAAAGGAGAAATGTACCATGCAGACCGCCTCCCGACGGCGAGAAACACGCCGCAACACCAAACACAACGGAACGTTTTTTGCTGTTTTGCTCTTTTTGGCGCTGCTGTGCGTGGCAGCGGGCGCGGTGCTGTCCGTGCAAAAAATCCGCGAGACGGACGAGCCGATATCCACCTTCAGCGTAGAGGAGCCGTCGGACATCGAGTTGCCGCAGTTCCCGCTCACCTCTGCGCCCTCGGCGGAGGATCCGCTGCTGCTGCTCGTCAACCGCGACCATCCGCTGCCCGAGGACTATACGCCGGAGCTGACCAAGCTGCAGGACTGGGAGCTCTCGGTTGCGACGGCGATGTATGACGATCTGTGCCGTATGCTGCAAGCGGGCCGGGCGGAGGGGCTGCGCTTTGAAATCTGCTCCGCCTACCGCTCCAACGAGACGCAGCAGGCGCTGTTTGACGAGGATGTCGCCCGCTACATGGCGCAGGGCATGACGGAGGCGGACGCAATCGCCGCGACAGCGCAGTATACCATGCTGCCCGGGTGCAGCGAGCATGAGACGGGACTCGCCGTGGACATTGTCTCTCTGGAAAACCAGCGCCTCGACGAGTCGCAGGAGCAGACAGGGGAGACAATTTGGCTGCACGCCCATTGCTGGGAGTACGGCTTCCTTCTGCGCTACCCCTCCGATAAGAGCGGCCTCACGGGCATCGCCTATGAGTCGTGGCATTACCGCTATGTGGGCATCGACGCGGCAAAATACCTGCACGAACGCGACCTGACCCTGGAGGAGTTCTGGGCGCAGCAAGCAGAATAACCCCCCAAAAGCAGACGCCAGCCGCCTGCTTTTGCTTCCGTAGGAATTGTAAACCTAAAATCAAAACAAAGGGTTTACAATCTATTCGCGATTATACAACACCGTTTCCGAAAAAGCAAGCATTATTTCCGCATGCCAATAAAATCCGTAGGGGGGATGTTTTGGCTAAGGGCTAAGAGCTAAGGGTGAATGACTGAGGAGCGCTCCGCGCGGATTCAAAAACCGGGCGCTATCAGCCGCCGGTGCAGGAAGTACCGACTGCGTAACGAAAATCGGCAAGAGATTGCCACGGGCGCAAGCGCCCTCGCAATGACAAATTAGGGTAGCCAATTATGTCATTGCGAGGAGCGAAGCGACGCGGCAATCTCGTGCAGGAACTACCGACTGCGTAGCAATTCGTTTCTCTGCACCATCTGTCAAATCAGGTATATAAAATTCAAAATCCGTGCGAAGCACACCACAGTCATTCACTCTTAGTTCTTAGCCCTTAGTCAAAACAGGCTGCCTACAGGCGCGTCAGGGATGCCGCGCGCTGCAGCTCCCCGCAGACGCAACCTATTCATGATTCACGATTTGATTCGGGGCAATTTTTTGTGTGTGAAAAATGTCTCAGAAAATTCACAATTTGTTCTTGACTTTCTCCGCAAATCGGTTATTATATACTTGGCACTCGGAGATGAAGAGTGCTAATCCAAAAATCCGTAAATAGACGGGAGACCGTCCTACTATATTATTGGAGGTAATGAACTATGAAACTGACACCCCTTGCAGACCGTGTGCTGCTCAAGCCCGTTGAGGCGATGGAGACCACCGCTTCGGGAATCATCCTCTCCACTGCTAACAAGGAGAAGCCCGTGATTTCCGAGGTCATCGCTGTCGGCCCCGGCGGTCTGGTGGATGGCAATGAGGTCAAGATGGTCGTCAAGGTCGGCGACAAGGTTGTTGTCGCCAAGTACGCGGGAACGGAAGTTAAGCTCGACGATGTGGATTATTCCATCGTCCGCCAGTCCGAGATCCTTGCGATTGTAGAATAATTTCAGGAGGTAGTAATCATGGCTAAAATGATCGTTTTCGGCGAAGATGCCCGCAAGAAGCTGCAATCCGGTATTGACCAGCTCGCCGATACCGTAAAAGTTACCCTCGGCCCGAAGGGCAGAAACGTCGTCCTCGGCAAGAAGTACGGCGCGCCCCTCATCACCAACGACGGCGTGACCATCGCCAAGGAAGTGGAGCTGGAGGATGCCTTTGAGAACATGGGCGCCCAGCTCGTCCGCGAGGTTGCCACCAAGACCAACGATGTCGCCGGCGACGGCACCACCACCGCGACCCTGCTCGCGCAGGCGATTGTCCGCGAGGGTCTGAAGAACGTCAGCGCGGGTGCGAACCCCATGGTCATGCGCAAGGGCATGCAGAAGGCAGTTGACACCGCGATTGACGCCATCAAGGCAAATTCTCAGGCAGTCAGCGGCAGCGACGATATCGCGAGAGTCGGCACGGTTTCCTCCGGCGACGAGGAGAT
>JBJFGB010000117.1:0-2708 GCA_051892295.1 Faecousia sp. | reverse complement strand
ATCAGCGTCTCCAAACGCATGACGCCGCCGCTGCGGGTCTTAAAGGGCTTGCCGTCCTTGCCGTTCATCGTGCCGAAGCCGATGTGCTGTAATTCTGTCTCTGCAGGGACGATACCGCTTTTTCTTGCCGCGCGGAACACCTGCTCAAAGTGCAGGCTCTGGCGCTTATCGGTCAGATAGAGAATTTTATCGGGGTGGTAATCCTCCATGCGCTGCACGATGGTGGCAAGATCGGTGGTGGCATAGAGCGTCGCGCCGTCGGATTTGACGAGAATGCACGGCGGAATCTCCTTCTTATCGCCCTCCTCGGCAACGGGGATGACCTTCGCGCCATCGCTCTCCTGCAAAATGCCCTGTGCTTCCAATTTCTGAAGCATTGGCGGGATATATGCCTCCGCGTCGCTCTCGCCCTTCCAAATGTCAAAGCTGACATTCAGATTTTCATAATTCCGCTTCAGATCGGCGACGGATACGCGCATGATGTGCTGCCACAGGGCGTAATAACCGCGCTTGTGGTTTTGCAGGAAATAGGTTGCCTCGTGCGCCTTTTTTGCAAACGCCTCATCGGTCTTGGACTTGGCGCTGGCGGTCGGATAGATTTCCTCTAACTCAGAGATGGTGAAGGGCGCTTCCTCGGGGTATTCGCCGGTGAAAGCGTCGTCAAAATAGGGCAGGTCGGGCTGACGCTCCCGCAGCTCCGCGATGATCAAGCCCATCTGTAAGCCCCAGTCGCCGAGGTGGATGTCACCAATCACCGTGTCGCCGAAGTAGCGGTAGATGCGCTTGATGCTCTCGCCGATGATGGCAGAGCGCAGGTGCCCGATGTGCAGCGGCTTGGCGACGTTCGGCCCGCCGTAATCCAGGACGACGGTGCGTGCCGTATGCTCCCCCGTGACACCGAGGCGGTCGGAGATCCGCATCTGCTCCAAATGCTCGGCAAGCGCGGTGTCGGAGACGCGGAGGTTGATAAAGCCCGGAGCGACCGCCTCACAGGAGGAGAACAGACTGCTGCCCTTGAGCTGCACGATGACTTCATTTGCAATCTGGATCGGTGCCTTATGCGCGGTCTTCGCGGCGGGCATGGCACCGTTGCATTGAAATTCGCACAGATCGGGACGATTCGAGACGGTGACCTTGCCGCAGGCGGAATCATAACCCGCCGCAGAAAACGCCGCTGACACGGCGGAGGATAGTTTATCAATCAGCTTTTCCATGAGAAAGCTCCTTTGCTGTGTATTTCCGTATTTGTTATCATACCAAAATTTCTTCCGAAAGTCCATAGAAATCAGGAAAATGTCTCTCTTTTTCCGTTTTTTCCGGCAAACGCAGATTTGACACGATAGCAGACAGCGCTGCTTCCATGACAGGGAAAGCATTTTCTTTCTTGCGGTATTTCTCCAAAAATGCAATACAAAACGCCAAAATGTTAAAATTATGTGCAGTTCGGCTTGACACGATTCCTCCGCTCTGCTATACTGTTTTTAGAAAAACGACCGCCTTGGTACGCTGTCTTGCGTCGTGAGGGGGTGCTTTTACTATCATAGAAGGAGAAAACAGTATGGAGCAGTTTAACGACGAAACCACTCCTCTCAATCCGCAAGAGGAAACCCCCATTCCGCAGCAGCCAATGTATCAGGCGCCGTATGCACAGCCGGAACAAGTGCCTGCGGCTCCGGAATATCAGGCACCGTATGCACAGCCGGAACAGGCACCTGCGGCTCCGGAATATCAGACGCCTCCCGTATACCAAACGCCTCCCGTACCCCCCACCCCGGAACAGCCGATTTACGGGCAGCCGATGTATCAGCCGCCTTATCCCCCTGCTCCCGCGCCGAAGAAAAAGAACACGTTGAAAATCGTGCTGCCCATTGTGATTGTTGTGCTCATTGCGGCAGCCGTGGCAGTGTATTTCCTGTTCTTCAGCAAAACGCCGATTGACAGCATCGACCTTGACGACGCTTCGTTGACAATGGAGATCGGTGACGTGTATACCCTTGATTATGAAATCACCCCCGATGACGCGACGGAGCTGGAATTGACATGGAAGTCCGACGATAAGAGCGTTGCCACGGTGCAGGACGGCAAGGTTACCGCTGTCGCGGAAGGTACCTGCACCATTACCGTTACCGCAGAAAGCGGCGCGCAGGATACCTGCGAGATCACCGTTAAGCCGCTGATTTCGAAGGAGGACGAACGGCTGCTCGGCAGATGGGAAGTTGCAATGACCTATTTTGACGGGGATTTACAGCAATTCTCCAACAACTCGACCTACCTGCTGCTGAATGAGGACATGACCGGTGTATTCTATCTCGGCGACAGCACTTATTACATCACCAGCTGGGGCTTCAAGCAAAGCTCCGACGGCAACGACCTTTACACCGTTGTGATGGAGGATCTCGGTACGGTCGGCTTCGCTTACGCTACGGATTCGAGCAGCGCGCTGTACGGCAACCTTGTTTTGATCTTGGATTCGGACAATATGCTGATTCTTGAGCGCTGAGCAGACGTACCGAAGACAAAAATTTAAAATTAATATCAAAAGAGCCGGATACACATCCGGCTCTTTCGAGCTTTTTATCCATTTCACCATTGTAGGTCGGGACATGTCCCCAACCACAGGGGAGTTTCATGGTATGACCAATAGGGTAGCTTCCCATGTCATTGCGAGGAGCGCAGCGACGTGGCAATCTTGTGCAGGCATTCGCAAG
>JBJFGB010000116.1:0-2737 GCA_051892295.1 Faecousia sp. | reverse complement strand
AAATCCGGCGCCAGTGCCAGTCCTCCTCGCTCTCCAGAACCTCCTGAATCTCGCGCAGCTTGTCAGGGTTTTTGATCGTCTGAACCTTTTTGATATGGACTGCACCTCCTTTATGCTTTTCGTTATGCCTGTAATCACTTTCCTAGCGCTTTTATGATTTCCTTTTCCCTGTTGCTCAGCGTCCATTCTATCGCTTCTACCGCTGCCGCCCGATCCGCTGCCGCCCGATCCGCTGCCGCCCGATCCGCTGCCGCCTGATCTGATAGAAGGTATCCTCCGCCGAATATACCCTTACCTTTCTGACTGTCTAACTTATGTATCCATACACAGTCTGTCTTTTTGATGTACAGCGGCACACCACGATCTCCGATTTTTTGCAGTAACGCAGCACTTACCACGTTGTCAGGATAGACATATGGCGTGATTTTTTTATTCTGTTTTTTCTGTTCGTTTGCCTTTTTAATAGCGCTCACAAGATCTGGTGGAATCATGATCCTGTATTCCCTTTCCAGGTTGGTGACAAAGCTCGTGTTAACCTTTGCGCCGTTCTCATATGTCACATCAGCGCCCAGGGGCAGAAAAGACACGTCGTTTTTTCTTCCGATGGAAAACAGTGTCAACGTCGGCGCGAAGAGGAAAAACGGAATATCATGCAGCTGATAGAACGAGATGATCTTCGTGATAATGGAAAACGGAGGATTGTCCACGACAACATCGGACATTTTATAGGATTGTCTTTCATAGTCACCGCCTGGATAAAACGGACGTACCATTCTTTCCCTGGCTATACCGTATTTTTCGCGAACCCAATCAGCAACTGCTTCATAGACTTCTGTCGTTGTGTAACAATCGTCCGTTGTCTTCTTTGGTTTGAATTTATCGACAAACTGAGCATATTCCTGCGACGTTTCCTCAAACCCGATCTGTCTTTCTATTTCTCTAATTTTATCCATGTATTAGTCTATTTGACCTCTCAAATCCTCCAGCACCTTCCTGTGATACTGGATCCGCTTTTTGATCCTCTGCAGCTCCTTAGGATCCGTACACTCCGCCAGCGCCTCCTGATTCTCCCGAATCATCATCTCGGCGCACGCGATCCTGTCCGCGTCCCTCATCCTCGGTCGTCCCTGGCTCCCGGTCTTCACGGTCTTCCGGTCCTCCGCTCTCCGGTCGAAGGCCCGCATGCAGTGATAGCTGCAGAACAGCTTTTGTCTCCCGTTCACGCTGCGCTTGTATGCGTGCTCCGGCGTGTGCTCAAACCGCGCTCCGCACTCCGCGCATTTGTCAGAGTACAGGCCGATGTTTTTGTGGATCGTCGGCCTGTCCTTCGCCTCGAATCCGCCCGTTAGCAGGCCATTCGGAAGGCTGTCGTATACGTCCAGGCTCCGGCTCATGTACTTGCGCTTAAATTCAGGGTTAAGGCTCGCCATGCTCCTCATCTCCCTCGTATTGCCAGCTGTCGTGATCATCTGTCCTGATGCACGACGCGCATGGCTCCTCACGGACGTTGACATGCTGGTGACGGCATATGCCGCAGTCGCCGCGCGCCTTGATCCGCATCACCATGAGCACCTCGCTCAGCTGATCGTTTTCCTCGAGCAGCGCAGAAATCATGTCCGCCGCGTCATCTGTGATGCACTCGCTCCATTCCGGGCACACGGCTTTTGCCCGCTTTAAATTGACTGCGATCGTATTCGTGCACCTCAGCGCGCGCACGATATCCTCCGCCTTTTTTCGATCGATCATGTGCTCCTCCTGTCGTAATCGCTCATCCGGATCAGTCCTCGCTCCGCGGCCAGCAGCGCCGCGCGTGTGACGTACTCGTCCCGCCGCCTGCTGACCGTCTGCCTGTCCACGCCGAGCTGCCTGGCGATCTCTCCGGGCCGCTTTCCGTCCGTGTACAGCATCCTGGCCACATCCTGCGTCTGTGTCCCGTCAAACGCCTCGTCAAGACGCATCGCCACGTCCGCCCATTTTTTGCGCACCTCCAGCATCCGCTCCGCATCCAGCACGCTCAGCGCGCCGTCCTGCACGCGGTTGGAGGGCCCTCCCGGTTTTCCTCCGGCACCGTCAAGCGCAGGCGATTTCAGGCCGTGCGCGTCCTCCTTGCGCTGCCGAAGCACCTCCTCGGCGGCCATGGCGGCGCGGATGGGCTGCGCGTGCAGCTCTCTCTCGATCCTGGCATAGAGCGCCCTGGGAATCCCCTGCAAATGCTCACCTCCTCACATCTCGTCAAAATCGACAATCGCCGGCATGTACGTCTCCCGCCTTTCCTCCGGCGTGTATCGCTGCATCGGTCCTTCCCGGCTCTCCCTGGGCCGTTTCGGACGTCCGAAGCGCTGCCAGTCCTCCAGCAGCCGGATCATGTAGCCGATCGGGTTGCTGTCCGCGTTGAGATAAGCCTTGTGGATCGCGTCCAGGATGTCGCCTGTCGCATACCCCGTCTCCACGATTTTTTTAAGCCCGTCCGCCTCCCTGTCATCGGCATCCTTGCCCCACGTCCTGCGCCATTGGGCTTTGATCTCGTCAAGTGAGGATGACAGGGTTTTGTTTGCGTATGCGTTTTGGTTACGGTATGAGTATACGTTTGGAGTAATGTCCGGCACGTTACCAGGTACGTTACCCGTCACGTTACCAGTCACGTTACCCGTCACGTTACCCGTCACGTTACACGGCACGTTACCCGTTTTATCCGTGCAAAAACCGTCAATATTCTGTTGGTATCCTGTGGATAACT
>JBJFGB010000115.1:17461-44147 GCA_051892295.1 Faecousia sp. | reverse complement strand
GTACTGTCTGCCGCTTCGCGGACGGCACGCCGAGTCGTCGTGCCCTACGATCCGCCGACGAAGCTTCTTTATAAAGTTTTAGATTTAACAGATTGCATTGACAACCTTGTATGACTTTACCAGCTTTTTGAAAGATCAAAACAAGTATACCAAGGCGATTCGAATTGCGAAACAACTGAAGCACTACTACGATGCTCCTAAGTCCCAGGCGTCAATGTCAGAAAAAAGTCGGCTGCTCAATCTGCTGGGTATTCTTTATAATGCGCAGCACCGCTTTGATGAGAGTGAAGCATCATACTGGGAGGCACTGGAAGGCTACCGCGACCTTGCAGCAGAAAATCCGGATGTCTATCTAATGCATGTGGCAACGACCTGCAACAATCTGGCGATTCTGCTGGCTGAGCAACATTGTGCGAAGAAAGCGGAGTGCCTTTTCTGGGAGGCACTGAATATTCGCCGCCGCCTTGCAGCAGAGAATCCAGACACCAATCTATCGGAAGTGGCAACAATCTGCAACAATCTGGCACTTTTACTGGCCGGTCAACACCGTGCGGAGGAAGCGGAGCGCTTTTACCGGGAAGCGATAGAAGTCTGCTATCGTCTTGCGGTAGAAAAACCAGATGTGATTCTGTCGCAAGTGGCAGCAATTTGTAACAATTTGGCAAATCTACTGGATGATCAACACCGAACGGAGGAAGCGGAGCGCCTTTACCGGAAAGTACTGGAGATCCGCCGTAGCCTTGCAGCAGAAAATCCGGATGCCTATCTGCCGTATGTGGCAATGACCTGTAGCGATTTAGCTCTTATGCTGGATAATCAGCACTGCACAGAGGAAGCGGAGCGCCTTTGCCGGGAAGCACTGGATATTCGCCGCCGCCTCGCGGCAGGGAATCTGGACGCCTATCTGCCCCATGTGGCAAAGAGTATTGATAATTTGGCCGTCCTGTTGAGTAAGCAACATCGCGAGGAAGAAGCAGAGTGCCTTTACCGGGAGGCGCTGGAGATTCGCCGCAGCCTTGCCGGAGAGAATCCGGCAGCTTTCCTACCAGAAAAGTCGGATACCGTGTTTAATCTGGCAACCCTGATGTACAATGTCAAACACGATCTCCCTGCCAGCCGTATGTTGTTTGAGGAAGCGCTGGAGGGATATTCACAGTTTGCGCACCTTTCGGAAGATGCCGATAAAGTGCGAAAAATCCTGAAGGAGTTTTTTTAGAATGCAAAACATCATAGATGGTATCGGCGGCATAGGAGCGGCACCTATCCACTCGGATAAGTGGGTAATCCGGTATGCCGCAGCTACCTGCACTTTTTATCCACCGGAGGAGGATATTATGTATAAACCCGAACCCATTGACACCACGGATGTGGAATTGTCCGATGACCTGCTTGCGCTGACGGAGCGCATTGCTAAGAATGTCCACGATGTATGGGCACTCTCCCGTATCCGGGAGGGCTGGAAGTATGGCGAGAAGAAGGACAGCGCCGCAATGACGACCCCGTGCCTTGTCCCCTATGAGGAGTTGCCCGAAGAGGAGAAAGCCTATGACCGCAACACAGCGCTTGAAACCCTGCGCCTGATCGTCAAGCTTGGGTATACCATTTCACATTAATCACAAAATAAACTGGACATTTCCATTTTGTTTGCGCGAAGGGTATCGGTGATTGTGCGAGATGTGTTTTCAAAATTCTTTCCTCTTCATGAAAACACACAACGCCGACGGACGTTGGTGATAGGGAGCATATAAGTGATGTGAAGCCAAGGCCTCCGATTCCAATATCCCATCAATTATGATGAGCGCAATCGCTTTTACGATCTTCTTGTTGATAACACATCTATTGCATACCTACAAAAAAACGGCTGCGATCCGTGAGGCTCCTTGCGGAGGGGATCTCAGCCGTTATTTCATCTGTGGTGCAGCCTTCTGCCTGCTGAAACGTCGCTTACGATGTATAGGTGGGGGAATCGAGGCTCTGCAAATACTCAGTGATTCGGTCGAAATAATCGTCTACTGCGGAGGCGGCGTAGCTTCTGGCGTCTGACTCGCAACGCTGGGTGTAGTAGCTTAACAGGTTGTCTTCCCCTTTGTCATAACTCGCAAATTCCTCAGCGTATATGCCGACCTTGTAAAACAACGAGAGCTGCTGCTCCGAGGGTTCAAGCGTATCGTATATTGCGACGAGACAATGCTGATAGCAATGGTATGCCTCATGGCAGACCACATCAAGCGCGTCGCGTGAGGAGCAATCGAGCAGGTAATCGAGATTGATGATAATCCCATGGGTGCGATCCAAGTAGTATCCGAGTGTACTCGATTCCATAGTTTCGGCGCCGACATTCATCTCGTGCGGAATCCCAAGATACCTCTGCTCAATGTTTGCGACGGTTTGCAGCACATTCAGTTTTTCATCGACCGTCAGGTCCTCCCACAATTCGTCTTGCAGGAGGAGCAGAGTATCCATGTTGTTTGCGATTGTCTGCTGACTGACATTTTCCTGGGTTGCCGGTTTCACGGAAGGGCGGAACATCGCTGATCCCAATAGGAGGGGAACTGCCAACGTGAGCAGCAGGATGCAAGATGCGGAGGAAAAAAGCAGGTGGGAAAAGGAGAGCACATGTAGAATACGACGGCGAAGAATTGCGCGGCGCTTCCGGCGGCTTTTGATCTGCGGGCAGAGCACCAACGCGGCAAAGACGGCGGAAGCCACTGCCGCAGCGCAAAGGAGACTGACGACCAGGCTCCTACGCAGCGGATAATATGCGATGGCGGTATATAGTCCATATGCAAACGCGAGATTGAGAAAGACGCTGAAGTTGTTCCGGCGCGTTTTGTATTCCATGGTGCTTCCAAGCAGACAGGAGACTGTGATCAACCCCCAAAGGATCACCCTTGATGCGTCAAAAGACAGTCCGCCGAGGCAACGAAACACCAGAGCAAGATAACACAAAGAGCTGACCACAGCGTAAAAAAGCTGCGAACCGGCAAAGGCAAGCAGACCGTAGGTATTATGTGTATGCATGAAGAACCCCACCTTTTCCCTGTATTCGATAGGTATAACGCCGAAATACGTGTTTTTTCGCACGCGCCATGCGTTTTTTTTTGCAGCGGGGAAAAGATATCTCACAGTAAGAGAACCGATAGGAATGCAGCTGCGTGAGCTGCACCCCTATCGGTTTTACTCTTTTCTTTGTCGGGAGGCTGCTTTACCCGGTGTGTGAACTGAGAGCGGTCCGTTCGATACCGCAGAGGGTCATTCCACGAGGAGCTTGAGCAGACAGAGATCTTCCCGCAACTGCGTGGAGACCTTGCTGCCCTCTCTCCCGGCAGCACGCAGTGCCTCATAAACACCGCCGTTTTTGCACAGATAATACTCTGCATCACGAAGCAGCTTCGAATTGGCAAAGCACAATTCTACGAAAGATGTCGAAGGATCCTTGAAACGCTCCGTCAGAAGCTTTTGGATTTCCGCGACATGGTAGCTGGTAAAGAACTGTTGCTGACGGACAAAGTAGTTGCAGCTGTCGCTGGTGCAGCGAGGCTGCGGCGGCTCGACCTCGATGGTTCGGCTCCGACGAATCTGCTCATCCGTGACGGCGAAATAGGCGTATGACATGCCCTGCCGATTTTTGTTCGGATCCGTATTGGAGGAATCGCCCCATGTCACATCGACATGGTAATAATCGCCCTCCAACTTAACAATGTTCCATGCGTGGTATCCACCCTTGACGCAGTCGCCGCACACATAGAGCGCCTCGATGCCGCAACGCAGCAACAGGTACTGATAGACCTTCGCATAGCCTGCGCAAACGGCACGGTGCTGCACAACGGCGCCGTAAAGGCTGCGCAGATCATCTGGATAGCTGTCAAAGTTGGGTGTCCGTTTCTGCTTTTGCAGTGCAATCGTGTCATAGTCCAGCAGACCGATTACTGTCTCGTAAAGCTTCAGGGCGACTTCGTAGTCTCCCATTTCGTCGGAGATTTCCGCTATGAAGGGGTCGAGCGCCTCGTCAATCTGCTTCTGCCGACTTTCCCGTTCCTCCTGCGACATGGTGTATTTCGGGGTCAGCACGGTGACAATATTGTTCTCTATGTGCCATGAAAATCTTGCGTTCGACCAGAAGATCTCCGGATGATCCCGGAACACATAACAGTGAAGCCTTTCGACCTGCTCATTGCTGAGACCGTAAGCGCTCAGGTCTGCGTTTTCCGCTTGCCGCAAATAGACCTCCAAAATGGCATCATAGGCCTCAGCTTCCTTGCCGGAGAGTCTGCTCCGGTGATAATAGGGGATGGCCTCGCTGCGCAGCTTGCGGGAAGAGTTTTTCTGGATGATCGGCTTAAACGGTGTCTTTCCGCCTCCGCGGTGATGCTTCAGGAGATACAGGAAGCTGTTGTCGTGCCCCTCCGCCTGAAGAAGCTGAAGCAGCGCACAATAGCCGATGCTCGCCTCGTCCTTCCCCAAAAGATAGGAGCGGTGCAGATGCTGAGCGTATTGATACTGTTTCAGGTAGCGCAGGTATTGCAGCAGTACATAATTACACTGCCCTTCGACCTCAGGCGCACCGGTGATGTCCAGATGTTCCAATTGCCAATAGCGAACCAATTGCAGGAGGAGCTGTACATGCATGGCAGTCAGCGGCAGATCCTCAATCAGTCGGATCGTCTTCTGCTCCAGATCCAACTCCGACAGCGCATCCTCATGCAGCTCCGGAAGCACCTGCACGGTAAGCTGGGGCAGAGTCACGGAGAATTGCTCCGCCAGATAATCCGCGGCGTAACGGAGGATGCGGTTTGCCTCTTCCTCATTGGGCGTGTATTCTTTGCTGCAGCATTGGCAGATCATATGCTTGTCATGCCAGAGATAAGGCTCGTCCACCGGCTCGCCGCAAAGCGTGCAACGGTTGGCAATTTCGAGCTGGCTGTGCAGTTCAGGCTCACGCTGGTGCGCTTTCGTAAAGACTTGCAGGATCGGACGAATTCCGTCCAAATCAAAGATGGTTGGCTGGGTATCCATGCCGAAGAAGATGTACGGGGAGCTTTCGTTCTCTCTCTGCCACTCCAAATAGTCGCCGAGCATCCAGAATACATTCTGAAGGAAGGTTCCCTCCGGCGCAAAGAGGAGATCTATAGCGCCGGTTCCGCCTTCACAGTCATCCACCAAAAGCAGTTCGATGCTGTCATCGCAGACAGCACCCCAGCTTTCTAATCTGGGGTAGAGCTGGGCAATGGTTCGGCTCTTAAAGTCCGGGGCGTTGTAGATGGCGTCGGGGTTTGCCAAAATAGGGCAGACGGAGAGGCAGAAATAGCAATCCGGGAACAGTGTCTTCAGCATCTCCTGCAGGAGGGCGGCGAAGGTCATGGTCAGGCGATCGTCGCGCGAACGTCTTAGCTCCAACCGCAGATAGACGCAGCCGGTGACCTCGCGGTGCAGCGCCTCCCGCGCACGTTCGTCGAGACGGATAATCGGAATGTTGGAATCCGTGACTCGCAGGCTTCTGCCGTCGGTATGAATGATGTAGTAGCCCAAGGTATCGGACGATACTTTGCAGGAGGTTTCGGAGCGTACCATGCATAGCGCGCGGGTTAGGTTTTCCTCACCGGCGAATTCCTCACGCATGACCTGCAGCGCGTCGTCGGAGGGCTTTTTCTCCGCTCCGCTTTCACGGCAGTCCGCCGGGAAGCTTTCGGAGTTCATCTGGTAGCGGCGCAGCTGCACGTAATCCCGCGCAAGACCGTGGACAGAGGAGGCATCATCAATGTCAATGATGCCGTTTGTGCGGTCGATCGCTTTGACTTCATAGTTTTGATGCGCATAGACCAGATTCTGCCCTAACAGATAGCGCTGATCGAGCATCCTGCGGAAGAGATTGATATATACCGGCTTGCGCGCGCCGCTGCGGAAGCGCAGTTGTACCAGCGATGTCTCCTCCAGCAGACGCGAGAGCACATCGTAATCCTCGCTGATGCGAATATGCTGCCGGGGATAGAAGTCTTCCTTGGGGCGGTAAAGGGTGAAGTGCTCCTGACTGCGATCCGGTGCGCGCCCCAAAGCCAGTTCCAGACACTTGTCCGCCAGCTTGGAGATGGCATCGAAGTCATCTGCTGCATACATATTCTCCGTGCCGTCCTCCGTTACGCAGCCGAA
Organism: Faecousia sp.; assembly: GCA_051892295.1. Classification (GTDB taxonomy): domain Bacteria; phylum Bacillota; class Clostridia; order Oscillospirales; family Oscillospiraceae; genus JAZOXB01. Next base: position 38,000 of record JBJFGB010000115.1, on the reverse strand, counting down.
GCGCTGCATCTCCAGAACGAAGTCATCCACGGGGATGCCCTCCATCAGCCGACAGAGCAGCAGAATCATGTCGGTCTTGTCCTGCTTCGCGTGCTCAACCATGCTGCGCTCCATCAGAGGCTGCTCAAACAAATAGCGCGTGGCATGGGCGTAGAAGTAATTGCGCAACAGATATTGCCTGGAGATGATGTGCAGAACCGATGCCTTCTTGCCGATGTAGCGAGAATAGGCGTAGATCACGCCGGGAAGGTTGAAGCTGTCGTCGGCTACAATGGCAAATCCCAAGGGGCGCTTTGCCGAGTCGTAGATATCCAGCCAATGCGGGTTAACTTGATTGGAGTAGATGGCGCTGTCAGAGATCAGATTCGGCTCCGTAATGCCAAATCGGTTGGCGATATCACTGATACAGACCTCCAAGGGCATGGTCTGCGCCGCGTTGTCCAGCAGAACGGCGCTGTCCTGCTTCGAGCGCCAGACGTAAATGTGGACATCGCCGTACCCATAGTCGCCTCTGGAATAGTCGGGCTTCCGATCCAGAAGGAAGAAGTCAGTCAGTGCGTTGTCTAAATTCAGGGTGGTGCGGGTGGAGAGGAAGAGGTATTGCAAACCTTTTTTGCAGTGCTGCTGCAGCCGCTGGGCAATCACTTGACAATAGTAATTGTTGGCGGAGACCACCAGATTGGCATCGGGAAGCAGCGCGACGGTCACCTGGGAGAAGAATTTTTCGGCAACGGCAAAAAGCCGCTCGTCCCGGAAATCCTCCGGGGTCAGAACCAGAATATCCTCGTCAGCATCTCTGCCCACGCCGTCCCGACTGACAATCCGCCAAAGTGGCTTGTGGGTGCGGGTCAGCCGCGTGAACCCCTGATGCATTTGTTCGATATAATTGGGGATCTGGGAGCGGTTATAGCAAATCACGACGACCCGCTCACCCTGCATGATTCGCAGATTCAGCGCGGCGTACAGATAAGTGCCGACCGCCGTATACAGCGGCGCTTGGAAGAGCACATTTCGTCCCTCAACGAAACCCTTAATACCCAACAGATAGTCTTGATTCAGCTCCAGACCTTCCTCTCGGACATAGTCTGCCACACTGCGGATTAGGTCATTTTCGGACAGATCCACGATGGTACGGTCTACGCCGCCGTTGAGCACATCACTGCTGTAGAAGGAGCAGACCTCGTAGTCCTTGCCGCAGGTCTTGATCAGATTGGCCTCTACTGCGTCCAAATCTACCACTCTGCCCCGGCGAAGCAGATCAGCGTCCTGCTCCGCCTCAGTGGGAGAGACAGGCACCGGCTCCGTGTTGCACAGGTGGAACAGCATGGTCAGCAACGCTAACGCCAGTGCAGGGTAGAGATAGCTGATGCTGAGAAAGAACTGCATCGGACGGTAAAGAAAGTCCTCTAACACAGTCACATGGAACAATGCGGGGATCAGCAGCAGGACAAAGACGATAAGGTACATAGCACCGACCAAACACAGGAAATTCCGCAAATGCTTGGCAACATGCCGCATTTGCGGTCGGATGTACCATTCGTCTTCCACGTTTTCATAGAACATGCTCCGAATCCGATCGCTTACCCTGGCAAAGACGCTTTTCTTAGGCTCTGTCACTTGCTTGACCGGCGCAGACTTCCGTTGCCTGCCTTTGGCAGCTTTTTTCTCTTCAAGCCGACCGGGCATCAGGATCCGATTTCCGACGGGTGCTTCCTCAGGCTCGGGCAGAAGCTCAGGCGGCATCGGTTCCTCTGCGGATGCTTGCTTACCGTTGCCCTGCTTCTCTTTCTTTTTGGCTGTCTGCGAATCGTCGGAGAGCTTCTCTTTCAGACGCTCCTTCCCCTTACGCAGGCATTTTCCCTGCGCGCGCAGTCGGTCGATCAGCCGCTCTCCACCCCGAACCGTCAGCAGCACGGCAAAGGCTGCCAGACAGTACAGCACATTCACGAAGATCGCAACGGCGAGGTCTGTGGCGTAGGCGGCGTATGCGGGGATCTTGCTGAGCAGCCAATGGATTGGCTTCAAGCTGCCGAACCATACGGCAAAATTCCGCAGGAGCGGCATGAACACGATACAAAGAAGCGCCAGTGCGGTCAAGACCGCTATATTGAGCAGTGTACGCCGACGGGTCTCGTTCGGTACGGCGTAGTAGGAGAAGGAGAAAATCCAGCGCAGGGGGAGGAAGGGGAGCGCCAACAGAAGCAACACCAGCAGGAGAATCAGCAATTTGAGCAGGATCATTCTGCGGGCCTCCTTTCCGTAAACAGCAGGTAGACATTCTGATTGGCAGGTGCGTAGGGCGGCTTTAATAGGTCGATACTCCCTTGCGCCGCTTTGCCCTCCACGCTATAGCCTTGCGCCCGAAGGGCGGTGCGCACATCAGACAGCTCCTTTATGGCTGCTTTGAGATATTGCATATGCTGTTCGTATTTTCGACCGGCATCGGCGTTGTCCTCGTCGGCTGCCACCATGGCATCGTAATTCAGCTGCTTGATTAGACAGGCGGGCAGGGTTCTGGCGTAGGTCTCAATAGCATGAATGACAGATTCCTTCCGCGCCTGCTCACTTTGCAGAATCAAAAGCTCCAACTGCTCCGTCAGCGCATGAATCTGCTTTGCCAATTTCCCTAACCAGTGGAAAATGCCGACACCGTAGAGCACAAGGAAGATGCCGAAGTTGATCAGATACATTGCGATCCGCGGCAGCTGCATGCCGCTTTCCTGCCCTTCAATCAAAAGGAAGGGCAGGATCATCAAAATGACAAAAATCAGACCCATGAGGATGGAAAAACGATAAAAATACCGGGCGTTCATCCGGTGCCGATCCGGAGACCAGAGGCGTGTGAGGGCGGAAAAGCGTGTATGAAGCTCCGCAGCCTCGGTGCGGACATCGGAAAAATCATCCAGCCGCTCTAAAACGCCCTCAGCGCAGCGGTCTCTGGCGGTGAGCAGTTCCGTCCGCTTCTCCGCCTCGAGAATCGGACGGTGGACCTCCGTAGGGCGGCAATCCGACAGGGCGGTTGCCTTGCGCTTGCCGGTTCTCCACGCAGTGTAGCATCCGGCGCAGACATCAAAGATTTTGCGTTGGTCCTCCAAGACGGTTTCTCGATTATATTCCTTTTGCAGCTGGGCATAGCGCGCCTGAAAACGCGCCTTTTCTTTGCCTATGCGGAGCATGGCCAGCCGAAGCTTCTTCCGTGCCTGATCCGGCAGACTGTCACCCAAAGCACCGACCTCCGGGGCATCATTGCCTTGGGATTGCTCCCATTGATTCAGCGCGTCCGTCACGCCGGGCACCGTACCGACCTGTTTGCGCAGGCGCTGCCGCATATCCAGTTCCATTTCTGCCACATCTGCGGCAGAATACAGGTCGTCCCGCAGCTTGCGGTACAGGGGCTGCGTGTTTTCGGTTTGCACCAGCTTTTCCAGCGTTGCCTCCGCATCTGCCAAAAGCTGGGCAAGCTCCTGAGTGTCATGCGCGTGAATAGCGGAGAGGTCCGGCTTACAATCGTCGTTCATGGTTCGGATTAACTGCGCCAGATTGATTTGCAGATCCGCATTGGTCGCGCGCTGATCGTGGAGCTGTGCCTGAAACAGAACGGTCTGTATGAGAAGCTCCTTTTTGGCATCGCGGATCAGTCGGAGTGTCTGCCGGTTCTGGATGGTCTGCGTGAGACTGTCCTCTAAGCTGCGCTCTCGGCGCTGGCTGCGCCTTGTATTAAGCTCCTCAGCCAGATTCTCTGGCTCCTCCAGTCTGGAGCGCCAACTGACGGGCGCTTCAGCGGCAGACACCGTATCCTCCGGCACCGCCGGAGCGCGAAAGAGCTGCAAATCTTCGGCAAACAGCGCTGTGAGATCCAGCATGCCTTCTGTGCCGTCGGGGCGGCGGAAGGGCAGCGCTACAGTCTCCGGCAGCTGCGCCTGATCCAACCGGAGAATTCCTCTGTAGTTCAGAATGGGAGAGGTGGCGGCGTCTCTGTTGTTCTCGTGGAGAAAAAACTCCGTTACGCTGACAGGGGGAAACGAATGCTCATCCAGAGGACGGAGCAGCTGCACAACGAACCAACAGCGCAGCAGACGCTGCAGACGCTCCCGATGATCTTCGTACTCCGCACCTTCGAAGCCGTCCAAATCTGCCAATATCACCAGGTGATAGTCTTGCTTGACGGTCTGCTGTTGCTGGAGCTGCCGGATCAGCTGCACACACTGATGCAGTTGATCCAGCTCGGAGTCCAGCCAGAGGATCTGCTCTGGCGCAAAGGCAAGAAAGTATACATCTTTCCTCGAATAAGCTGCGCCAAGGGTATTGATAATCACAGTGCGCATGGCAGACCTCCTTCCTTATGATGCTTTCATGTGCTGCAATTAACCTTCAGATTCCTGGAAACGCTTGTATTTCCAGTTATTGCTGATCCAGATATATTCAGGCGTACTGCGGATCCGGTCGGGGACCTCGAAGGCACTGCTGTTGCCGGAAGGCGAAGCATCCTCTTCGTCCGACAGGCGATTGCTGCGGCTGGGACGGGAGACCATGGCCTCAGGCTCTGGGCGGCATTCCTCGTTTGCCCCAATGAGCCACTCTTCAAAGAACTTCTTAATGGTCCAGTTGTAGATATCCACATATTCCTTGCGGAGCCCGGAGGTGCCGCCAATCTGGGAGACTCCATGCATACCCATGGCGTACTTGTCAATGATATCCGCCGCAGTTTGCAGCAAAGCCTCGCCGTAGTCCTTGTCTTCGCCCAGGCGTTCTTCGCTGCTATGCAGGAGATAGGCAACATGGAGGATGCCGCCCATCGTCTTCGCGGGATCCACCATCGCCTCTTCGTCGTCACCGAACACTTCATTTTTTCTGGATCTGATGGAGCGCTCCGTTTGAAGGAAAGTGACCGTGTCTCTCCGCAGGAGGGTGAGCAGTTTGTCCTTGGTCATGCCCTGCTTATACAATTCGGGGGACTCGGCATAGTTATAGATACTGCGGACATAGTTGCTTACCATGGTGTCAAGTTTGGCCGCCTCAAGCTCGATGCGTTCCTCGTCGTTGGATAGATACTCCACCAGACGGGAGATGTTTCGGGTCAAAATTTGTTCACCCTTGGGCCAGTAGAGGAATTTCAGACCGTCGTCCTCCTGACGCACGAAGCACTTAGCGAGGTTGCGATCTACGGTGAAGCTGACGGTGCCAATGAGGAATTCGTAGAGCAACGCCTTCATGACAAGCTTTCGCCAACTCAGTTCCAGCGACGGACTGATATAGGGCATGGCGCCGCGCTGATTCCACCGGATATCCAGGTGAGGACAGTCGGATTCCAGCTCAGAGGTGATCCGCTTCTTGTAATCCGGGTAGTAGCTCTCCTCTGATTGACTCTCGTTGAAATGATAGATCTGTGTCGGCTGCAGGCAATGGACCGCACCGAAGCAGAAGATCTCGAAATCACTGTACGCATCTTCCACAGCCACGCCGTCCCAAGATGCCATATTCATACTGCTGCGGAAGGAGGAGAGTTTGTCGCCGGATTTGCTGGGATAATACCGCTGAATTTGCTTGGCAGTGGTTGGACTGATGCCGAAGTGACAATAGGATTTGGACACATTGAACAGAGGATCCTCTGTCTCAGCGGGATAGTATTTCTGGTCGTTGTGCTCATTGTAACGGATCATGGGCCGCGCCTTGGCGCGCAGATCGTCAATCCGTTCGCGGAGCTTCTGGTCAAAGCGCTGACGGTTGGCTGGTGTGTCATCGATTTCGCCTGCGGAGATGCCAAGCGCGGCACAACTCTCGTTGACCATGGCACCGAAGGCGTCGGTATTGAGAATGGTGTTTTGACTATGCAGTTGGCTCTCGTACTTTTCGATGATCATGTCGAAGATCTCGCTCATATCGTCGAACCGCTCGGGAAGCGCCACCGTGGTGCCCATGCGCTTTGCCTGCGCATTTGTCTGAAGCTGCTTTTGCAGGCGCGCAAACAGGCTTTCATACACGCCTGCGCCTGCGGCAGCGTAGGCCTCATCGGGGTTAGCGTTTAGCGCCGATTCCACCGAAGGCTCCACGGCGTAGAAGCGCTTGGACTGTGAGGAAGCGCCTACATAGATGGTCTGATTGCCGGTGCTGTCGTGCCGGTAGAGCTCTGTGCTTACCTGCTGACGCAGCGCCTCCTGATAGGAGCCAATGCTCTTGAAGAAGTTTTCATACAGCCCGACAAGGGTATCCACAGGCTCTCTCAGCAGACGGAAGGCACCTTGGACGATGGCGTTGTCCGTCACTTGCAGGGCTTGCGCTAAGAGGGACTTCAGGGTGGTGCGGTAGGTGTCAAGCATCTCGTTGGCAAGCGCAACCTTGGAATTGTGAAACATCAGACGGTTCTGATTCTCTGCTACTGTCATTGCCACAGTGATGTCATTTTGGTCATCCACATCGCCGTCAAAAGCCAGACGGATTTTGCGGAAGATTTTCTCCAATGCTTCACTCAGCGTGTCTTTTTCCTCAGAGCCTTCGCTTTGGCAGAGCTCCTGCAGACCGTAAAGCAGATATCTGGCAGCCAGCGGATGAACATCACCAGTACCCTTTCTGGAGAGCAGTGCGTAGTGCAGACTGATCGGACTTTTTTTGCTTTCATTCCGGATTGCAATATCTGTCAAGGGAAGAATGGCGGCTGCCAACTTATAAGACAGAGTCTTCACTGCGTTTTCCAGAGCGGAAGCGAGATCCAACCAGTTGGTTTCTACTTGGGAGGAAACCATCAGCAGAGAATCAAAGGGCTTTTTACTGCTGGAGTCGGCACCTTCGCAGCCATAGACGGTTTGAATCATAGTTTCCAGCGTGCTGAGGACGGCGGAATCACGCAGGGCGCAGTATTGACCGCCGCAGTTGCGAAGCGCTTCGTGTTCTGTGGGCAATGTAGCTCCGCTCGCTTGATCGTCGCTCTTTTGCTTGCCGTTGCTTCGCTTGCCGCTGCTTTGATTATCGCTGCTCTGCCCTCCGCTTAGGGATGTGGCCTCGTCAATGACGGCGGAGTAGAAATCCTCGATTCGGGAATCTGAATCGCTGCTGTAAATCATGTTCCGGAGGAAGGTAAAGCCGGATTTGTCATCCAGCATCTTAGCATCCAGATCCTCGCGGTACCGTTTGCCGCGCTGACCCGGCTGCGGGATCCAGTGATAGCCATACTGTCTGGCGGCGTCTTGTTCCTGTTCGCAGGTCGCTGTCCAGAGGCTGTCCAGATACTGCCAGCGCGCGTCTAAGTCGTCAAGCAGCTTCTGCTCTGCCAGATAGCGCAGGATGGATTTGTAGGGATAAATAATCCGGGAATAGCCGGCGCCGCCGTAGATGGCAGTGGGAACCAGCGTGTGATTGCGCAGCTCATTGCTCTCACCGGATTCGATAATGCCGTTCATGGGAGAATATAGACGGGTGTAGGCAATGTCTGCCATGACGCGGTAGTATTCGTGGATATCTCGAAGAATGCCGCCTCTTTCATTGGCTTGGTCCACAAAATAGATTAGGTCAAAGGGCTTTGCGCTTTCGTCGAACTGGAAAGCAGGGTCCTCTGAGTCGAAAAGGACACCCTCGCTTTGCGTGCGGAGCTTGATATGGATTTTGTCTCCGTAGCCCTGCAGGCGCCGCGTTTTTTTGCGCTGCTTGCCGTCTGTACCGCGTTGCGGGTCAAGCGATTTGTTCTGCGGATTTGTCGCTAAATTCATGGCGTTCAGTTCCCGGATGGCGGCGTAGGCGTTGGCATACATACTGATCCGCTCTGTCTCGTTTTTTGCAAGATTGCGGTACAGATCCGGGCAGCTGAGTATGCCGATAATCTCCGCGGTCTGGTGCAGGTTACGGAAAAATTTACGGATATAGAGCGCCATCTGGATGAAGGTGCCGGCGCCGGTGCCGCCCGCGACCGAAGAGACAATGACCACACGCAGACGGTTATTCTCCGTCGTGGCGCCGGGCGGTGTCATCTCAACCAATAGCTCCTGGAGACCGGGGGCGCCGTTTTTCAGAAAGCGCGCGAGGCATAGCCGGGATTTGAAACGGCACTGTGAGGCACCCTTGCCGAAGCCGCTGTTAAAAAACTTGGATTCATCAGTCTGAGAGGGGAGCCAGTCGTATGCGCCGTCCTCGCTGCCAAGCGACCGGGCGACCTGCCGAACAGTATCTGCGTTGCTGATGGCAATGGTGCGGATACCTTCTTCCCGCATATCCGCGATATCGTTTTGGTCGGTGTCAATGTAGACATACTTCGCGTTTCGACGCTGTTCTTCATTCATTTGCTCATAGAGCAGACGCAGGGCATTGCCGCCCGTACCGCCCAAGCCGAGGAACAGTTCTCTCTCTAAAATTGGCATAGTCATTTCCTTCCTTCTTTAGTTTTCTGTATTTATCGTGCGGTGGATTTGCTTACGAATGGATTATGCACCGAGCGAATATACTTCTTTTCTCTCGCTGCGGGCTGCTTCTTGATGCCGTGCAGCCGGAGCTTACGGCGCAGATGTCGGAGCAGTTCTAATTGAACGCCTCATAGACCCATACGGTATAGCTGACATTTTGCTCATGCTTGTCAACGGTAAAAATCATGCCCTTACCGGTAGAAAGCTGCTTTGTGGCGATGCGATTGGTGAATACGGATTTTTTCGCTGCGGCAGGACGATTCCCATTGTCGGAGAAGGTGTCGTTGAGTAATCTGCATTTGCCGGAGAAGAATGTACGCTCGGTGTATTTTCTATTTCCGTCTCGGAGCGTTCCGGCGTTGCCAGCGCGGATTAGACGCAGTGTGGCAGCGACGGAGGGGGATACATCGGCGTAATAATAGCGCGATAACCGTTGCTCGTCTCCCTTCACAACGACTAAAGGATGCTGACGCTTGAATTGGAAGAGGGAAGTGTTGCGCCGGGTGGCATTGGGCAGCCGGATGGTGTGCTTATGCTCCGTCTGTGGCGGAGTCGCTCGAAACTGGACCCCGTTAACATCGTGTGTCTCGTCCCGCGGCAGCAGAAGCATGGGCTTCCAGCCCCAGCCGATGGATTCGCTGACACCCGTGCGGTTGGCGCGCAGTCCGCCATTGGAATCCTGCCGCATGGTGAAGGTCCAGATAGTGCCCTTCATCAGACGTCTGGCGCGGCAATTTGCGAAGATAAAGGAGAAAATCAATAGGAGAAGCGCCAAAAACGCCAGCAAGACAATCAGGTAGATTACCCGATACCCGGTTAGATCGAGTATACCGAACGCCTCGTCTCCATGGGGCATGTCCACCTTCAAATCAATGCGGAATTGACCGCGATTGAGTCCGGTAAGTCCGGTGGAGATTAAAACGCGTCGGAAGAATAGCAACAGCCCGTTGGTTGTGGTAGAGGTCGGTGTGCAGATGATGGCGGGCTTTCCCGCGGCGACCCCAATCGTCACGTCAAGCTTGGCAAATGAGCTGTTTAAGCCGGAGGTGATTTGAAGCTGCCGGTCGAGCATTGCTTCGAGTTGTGCAGGGGTGCAGGGGATGCCGTCTTCGTAGATGATGAAGCAGACGCATGCCTGATTGTCTTGCAGCGCGAAGCGGTCTACCGTGTTTGGGTCAGAAATCACGGTCTCGATGGTGTAGGTGGCATCGTAGTGGATTACGCTGAAGGCCGCCTCCGCAAGCTTTTGATCGTCCTTCCAGAGACTGACGGAATAGTCGCCCGGCTCCTGCGCCGCGTCCTGCGGGGTAAAGGTGATGACGCCGCCCTCCAAGAAGGCCGTGTGACCGGAGAAGCTCTGCCCGCCGCGTTCGGAGCGGACGGTAAACAGGGCTGCTTCCTCCGCCGTGATGGGCGTGTCGCCCTCGTCCCGGTGCGCGGTTACGGTAAAGGTAATATAGCTGTCGTTGTCCGAGACGTGATTGCTCAGAATGCTGATGCTCGGTCCCGCCTCAGCCGAATAGGTGACCTCGTTCGGCAGAATGAGGATTTCTTCTTTGGCGGCCGCGTCGCCGTCATAAAGAAGCTGCACCGTGTAGGTACCCGCCGTGCAGTCTGCATCTTGCGGAATAAAACGGAAGATATGGTCGGCGGGCTTCTCCGTTCTGCCGGACACATCCGCCTTCAGCTCCATTTTCTCGGTAAAGGAGGCATCGGCAGGTTCTCCGCGCAGGAGGACGGTAAATTCGATGTACTTTTCTGTATTCTGTGCCGCCTCACTGCGGCGCAATTCGATGGGACCGACGGAGGTCACGGTGAAGTCTCCCGCCCCGGGCTGCCCGACATGAATGGTTCGGCTCGTGCTGATTTGATAGCCGCCGTCCATCATGCTGACCCGCGCATCCAAACGGGCATCCCCTTCGGTGACGATGACGGTCTCGTTTTCTTTCAGCTCTTTGCCGTTATACAGGATTGTCGCCTCGGTCTTGCCGAAGAGTTTTCCTGTATCCAGTACAACGCCGGTCTCATCCTCGCAGACGGTATAGCCGACGCGCACCTCGTCGCCCACAGCGAGGTCTTGATATTCCGGTACCGTTTCCCACTGCCCGCCGGCGGTTTTGCGCTCAACTGCAAGCTGAATGTGGATTGCCGGTTCGTACATGAGGGAGATGCTCTCCTCGTCAATCGGTTCGGAGAAGGTCAGCGTTACGGTGCCGTTCGGCAGCTTCTCCCCGGATTGACCGGTGATCAGAGCCACATAACCGCCCAAGGTGCCGTTCGGAACATTGGCGTAATCCGCGTTGTTAGGGTAGCGTATCTGCGCCTCCCTGTCTACGACCAGCGCCGAGCCGTCTTCTGCCGTGGCAGAGAGAAGCTTGGCGTTCGTCTCCTGCGCCATGACGGCGATGTTGCGAATCGGAGACCCTTCGCCGGAGAGGTAGATGCGGAGCTGGTTGCCGACGACTTCATAGTTGCTTGAAACACTGTAGCGCCCCGAAATTTGATTAGACAGTGCCTGCATGGTCGCGACAATCTGCTCCTGACTTTCGGCATAAACGGCGGTGAAATTCGGGTGGGAATGCAGACGGTCCAGAAGCGCTCTGTCTACCGAGGAGCCCTCCCGGAAATCCACCGCCTTGGAGGCGGAGTTGTCATTCTGCGTGCCGATCCCAAAGTAAACGACGTGCAGATCAGGGTACTTTTCCAGAATGCTTTCCAGCTCGTTTGTGACCCGCTCTACGCTCAGATTCACACTGTTTTCCCGAAAAACGCCGTCCGTGGTCAGCACCAGCCAGTATTGCTCGCCGGCGGCGTTTGCACCTAAGCCCGCCTGCAGACCCTCCTCCAGCAAAACGGACAGCGCCACACCAATCTGACTGATTGGTGTATCGGCATTTGCGGTGGTGGTTCGGTCATAGACTGCCGATACGGCGTCCTGCCGAAGACCGTCCAAATCCAGGTTTTTCAGCGGAGCGCCATCCATGAAGGTTATGCTCAGGGAATCCGTATCGTTCAAAAGCCCGGTAAACACCTGCGCAGCGTAGCTTGCGTAGCACCATTTCAGGTTATTTTCCCCGGACTGATTACCCTCCTTCATGCTGCCGGAATTGTCATAAAGAATGCTCACATGTTTGCGTACATAAACTGTGTCGCCCTGCACCGCACACGGGCGGACAGGCTCCAGCAGACCTATCACAAGGCACAGGACGAACAGCACTTGAAGCCAGCGTCTCACAATTCATTCTCCCTCTGCTCCGAAAAGCGGTCTTTTGAAGTCATCCAGTGACTTCCCAACGGCAATCTCGAGCGAATGGTTTTTCTCGGCGCATTCGCGGCAGAGAATCTTATCTTCTTTGCCCTGCAAAGAGGATAACGCATTGCTCACCGTGTTGGCGTAATACCCTGTCCCAAAGAAGAGAGCATCACAGTTGTCGCAATGGTGCACAAGGCGGGGAAGAAAAACGATACCGCTCGTAATGAGAATGGCGAAAACCAGCAATACGATAATGACTCGAAGCGCCCTGCGCGAGCTGCCGCCGGAATACCGCTTTTCCGCACGCTGATGGGTCTTCTTCTGTGCCATGTTTATCTCCTCCTTTTCAAAATCCGTGTTTCGCGATATTGGTTCTTTTAATTCTACTATATTTCGACTGATTTTACAAGTTTTTTTTAACAGATTGGTCATATTTTATTCACAATAACATTTTTTGTCTCTTCCTATTCTATTAACGGACGATGTTCGCTTTTTTCGCATGTGTGAAGAAAAAATTAATTTCATATAATGCGTCATAATCATCAACGCTTCGCAGACCTGAATGCCGTATTGCCGTGAATCACTTTGCGGCGCATTGTTACATATAAGAAACGGATGGAAAAATTTACCGCCTGGAAGCAACTGTAAGAAATTTCCACCGGCGCAAGCACCTTCGCAATCCAAAAGTGAGGGCGCAGCATGATAAACGAAACAATCGGTGTACGGCGGAGGCATGACCCTGGCGAGAGCAAAGCGGCAGACGGTATGCATGAACAAGCTTGTACATAGTTGGCAGTTCCTACACCGCTGGGGACATGTCGCCGCCCTACAGCCTTGGAACGCGGCCTCACCGCAGGATGCACTTGTGCGGAAGCTGCAGGGTCATGCAAGAATCGGCAATGACAGGATAGTGATATGCGTTTACTTTTAATCATTAATAAGGAACTGACACCGGTCAAGCTGTGTGAAAGGAAGCTTATTTCAGCGGAAAGACGGGACGCCGGGAGTGCGTATAAATGGAATGCAAATTCCCCGCAGGAAGCGAGAAGAGACTTGCTTCCTGCGGGGAATTTTTTTGGCGTGTAGGGACAGGGGAGGGCTCTCTGTTCCGGCGGTGGGCGGTTATTGTGTTTCGGAGGGGAGGACACTGTATCGGCCGGCGGCGGTGATTCGTTCTACGCGGGATTCCAGAATGGAGATCTGCCGGGACATTGCGGCGTTTTCGGCGTTCAGTCTGTTCAGCGAGACCAGTGTGCTCGTAACGAACACCGCCGCAGAGCCGAGGAGCGCCAATGCGATGACTGCCGCAAGGATGCGCTTGAGCATATGCCTGCGAACCGGATGCTCTGCCGGCTTTTTCTTGGGCTTGGAGCTTCCCTTTGCCGCAGGCTGATGAGCGGTCTGCTGCCCCTCTTGCTCCGCACCCACTGCCGGCTCCTGCACGGGTGCTGCTTCCTGCGCAGACTCCGGCTCGTCTACCCGGACGGGAAGCTCGCCAATGTGCGGCACGGTGCTTCCCTGCGATTGTTCCGAAGACCTTCTGCCGTGCGTGTGATACTCCCTGCGCAGCGAGTCGGCTTGATATGGGGCTTCTTCCTCCGGTACGGAAGCTTCCGCTGCAAAACCGGTGTCAATCCGAATGCAGGATATGTCGTCGCTAATCTGCTTGTGCTGTCCTTCGGATAGCTTCCGGAATTCCTCCGCGGATTCTGCCGCAATCAGCTTCTCCAGAAGATCCAGATTGGAATTAAAGGGATAGCGGAAGTATGGATTCGTAAATCCATCCGTGCCAAGTAAAATGCAAGAATAGTCATCTTTGCGGATACGCAAGACGCGCATTCTATTGCGCTGCTCCGGATGCCCGGCGTAATACACTGCGCCGCCGGCCGCGTTGTCGGGCATGCTGAGGATTACCGGTGTCTTTTGCGCTGTATTCGGGAAACCGAAAATCATACCGTCTCCGCAATGAATCAGGCATATGGTTGACGCATCCAGCTCGACGGCGCAAAGAAGCGTTGAGGCAAAATCCTCCGGACTGCTGCCGGGGATCCTGCTGCACAGCGCACTGTCGAGCGCGTTGAGCTGTCTGCACACATGCTTCCGGATGTCGCTTGCGGACAGTGTTGCGAAAGCAGCCTTTACACGCGGATTTGCAAGCCATTTTTGAATCTTTTCCGTGCGGAACTCCGCACCTTCTCGGCTTCTGCTGCTGTGACTGACACCGTCAGCAAGGCAAAAGACGGTGGCGTCGGCACTGATCGAGATGGTGTCCTCACAGGGACGGCGGTCATGCCTGTGACCGCGCCCCTGAAGATTGAGCGTGATGTATTTCATATTTTCCTCCTTCACTGCTATAACGATAGGATTGCGATTACAACGGCAAGAATTATCATCAAGATAACGACCGTGATGATCAGCGGCTTTCGCCAGAGCTTACTTTGGACAAAGATATCCCAAGGATCGACGGGGCTTCCGTAGGTGTGCGGGATGGTGCCGCTGCTGCAGCCGAATAGGGCGATGAGGAGCCGCTGAAGCTGCCGTACGAGCCATGATTTCTTTGTACGGACTGCTGCCTTCGGCGTCTGACGCTGATAAGGGGCACTGTGACGGGGCGATTCTGCGGGCCGCGCCGGTGCTTGCTCCCGCAGCGGAGTATCCCATGCCGTATCCGTCTCTTCGGTGCAGGGAGTGACAAGCTCCGGGAATTCTTCCTCCATATTGGGTTCTGCGGAGGCGTGCGCCATCTCTTCCTCGACAAAGCGGAGCTGGCGGACCAGAGAGACGGGGCGTTCATCCCGATGCGCGTCCAGCACCATCGCTTGCAGCTTCGGGGGGAGCCTGCGCAGAATATCCGGCTGGATAGTGTCACATTGCCGCCTCTCGTCCCACAGCAGCCGATTGTACTGGGCGGTGTCAACATAGAGCAAAATCAGCATTTTGAGCGTGGTATATGCGGTGTTGATGCTGCTGCCGAAGGCTGCTGCGCGGGAGAAACGGGCGGGGAGGTAATTCATGGCGTCCTGACTCTCTGCCGTAGCCGGATAGCCTGCAAATTGTACGCTGTCGAGGTCGAGCAGGTGCGCGCCTGCCGCATCGACCTTGACATTATGCCACAGATCGCAATGCAGGAAGGTGCGCGCTTCGAGCCAGATGAGCTGGCGCAGGATATCTCTGCACAGCTTTAAAGGATTGGGGAAACGATAGAGCTGATCCAAAGTGGTCATTTTGCCGTCAAAAAAGCGCATCACGATACCGATTGGTTCGTTCTGTTCGTTGAAGACGAATGCGAGCGGCAGCGCGAGTTCGGGGTTGTCGTCGAGATGCAGCATCACGCTGATTTTTTCATTGGCATATTGAAAGCGCGGAATGTCCCAGATCTTCAGGCAGAAGCCTTCGAGCTGCGACGGAATCACATGCCCCTCCGTGCCGACGAGCGCGCTGCTCCCGAGGCGCTGCTCGACCCGTTTGTCTTGAATGGTATAATGGCAGAGGCTTCCCTCCGGATGTGCGTACAGAACCGCCGCCTGGTTCAATCCCCGTGTCCCGGCGCGGGGCGTGGCTGCAGAGGAAGAAATCTGGGCAGTGAGGCTGCGCAGCGGCGGCTCCATGGCATTTGCCCCAAGGCAAAAAACCTGACCGGTGTAGCTGCAGGCGGCTGCTGCGGTGACGACGCACTCCGTGTTTGTGAGCGGAGTGGTATAAATCGGGATTGCACTGTCATGGGTAAGCAAAAATTGTTCCAGCCCATCGCAGTCGAGGATTCTTGTCCGGATCCCTCTCCGGTTCAGACCGGAGAGGATCGCATGATAGGAAGCCGTCAGGTTGGCTGCCTCGCAGTATTGCGCAAAATCCCGAAAGAGCAGGAGGCAGTCCTCGGCAGGATTGACAGCGTTGAGCCAGTGTTGTGCGGCACTCTCCGGAAGGCGGAGAGACCATGGCAGCAATACGATCTCACGCATGGCGGCATACTTCCTTTCTTAGTTGTTTGGCAAAATGCTGCGCTCATAGCTGGCTGCGATTTCCGCAAACAGGCGCTGCGCTAAGAACCGATTCCACGCTGCACGGTCGCGGCGCTCCGGCACATGATAGTTGCCGGCAAGTGCCGTAACGGAGGAAGAGCCGACACGCAGCGCCTGCATAAAGGACGCGACCAGCGTTTCGCTGTTGGAGCGGTCAATGAAGATCTTATACCCGCCATGACACAGCCCCGCTTCATTGCATTGTGTGACAAACTCAGCGACGACGCGCTTTTCCTCCACGAATGCTTTGGACAGCTCCTCGGTGATGGCAAGACCGTTTTTGCAGTTGTTCCTTGAATCCGTAACGCATAAGAATACGCCGCAGGGATTGTGCCATTGACCCGCCTGCTCCACTGCGCCGTAGAGCATATCCATGTGACGCGCGCCTTGGGTCAGCGCGTCTGCGTAAGGTGTCATGCCATCGGGCGCGGGAAGCAGGGAGAGCAGCATCTCCAAATTGAGCGCCTTCACATCGCCGTAGTAGATGGTTCTTGCAAAGCCGTTGTGGATCAATATAACGTCTAAAGTATAATCGCGGAAAGTAACCAACTGGAGCTGCGTGATCATTTCGCGCAGGATGGTGCGAATCATTTCAACATGTGCGGTCATGCTGAGGGAAAGGTCAATCACCAGGCAGATTGCCAGACGGGGGTTCATGCCGGGCGAGGCGGGGAGCTGCCGGATGCGTTCAATCTCTGCCATGATCGTCTCTTTGGTCAGACCGTTCAGGTTGATACGGCAGACCGGCGCTTCCTCGACCGGTGCTTCGGTACGGGGACGAGGGCTATAAACTTTGGTTGTTGGTGTCATTGCAAGGGTCTCCTTTCGTCTTTTTTATGTATTTGTGGGTCAATCCGGAACTGGCAAGTACGCCGAAGAAGGCTCCGTAGCTGACTGCGGCGGACATACCGTCAGACAGCGCGGGGTTTACGACACCCGTCAGGGCGATAACGCCGAGGGTTCCTCCCATATTCAGCAGCATAGCAAAGACAATCAGTGTCATGCTGAGGATGGTGAACGCCTGTTGAAGCTTGGTTTTCTGCCTCATGGCATGGAGAACATAAAGGATTAGCAATGTGTAAAGCGCCGGCAAAAGGAACAGCAGCAGCCAGCCGTGCTTCTGGGCGAGCATTGCCGTGACAAGATCCGAATTCGCTGCCAGCACGCCCGCCAGCGCGTCATACCCACCATTGCCGAACAGACCGCCGTTTTTGAAAGCGGCAATCAAAGAGCGGGTGGACTGAAAACCATAGCCGTACGGATCCTCGAAAATTCCGGTCGCGGTCAGCGCCGAGAGCAAGGAAGTCTCCGCACTGCCGCGCCAGCCCAACAGACGGCTTGCAGCGGTGGAGGATAGCGCGAGTACACCCTTGCAGCCCAGAATGGTGGTAAGCAGCAAGCAGATGCTGAAAAGAAGGTTGTCGCCTTGAATGACGACCGCCGTGAGATACAGCACGCCGAATTGCAGCAGGCAGCCCACATCCTTGATTAGAAGGGCGTATACAAAGCAGACCGCCGGCACAGCAACCGAGAAAAGGAAGTTCGCGAAGCCGGACGCCGGTTTTCTTGCCGGGACGACCAGAACAAAGGCAAGAAGCAGTTTTACAAGTTCGGACGGCTGAAAGGTGAAGCCCCCAAGCCTGATCCAGTTGTACGCGCCGTTGACCTGCGTTGCCAAGGCGAGATTCAGGAGGATCAGTACGAGAATGCCCGCGCTTGCGAGGAAACGGAGGAGGGAATGGATTCTGTCAAGGTCGAGCGACAAAAAAAGGCAGGTAAGAAACGCACATGCTGCATAGATGGATGCACCCAGGGTTGCGTCCGTGACGGTTCCCGTATACAGCGTCGCGTCAATGTAGTAGGTCAGCAGTATGGACAGGATCGCCTCAACCACGGGCGTGTGATCTGCCCGGAGCGCTGCGCTGAGGAACAAATAGGCGAAAAGAATGCAGAAGGGAATCAGCGCTCGAGCATCTCGCAGTTCGCCGTAGACGGCGATCATTCGGAGGCCGACGAAGCCGGCGGAGCAAAGGGTAATGAGGCTGCAATAGCTGATCCCGCCGGTCTGCGGCAGCGAAAAACGGAAACGGTGGTTGGGAATGGCATCCGTTGCGGCGACCTTGCCGGACTTTGACCAGGCGACGATTAGGTCGGCTTTGGGGTCGTATTTCAACACCGCCTGCCTGCGGGAGACGGTTGGGTCCTTGATCCGCACATCCGACCCACGACTGCGGCCGAAGGTCGTCTCCAGCCCCTGCGTGCCGTCTCTAATCAACTTGTCCGCCTCGTCGCGGACGATCAAGCCGTAGCGGGCTTTACGGTTTTTGAGAAGCACGAAAAAACCGGCAGCCAAAAACAGAAGAAAGAGAATGTCTTGCAGCAGATTTTGAAGCACGGTCAATCGCCTCCCAAAATGTAAAGATTGGTGAATTCGGCAAGCAGGAGCTTTGCGTAATAGGCGCCGCCGCCGTTTTCCAAAAATACCGCTATGGTATAAGTGGGGGCGTTTTCATCGGTGAGACTGCAAACAAACCACGAATGGGCGTCAGCCCCTTCCACCTCTGCAGACCCGGTTTTCCCGAAGGCGGTGCAGGCGACATCGGTGGCGGCGGCAACCGGGATCAGGGCGTCGGAGATGTACCGTGCCGTGTCGGGGCGCATGATACGCGTCTGCTCCGTTTCGGTGTCGGAGAACAGATGCGGCGAGACCATGACGCCGTCATTGGCGATCGCGGCGTAGAATGCGCACATGCCGACCGGCGTCACAAGATCGGTAGACTGCCCGATGGCGCTCCATGTCAGGTCATCGTTGGCATCGACATTGCCCCGTTGACAGTCAAAATCGCGGATTATGTCGGTGTCAAGCAGATGCGCGTTCTGCGTGTAGCGATTCAGCTCCTCCGGAAGCAGCATGGAGCGCGCGATCGCCCCGGTGCCGCAGTTGCAGCTGTGGGAGAGGATCGTGTCCAAATGCTGCTCCCCGTGGGCAGTGGTCTGATAGCAGCGGGCGTAGCCGTCCTCACCGGTGCAATAATAGGTGAAGGTCTTAGCTGCCGCGCTGTTCTTTTCCAAAACGGCGGCTGCCGTTACCGCCTTCATTGTCGAGCCGGGGGGATACGCAGTGGTGGCTTTGCAGAGGAAAGCGCCTGCTTCGAAATTTTCCGCCTCCAATACATCGACGGAGGGCGTGCTGACCATGGCAAGAAGCTCGCCGGTCGTGTAGTCCATTACAATAATGGCACCGTTGCAGCCGTGGTTTTGCAGAAGGGTGTACGCACCGTTTTGCAGCGGCAGATCAATGGTCAGCTGCAGCTCCGTCTGACTCGGTTGATATCCGTTGAGGCTGCTGATCTCCACGGGCTTGTCCTGCTCCTTTGCGAGGATGGAGGAGGGCAGGCTGCCGTTTTGGTCGCCGACGATATGGAAGGTACTCAACCGCGTGACGGTGTCATCGCTGAAGCTACCGTCATAGATCGACACGCCGCTGCGGTCGGTAATCGTAATGTTCCGATAACGGTCGATTGCGGCATAGTCGCGCAAATAGGCGTCAAGCTCCTCCGAGTGCGTGTGCATCACGCCGATCACCAAAGCGGCAAACAGCAAAAGAATCGCAATCAGTATGACAAGCAAGACTTTGGCTTTTCTAACCATGGATCACACCTCCCGTCGGACGGATCAGCGCTCATTTCATGCGGTTTCCGCCCTTTACCCTTTCGTGCTCTTGTCTTTACATGATTGTATAACGCCCGTCCTTCCCCTTTTTTCGCACGGCTGCGGCAAAATTTTCCAAAAAATATTTCTCCGGATGGCGAAACAGCGGGCGGACGAATCTATCTGCCCGTGCGGGAATGGCGTTTTTGACTAAGAGCGAATAGGCTGTTCAGACTAAAACTTTTCTTTCTGAAATGCGGACCCTTGAGATTGGCAGCAGTACGCCGTAGGGCATGACGACCTCGGCGCGCCGGTGCGGGAACAACCAAATGCGTATAAACGAACAGGTTTGTACGCAGGCGGTAGTTGCCGCACCGGTGGGGCATGCCCGCCCTACCCGGACTTTCGGGACATTCACAAGGAAAGCCGCCCCTTTGTCATTGCGAGGGCGCTTGCGCCCGTGGCAATCTCGTGCAGGCACCTCCTATTTGTTCTTTATATCATATTAAAAGACAAATTGAATTAAACAAGCACACATAGAGCAGAAGAAAATGAATTCATTCGAAATAATGATAGATTTCAAACTTTATAATGTAACTTTTGAGCATATATTCGTTATTTGCTGAGAATTTACGATTTAATAAGTCGGAAGCTTTTCCGGATGGAGAGAGTTGAAAATGATATAAAATTTAGTTAAGTTCGTATTTTTACGGAAAATATTTTCCACAACCCTGTCATAATTACGCTATAGTTCATAAAAATAACTAAATGAATTGCAGCCTTTTCGAAAAACAGGGCTTGACATTCTCTAAATATTGCGATATAATATCAACAACACACAAAATGTTGTTCTTTCATTACCTCTATAAGGAATTGATACACTAATCCCAGTATTGGGAAAGCATTTCGTCTATTGCTTCACTTTCATTACCTCTATAAGGAATTGATACAATTTTAGGCGCTTTCATTGTGCTTTTCTCCTTTCAAAAGCTTTCATTACCTCTATAAGGAATTGATACTCTCACAGGTGAGTGTAGGTCCGATAGTGTGGCTTTCATTACCTCTATAAGGAATCAACATTTTGGGCGTTTCAGCTTTTCTTGCGCATAGGTGGATTTTTCAAAGTGAACGATCGGACGCCAAGCTGTGCATACAAACGAAGATGCAAATACTCCTCAGGAAGCGAGGCATGCCTCGTTTTCTGAGGAGTATTTTTATTGCCCGACACG